>JBBRLG010000218.1:0-11194 GCA_038231495.1 Gemmatales bacterium | reverse complement strand
TTCGGTTGTGACTCCATCGAGCTTCCTGAGCTACAAATAGCCCGATTTTGCATGAAAACCGGCTGCCTAGATTGCCCAAGCCTTCCATATTCCGCCAGGAAGCTCGATGGAGTCACCACCCAATTTTCATACCCCTTGCTTGTGCCAATCGAACGGTTTCGGTAGCACGGCGCTGACGCGATGGGTCTCCCGCTGGCGTCCCCCAGACCGCCCGGCAGCGGCTGTCCTCGGCACCCTTGCCAAAGCGCACGAACTTGGCAAGGGTGGGATTTTGGCACGCAGCGACTCGACGGGACGAGCAGCGGCGCTCATTGACCCTTGCCAAAGGCGTGGCAAGGGTGGCCAAAGGTGGATGGCAAGGGTGAGTTTGGCAACCGTTTCTTGGCACAACGTCTTCAGGCGAGTATCCCCTGGACTATGCGGGCTTCCTGCACGCCGGTTAGTTTCTCTTTGAGACCGTTTTGGTCGAAAAAGAGGTGGTCGTGGCGCAGCCCAAGCAAGTGTAGAATGGTGGCGTGCCAGTCGGGTACGGAAACTCGGTCCTCGACGGCGGCCATGCCGAGTTCGTCGGTGGACCCGAACGTGGTCCCGCCCTTGATGCCGGCGCCGGCCATCCAGGTGGTGAAGGCGTTCTTGTTGTGGTCGCGCCCGGCCTTGCGCTCGTCCTTGTCCGCGGCCAATTGGGCGATGGGCAGGCGGCCGAACTCACCGCCCCACACCACCAGCGTGCTGTCGAACAGGCCGCGCTGCTTCAAGTCGCGCAGCAGCGCGGCAATCGGCTGATCCGTGCGGTCGCAGGCGGCCTTGAGGTCGGTCGCCAGCGCGGTATGGTTGTCCCAGATGTGGCCGTTGATGTAGAGTTGCACGAAGCGCACGCCGCGTTCCACCAGTCGGCGGGCGATCAGACAACGGCGTCCATAGGAGTCGGTCGGCTCGCGGCCGATGCCGTACATTTCCTTGGTCGCCTGATTTTCGCGGGAAAGGTCCAGGGCGTCGGCCGCTTCCAGTTGCATACGGCCGGCCAGTTCGTAGCTGGCTATGCGGGCATCGAGGTTGGGCTGCCCCGGACGCTCCTGTTTGTGCATTTGATCGAGCCGGCCGAGCAGGTCGCGTTCCAACTCCACGACCGCCGCCGGCCGGGCCACGTCGCTCTTCAGGTTAAGGATCGGCGAGCCGGTTGCGCGGAAGCGCGTTCCCTGGAACTGCGGCGGCAGGAATCCGGGCTGCCAATTCTCCGTGCCGTTCACCGGCAGACCGAGGGGGTCGTCGAGCACGACGTAAGCGGGCAGGTTTTGGTTTTCGCTGCCCAGCCCGTACACCACCCACGAGCCGAGGGTCGGCTTGCCCGGCGCCATCTTGCCGGTCTGGATCAGGTAAACCGCCGGCTCGTGCGTGAGATTCGTCGTGAACATCGAGCGGATCAGCGCAAGGTCATCGGCATGGTCGGCCAGGTGCGGCAGCGCGTCGGAGACCCACATCCCGCTGTGCCCGTGCCGGGCGAATTTGAACGGGCTGCGCATCAGCGCACCGGCGCTTTGCGGATTCTCGACCTCGCCGGCGATCTTGTTGAAGTAAGGGTCGCCGTGGTGCTTGTCGAGCATCGGCTTGGGATCGAACAAGTCCATCTGGCTGGGGCCGCCGTTCATGAAAAGGTGGATGACCGATTTCGCCTGCGGCGCGAAATGCGGCGACCGTAGCTGCAAATCGAATGGCAGCTTGCCGGCCGCTTCCGCCGCGCGCAGTTGGGTATCGCGGCCCAGCAGGTAGGTCAGTGCTGCACCGTAAATGCCGCCGGCCACCTGGTGGAAGAAGCCCCGGCGGGACAGGCTGTTTGTCATGGTCGCACCATTGGCAACGTGGATGCCTTGACCGGCGGCATGGATATCACCCTTTCAATGGATGAAAAGATTCGACAAGGTTATACTTGGCGCGGGGCAACTTGACACAAGTGGTCATGTTGCTGCGCGACCCCACGACCTATGAAACTGGGCTGGACTTGTGATCGTCTGTCCAGGCGATGGCCTATTTTCAGAAGAGCCCGACGCGCAAGCGAGGGACCGTCCCTCGCTTGCGCGTCGGGCTTGTGTCATTCCAAGCCTGGGTGAGTATAGTCGTTCCCTGGCAAGAAGAGACGGCCGGTTCCCATAAGGTTGTCAATTTCCAGCAAGTATTCCAGCAAACCCCAGATCACTCGATCCGAATACTCGTGTTCATTCTTCAGCTTTTCCGCATCGCCGATGGTGAAGACCGGCAAGCTGTGCGGCGTATTGCACGTCCGAATCGTGGTTTCCAGCGACTCCGGGCCGTCATCATTGCGGTTGTTCGTCAATAGAAAGGCTCTCCGTTGCTGACAGCGATGCCAGAGCACCGCGTCCGAATCCGCTGGGTTGAGGCCGAGATCAGCGAACGACGCCAAGGACAATTCCAGGTGGTTCCAAAATTCAATCCAAGGTTCGGCCTGCATCCGCTTCGTCATGATTTCAATGTGGCGCTGAATGTTTATATCAGCGAGGAGAAGGATCACCGTTCTTTTCCTCCGCCCTTATTCTTCGCGAACTGCTCCATCAGGGCCAACGCCTTGACGCGCCCCTTCTCGCGGATTTCTTGGATTTCCGGCGGACTCGTTCGTTGGGCGTTGCGTTCGCGGATGCGGCGGTCCTGCGCCATTACCGCGTCATAGTTGTCGCGCACATATTGCTGAATAGTCTGAATTTCCTCCTTCGTCAAAACGGGCATGATGTCCATGATCTCCTCGCATGTGCAGTTTTGCTGCAAATAGGGAACGAGGTCCTGGACCGTGATTCGGCATGTCGCTAGCTGCGGACCTCGACCGTGATCCACGATATGAATAGCTCTTTCATCAGTGGCCATCGCATAGTCCTCAAGGGGGTAGTCGAAATAATGGTATTTTATCCGCGCCCTATTCGTCCCACAAGCTCGAAGATTCGACGCCAAGCGACCTGCCATTCCCACTCAATCCACGTATAGGAAACCGGCCGAGTTCACGATCGCGTGACAGTACGTCGTCAACGCCTTCAGGCCCGCCGCCTCTTTGTCCGGCTTGTCGGCGTCGGTCGATGGCGTCGTCCACTTGTCGGTCAGTTTGCTCAGTGCGTCCAGTCCAACCTGTTTCTCGTCGTCGCTCGGAAGCCGGCTCAGCGCGATCAGGTAGACCAACTCAATCTGCTTCGCCGGGTCCGGCCCGGCCTTGTGAGTCACGCGCTGTGCGAAATGCCCGGCTAACTCGTGGACTATGCCGCTGTTCATCAGTTGGAGCGCCTGGGGGGCGACGATGGAGTCGTGCCGCTCCACGCAGTTGGGGTTCATCTGCGGGTAATCGAAATTCTCCAGGTGCGTGGGGAGCTGCTTGCGCGTGTGCTTGACGTACAGCAGCCGACGCCAGCCGCGCTCGGTGCCGGCCGGCGTTATCAACCCGTCGGCACGAACCTTGATGTCATCCGCCGGCCCGAAGCGGGTCTCGTCCAGGCGGCCACTGGTCAGGAGGAGCGTGTCGTAAAGCGCCTCGGCGTCCAGACGAACGAGGGGCATCCGCGAATACAGGGCGTTCTCCGGATCGAGCTTTTCGCGCTCCGGCGTCACGGCGGAACTCTGGCGGTAAGTGCTGCTCGTCATCACCAGGCGGTGCAGCGCCTTCTGGCTCCACCCCTGGCGCACGAACTCGCGCGCCAGCCAATCCAGTAATTCGGGATGCGTCGGCGGCGTGCCGTTCTTGCCAAAGTTGTCCAGGCTCTTGACGATGCCCTTGCCGAAGTGCTGTTTCCAGAGCCGGTTGACCAGCACCCGCCCCGTCAACGGCTGGTCCGGTTCCACCAGCCAGCGCGCAAACGCCAACCGCCGACCCGTCTTTTTCGCACCCGGCCACGGCGGCTTCACGACCAACGGCGTCTTGCCGTCGGTCAACACGGACGGTACTCCCGGCCCGACCAGCCGGCCCGGCGTCAAGGGATCGCCGCGGCGATAAATATAGGTCGGCGACGGCTCGCCCCGGTCCCACAGGGCGTGGATTTTCGGCTCCGGTTTCTGCTGGGCTTGCAATTCCTTGAGCCGCGCGTCGGCGTCCGGCGCCTTGCCGTCGGGCGCAGCCTTGAGCTTGTCGATTTCTTCCTGGAGCTTGGCGTTGTGCGTCTCCCAGGCTTTTCTTTCCACGGTCGTGACGTTTGGCAACAGCCGGGGGCCAACCACGTCCGAGCTGACCGGGCCGATGCCGGGGCGAATGTCGGGCTTGAGCCAGTCGTACTCGTCAAAAGCTCCCTTGAAGACGGCGACCAACCGGTAGTAGTCGCGCTGGGGAATCGGATCGTACTTGTGGTCGTGACAGCGGGCGCATTTCATCGTCAGGCCCAGGACCGCCGAGCCGAGCACGTCTAGCTCGTCGGCGATCACCTCGACGCGGTCCGGCGCGTAGCCCGTGATGTTCGCCCAGGTGGCGTCCGGGGCCATGCGCAGGAATCCGGTCGCCACCAGGTTGTCATAAATCGCGGGCGCGATCGTCGGCGCGCATTCGTAGTCGGCCAACTCGTCGCCCGCTATTTGCTCCATGAGGAAGCGGTTATAGGGCTTGTCGGCGTTGAACGACTGGATGACGTAATCGCGGTAGCGCCAGGCGTGGGCGCGGGGCAGGTCCTGTTCCCGCTTGCCTTCCGAGTCTGCATAGCCGGCCACGTCCAACCAGTAGCGGCCCCACCGCTCCCCGTAGCGGGGCGACGCCAGCAAGCGGTCGATCCGTTTCTCGTAGGCGTCCGGGGCGGTGTCCGCGAGGAACGCCTGAACTTCGGCCGGTTCGGGAGGCAGCCCGGTCAGGTCGAACGAGGCACGGCGCAACAAGGTGAGCCGGTCGGCCTCCGGCGCCAGGGCAAGGCCCTTCTCCTCCAGCTTTTGCAAGACGAACGCATCGATGGGGTTTCGCACCTGAGTGGTGTGCCGTACGGCTGGAACCTTGACCGCGCGCGGCGGCCGAAACGACCAGAAATCCCGGTCGGTGTCGGTCATCAGCGGATCGGGCGCGGTGGTGGCCACGTCCGGCTCGACGACGGCTTCGGGCGCTCCCGCGGTGATCCATCTGGCCAGCACGTCGATCTCGGCCTTCTCGATCGGTTTGACGCTGCCTTCCACCAGTTTTTCCGGCGGCGGCATTTGCCCCAGGCGGGTTCGTTTAATTAGCGGGCTGTCGTCGGGTTTGCCGGGAACCAGCGCCGGCCCGGATTTGCCGCCGCGCAGCATGGCCGCGCGCGTGTGCAGATCGAGGCCGCCTTCCTGGCGGCGCAGACCATGACACGCCGTACAACGCCGCAGCACAATCGGTAGCACGTCGTGCTGCGTCAGCGCCACGGGCAGTGCTGCCGCCTTCTCGCCGTCCGGCACGTCGAAGGTGGCTCCCGCCGCGATCCAGCGCCGGACGGTTTCCACCTCGGTCGCGGCCAGAGGCTCGTTTTTTGCGGGCGGCGGCATGAGGCCCTTCCGTACTTTCTCGTAAAGCGGGCTGTCGTCGGGCTTGCCGGGATCGATCGCGGGGCCGGCTAAACCACCTTTAACGATCGCTTGCGGCGTACTCAAGTCCAGCTCCCCCTTGGGGACTTTGCCGGTGTGGCAGCGCACGCATTTCGCTTGCAGCAGGGGCCGAATGTCGTCCTTAAAAGACGGCGCTTTTGACTTCGGGTCTTTAGGGTCGGCGCTGGAGACGGCGTTCCGTTCCGCCCAGGCCGTCGTCAGGGCTAGACCGAGAACGAGAATCGCGAAGTGCCTGCGTACCATTTCAGCCTCGTGTCGATCTGTCCGACGGCAAAGTCAAAGAAAACCTGAAAGCAGAATTCACCGCGGAGAACGCGGTGAATTTCTTTGTTCGTCAGGAAAGAACCTCCCGAATAACATGGCCGTGAACGTCGGTGAGACGGCGGTCGATGCCGTTGTGGCGGACGGTGAGGCGTTCGTGATCCACGCCCAGCAGGTGCAAGATGGTCGCGTGCAGGTCGTAGCAGTACGTCTCGTCCTCAACGGTCTGGTAGCTGAACTCGTCGCTCTTGCCGTAACTCACGCCGCCCTTGACGCCGGCACCCGCGAGCCAGGTTACGAACGTGCCGCCGTTGTGATCGCGGCCCGTCGCGCCCTGGGTGAACGGCATCCGCCCGAACTCGGTCGTCCACACCACCAGCGTGTCGTCGAGCAGGCCGCGCTGTTTCAGGTCGTGCAGCAACCCGGCGACCGGCCGGTCAACGGTCCGGGCGATGAACGGCAATTCGGTCTTGATGTTCTCGTGGTTGTCCCAGTTGTTCTTCGGCCCGCCCATGCCGCTCCACACTTGCACGAAGCGCACACCGCCCTCGGCCAGCCGCCGCGCGATCAGACAGTTGCGGCCGAAATCGGCGGTTTCTTTTTCGTCCAGGCCGTAGAGCTTGCGCGT
This sequence comes from Gemmatales bacterium, assembly GCA_038231495.1. Classification (GTDB taxonomy): domain Bacteria; phylum Planctomycetota; class Planctomycetia; order Gemmatales; family Gemmataceae; genus JBBRLG01. Next base: position 4,776 of record JBBRLG010000218.1, on the reverse strand, counting down.
CGCCTCAGTCTCGCCGGAGAGGTCGAGGATCTGGGGAGCGCTCAGTTGCATGCGCGCTGCCAATTCGTAAGAGGCAATGCGCGCGTCGAGGCGGGAGTCGCCGGGATGCTGCTCGCGGTGGTCCTCGTTCAGCTGGCGCAAGAGCGCGCGCCCTTCCTCTTCGCTGGCCGGCGTGACCTGCTTGGCGGTTTTCGGCGGTTGCAGGTTGGGAATGGGGATTGGCGCGGAAGGTTTGATGACGACGCCCTGGTGCGCCATCGGCAGGAAGCCCGACGAAAAGTTGGCGGTGTTGTTGTACGGCAAACCGCGGGCGTCCGGCAGCACGACGAACGCCGGCAAGTTCTCCGTCAGGTTGCCCAGGCCGTAGGTGACCCAGGAACCCATGCTCGGAAATCCGGGCAGGAGAAAGCCGGTGTTCTGCATGGCACTGGCCGGGCCGTGGACGTTCGTCTTGGAGCGCATGGCCATCAGGAAGGCGAGGTCGTCAACGCACCGGGCCGTGTGCGGAAAGACGCTGCTGACCCAGCGGCCGCACTGGCCGTGCTGCTTCCACTCGAACGGAGAAGCCATCACGGCCCCGGCCGGACTGGTGACGGCGGCCGTGATGCCGAAATCGACCTTCTGGCCGTCGCGGCGGGCCAATTCGGGTTTGTAATCGAACGTGTCCATCTGGCTGACGCCGCCGTTCATGAACAGCTGGATCACGCGCCGCGCCTTGGCCGGGTGGTGCCGACCGCCGTTCAGGTCGAGCCGCGGGCGGGCCGGGTCTGCCAGGACGTTTTGTTCGCCGAGCATCCAGGCCAGGGCGACGCCGCCAAGGCCTCCGCCCGCGTTCAACAGAAAATCGCGCCGCTGCATGATTCAAATCTCCAAAGTTTACTGGACATTAATAAACGGTGGCGGAATTTAGTCTGAGGCGAGCGGCGGACGACAGTCCGCCGTGGCTACCGCACGACTTCGGCACGACCACGGCGGACTGTCGTCCGCCGCTCGTCATTGCGGGTTTTCTCGTCGAAGCGATTTTCGAGTCCGCGCCTTTTGCCTCGGGTATCTTATCAGCCGCGACCATGCCAGTAGCCGGGCCGCTGCCCCGCTTGGGCCACCGCCATGACAAAGATTCGGTCGGCATGAATCTGGTAAACCAGCGTGTATGAAAATCGGCGCAAGACGACAAAGCGGTGATCGTCGTCAAATGCCGGGAAGGACTCAGGATTGAGTTGCACCAGGCCCAACAGCCGCTGAACCTCTGCCTCAAACCGAGCGGAGGCCCGGTGACTGCGGGCCTGATACCACGCGAGCGCCCTTTCGTACTCGTCCTGGGCCTCGGGGTGGAAGATGATATTAGCCACCGGCCTTCTCCCGAGCCTGTCGCCTGACCTCCTCCCAGGGGATTCCGATTACCTGGCCGGACCGTAGTTCGGCCGAGCGTCGGCGGATGACCTCCCGCCAAGCGTCATCGAGAGGCGACTGATCGGAGGGCTGGAGCGAGGCGACCACGGCCTCTGCGACTTCCAAGCGCTCCTCGGCAGGGAGAGCCAGAACGGCGTCTAGCAATTGCTCGGCAGTCAGGTTCATGCACAGTCCTCCGAAAGGGCCGCGAAGCATGGCACTCAATCGACAAACATAAACTCGTTGCTGTTCAAAAGCATCCGGCAAGCGTTGGCCAGGCCGTGTTTCTCCGCGTACGCGCCGACGGCAGTGGACTCCTTCGCCGTCGGGGCGCGCAAGAGGATCAGCCGGTATGCCTCGGCGACCTGTTTCTCCGTACCCGTCTGCGTACGCGCGATGCGGTCGGCGACGTGTTCGCTCTGGCGGACGATGAACTTGTCGTTCAGCAACGCCAATGCTTGCAGGGCCGTGACGGACGCGCCGCGCGTCGGCGTGAGCTGGTTGCCGTCGGGACAGTCGAGCGAATCCATGAACGGGTCGGGCACCGTGCGGAAGACGAAGCGATAGACGCCGCGGCGGAAATTGGCCGGGGCGTCCACGTCGAAGTTCTGGTAGTCGAGCGTCGGCGTGACGTGCGGACCCGGCGTCTGAATGAATTGCTTCGCGGAGGGGCCGCCCATTTTCAAATCCAGCTTGCCGGAGATTTGCAGGACCGCATCGTGGACCGACTCGGAGTCCAGACGCTGGCGATTCATCCGCCAGAGGTAAGCGTTGTCGCCGTCCACCGCCGCACACGCCGCTAGATTCTGGACCGAGCGGCGGTAGGCGTCGCTGGTAACAATCAGACGGTGCAGCTTCTTCAGGGAACCGCCGTTCTCCTGGAGCGTGGCCGCCAACCAGTCGAGCAGCTCCGGGTGGGTCGGCGCGGACCCCATGCGGCCGAAGTCGTTCGGCGTATCGACCAGTCCCCGACCGAAATGCGATTGCCAAACGCGGTTGGCAATCGAGCGCCACGCGAGCACGTTTTGCGGGTCGCTGAGCCAGTGCGCCAGGGCCGCACGGCGTGTGCCTTCGTTGTCCGCTTCGGCGGGAGAACGGTACGACAGGTTCGGCACGCACGTCAGCGCCCCCGGCTTAACTAGCGGCCCCGGCTTGCGGATGTCGCCGAGCTGCAGCATGTGCAGGGGTCGCGGCGTGGCCGTCGGCTTGAAGGAACCGTCCGCCGCAAACGTGCTGGTTCCGCAATAGACCAGGCTCGGCGCGGGGAGACTCGCCCGCTCGCGGTTCAGCTTTTCGGCCAGGACGTAGGCCGCCAATTCGGCCCGCTGCCGGTCGGTACGGTCGGCCGGCGCGACCGCGCGGACGGCGGCCACCGGCTCCGGCAGTGCGGTCCCAACGGCAGGCTGCGGCGCGGTGGTGACGGCCAGGCGAAAACGCCCAATGAGGTGGCCGCCGCCGTGCGTCTGTTGCAGGCGGAACGTCAGAGTCGTGCCCGCGGTGTTTGGTAGCGGCTCCTTGAGCGCGAATACGGCGGCGTGCGGTTTGCCAACCTGCGGGAAGATGCCCCAGGCGGTGGCGGGGTCGCCGTCAATGGCTTTGCCGGCCGTCCAACCTTGCTGGTCGAAGTCCGCGGACGCGGATAGCCAGGCGACTGGTTTGGCAGTGCCAGCGTCGGCGCGCGGTGCCGCGGTCAAAGTGAATTCGTTCAGGTGCAGGTTGCCGTTGTCCTGACGGCCCGGCCCCTTGTGCGGCAGGGTGTCGTCGGTGAGGACTTCCAGGCGGACGCCCGTAATCCCCTGCACGGCGGTGGCGGCGACAACCGTGTAAGTGTCCTTTTCCGGCCGGGTGCCTCCGGACAGGATCGAATGGTCCGGCTGGCGGGTGAGCGTCGCGCCGGCCTCCGACTTGCACTCGGCGGGTTCCAGCACTTGCCATTTCACGACCGTGGCGCCGGCCTCCTTCTCCCACGCGGCGACCTCGGCCTGCACGGCAGGTTCCCGCAACGCGCGCTCGAACGCTTCACCCCGCCGTTGCAGCCGGGCCTCCTGCTCGACCAGGTGACGCCGCCGCGCCGCGACCTTCGGGTCGAGATCGTATGGCCGGTTGGCCTTGTCGATCCCCGCGAAAACCGCTTGCAGGCCGTAATACTCCTCCTGGCGGAGCGGGTCAAACTTGTGGTCGTGGCACCGGGCGCAGTGGACCGTCGTACTCACGAACGTGGACATGACGGTCGTCACAATGTCGTCGCGGTCCAGGTTGCGGCCGATTTCGCGGTCGATGGAATCTTCGCGGATGTCGCGCAGAGAACTCTCGTCCCAAGCCCCGGTGGCGAGAAAACCGGTGGCCACGGTCGCCCAGGGGTCGTCGGGAAACAGCACGTCGCCAGCCACCTGCTCTTCGATGAAGCGGGCGTAGGGTTTGTCGTCGTTGAACGCACGGATCAAATAATCGCGGTAGGGCCAGGCGTTTTCGCGCGGCCGGTCCTGGTCGTGGCCGTGCGTCTCGGCATAGTGAACGGCGTCCATCCAGTGACGGGCTTGCCGTTCGCCGTAGCGCGGACTGGCTAGTAACTGGTCCACCACACGCTCGTAGGCGTCCACCGCCTTGTCGCCGAGAAAGGCATCCATCTCCGCGGCGGTGGGCGGCAGGCCGGTCAGGTCCAGGTACAGGCGGCGCAACAAGGTACGCCGATCCGCGGCCGGCGTCGGCGTCAGGCGCATTTCGGCGAGCTTCTGATTGACAAAGCGGTCGATGGGGTTGCGCGCCGGGGTCGCGGGCAGGTCGGGCTTCTGCAAGGGTCGATACGCCCAGTGTTCCGGCCACTCGGCACCCTCCGCGATCCAGCGGCGTAGCTTATCGACCTGGGCGTTGCTGAGCGGCTCGCCTTTGGGCGGCATGCGCTGGCTGAGTTCCGCGGTCACGACTCGGCTCAGCAGTTCGCTGTCGCCAGGCTCACCCGGCACGACGGCCCGGTTGCCCGATTCCAGCTTGGCGGTCGCCGTTTGCCGGCTGTTCAACCGCAACCCCGCTTTCGCCTTGCCCGGACTGTGGCACAGCACGCAGCGCGCCAGGATCGGCTGAATGTCGCGGTCGAAGCGGACCGGCGCGGCCGCCTTTTCGGACCCTGTTTGATCGGTCCTTGCCGGGTGGTCGAGGGGCAACAGGACCACTACGAATAGCAGCGCCACGATTGCGGTGAGAGACCAACGTCGCATCGATCCTGCTCCTTACGGCAGCCTCATTGGCAAGGCGGACGACGACTTTTGTGGACGGATGCACGAAAGAGGGCGCTACGCGCGGCGGAACCGGTGCGCCAAAATCCGGGAGGGTACAACTCTTGAGTTTACCCACTGCCGGTGACTGCTACAACGTTTTTCTTATCCCGGG
>JBBRLG010000217.1:0-11236 GCA_038231495.1 Gemmatales bacterium | reverse complement strand
CGACGTTAACCCTAAAGTTATTTCGGAGAGAACGAGCTATCTCCACGTTTGATGATACTTTCAATCCTCCACACAGGTCATCCCCTAGTTTTTCAACACTAGTGAGTTCGGACCTCCATGCGGTGTTACCCGCACTTCATCCTGCCCATGCGTAGATCACGTGGTTTCGCGTCTACCGCCACTGACTGAACGCCCTATTCAGACTCGCTTTCGCTTCGGCTCCGCCGCAGAACGGCTTAACCTGGCCAATGACGGTAAGTCGCCGGATCATTATGCAAAAGGCACGCCGTCACCCTGGGGTTACCCCCATAGGGCTCCGACCGCTTGTAGGCATGTGGTTTCAGGTTCACTATCCTCCCCTTATAGGGGTTCTTCCCATCTTTCGCTCGCGCTACTGCTTCGCTATCGGTCACCGACGAGTACTTAGCCTTGCGGGATGGGCCCCGCGGATTCAGACCGACTTTCACGTGTCCGGTCCTACTCAGGTGCCGAGCCAAACCCTTTCCCCTGCCGCTTACGGGACTTTCACCCTCTACGGTCGAACATTCCAGAACGCTTCAGCTAGGGTAATCGAGTTCTTATGCTCGGTCCTACAACCCCAAGGAGGCAAGCCTCCCTGGTTTAGGCTGATCCGCTTTCGCTCGCCGCTACTGACGGAGTCGAGGTTTCTTTCTTTTCCTAGGGGTAATGAGATGTTTCAGTTCCCCCCGTTCGCCATACGCACCTATGGATTCAGTACGTATCTATTCGGGTATTCCGGCATCAACGCTCGTTTGACAGCTCCGCCGGACTTATCGCAGTCTTCCACGCCCTTCATCGCCTGTCGGTGCCAAGACATCCCCCACATGCCCTTAGTAGCTTGGCCGCATTGATCCCGCCCTCGCCAAACCCCCTGTCGCCAGGAGGAATCGTCGAAGCCGGCATCGCTTCCAAGTCACTACGCCCCCTTCCAGGGAAGGAAAGGGGCAGAGTAACGATCCCAATCTCTCTCTCGGGCTGCTCGCAGAGTTCGCAAAATAACCACTCCGTGCCAGGCCCGTTAGCCCGACACGCTGTAGCTGTCTTGTGACTTGCAACTTCTACCGCTGCCATTTTGTCAAGGAACGACTACCGCCCGGCGCGTCTGCCAGAAACAGATCGACGCCGAACGTCCCCAATCAGGAATCGGTCCGGTTAAGGACTTCTTGCTGGCCGGGAGTCGCCGCACGCTTTCGAGTGCGGCGACCCTCACCCATTCAAGACGCAAGCACGGCCTGCGGATGCACCGCGCCTGCTAATTGTAACTCGTTGCTAGTCAACGACTTACAATTTTAATCTTAGTGACGATATTGCCGGGTGTCAACGGTTCATTTCGTTTTTCGTCACGTTTTTTTCGTTCAGTGGAGCTGACGGGGCTCGAACCCGTGGCCTCCGGCTTGCAAAACCGGCGCTCTCCCAGCTGAGCTACAGCCCCCCGGAAATCGTTCGCAGTTTCCGCCAAGCCGCGAGCGGCAGTAGTGGGCGTACTTGGATTCGAACCAAGGACCTCAGCTTTATCAGAGCTGCGCTCTAGCCAACTGAGCTATACGCCCCCATCAAAGGCAAATAAAAAAGCCAAACCGATGCGGTTTGGCCCTATCCCCGCGCGTTGTCGGATAGAGCGCCTAAATCACCTCGCTAATGTGGCTGGAGATCAAGATCATAACCACCCGTTCGCCAAATGCCTGTTGGGGACGCAAAGGGGATTATAGGACCGATCGGGCGACTGTCAACACAAAAAACGCGAAAAGTGACGCGGGAAAAAGGCGAAAGCCGCAAAAGTGTTTGGCGTCCCGCACGCGCATCGGGTACAAAAGGGGAATGGCATCCCGCCCACCCGGCCCGTTTTTTCCATTACCCGCCTGATCTGAGGTGCGCACCGTGACTTACCGCCTTGCCGCTCGCTGGATTCTCGCCGCGTCGTTTCTTGCCTTCGCCGTGGGCGTTGCGGCCCGCGCCGACAACTGGCCGCAGTGGCGCGGCCCGACCGGCGACGGCATCAGCAAGGAAACCAACCTTCCCGTCGAATGGGACCAGACCAAAAACATTGCCTGGAAGCTGAAACTGCCGGGCATGGGCAGCGGCACGCCGGCCGTCTGGGGCGACCACATCTTCCTCACCGCCGACGACGGCAAGGAACTGTTCGCCCTGTGCGTCAGCACCAAGGGCGAGGAACTTTGGCGCAAAAAGATCGGCACGGCCGGCGGCAAGAAGTACCACGGCGACTGCAACGACGCCTCGCCGTCGCCCTGAACCGACGGCAAGCGCGCCTACTTCTATTTCGGCACCGGCGACCTGGCCTGCTATGACTTCGACGGCAACGAGGTCTGGATCATCAACGTCCAGGACCGCTACGGCAAGATGACGTTCCAGTGGGGCGGCATCCACTCGACGCCGTTGCTGCACGGCGATCGGCTTTATCTGCAATTGCTCAACCGCAACGGTGCCAAGGTCGTGGCGTTGGACAAGACCAACGCGAAAGAGGTCTGGAAGATCGACCGCGAAAGCGACGGCACGGGCGAGGGTCGGGAAGTCTACGCCTCGCCCACGATCGGGCAAAACGGCAAGGACGAGTACCTCATCATCCACGGCAACGACTACGCCACCGGCCACCGGCTCAAGGACGGCTCCGAAATCTGGCGCGTCGGCGATCTCAATGACAAGCGGCGGCACAACGAGCAGTTCCGCTTCGTCACCTCGCCGACCGCGACGCCGGAATTGATCGTCGTGCCGTCGTGCAAGAACGGCCCGATCGTCGGCATCAAGCCGGACGCGACGGGCCTCGTTGCCCCCGGCAGCAACGCCGAGTTGTGGCGCTATAAACACACACCGGACGTCTGCTGCCCCCTGATCGTGGACGGCCTGGTTTACCTGTGCGACGACGGCAATTTAACCTGTCTCGACGCGAAAACCGGCAAAGAGAACTACGTCAACGAGCGGACGCATGCCGGCATCCATCGGGGTTCGCCGGTCTTCGCCGACGGCAAGATTTACCTCACGGCCCAGGACGGCACCGTCACGGTCGTCAAGGCCGGGCCCAAGTTTGAACTGTTGGCGACGAACAAGCTGCCCGACCACATCAACGCCACGCCGGTGATCGCCGACGGACGTATTTACCTGCGCGGGTGGGACACGCTGTACGCGATTGGGAAATAGTCCGTTGTCCGTTGTCCGTTGTCCGTTGTCCGTTGCAAAAAAACAACGGACAACGGACAAACTAGCAAACAAACTGTTCCAAATACCGCTTACTCTGCCTTAGCGCCCGTTTGCGATCTTCCAACGACCCTTCATACGCGCGGTCTTCGACTTCGATGCACACCGCACCGTTGTAGCCCGTGTCGGTCAGGGCCGCAAACAGGGCGCCCCAGTTCACGTCGCCGAGGCCCGGCAACTTGGCGGTGTGCCAACCCAGGCCGAGGTTGCCGACCGCGTACAGGCGGTCCGGGTCGATGCGCGTGTCCTTGGCGTGGACGTGGACGATGCGCCGGCCGAACTCCTTGATGCAGCGAACGTAGTCGATGTGCTGCCCGATCAGGTGCGACGGGTCAAAATTCAGGCCCAGATGCGTACTCGGCACCGCCTCGAACAACGCCCTCCAGGTGGCCGGCGACACCGCCAAGTTCCTGCCGCCCGGCCATTCGTCCTTGGAAAACAGCATCGGACAATTCTCGATGCCGATTTGAATGCCGGCCGACTCGGCGTGGCGGATTAGCTCCGGCCACACGCCGCGCACCAGCGGCCAGTTCGCCTCGACCGACAGGTGCGGATCGCGGCCGATGAACGTGTTGACGACCGCCAATCCGAGCAGGGCCGCGGCGTCGATGACGCGCTTCAGGTGGTCGGCGACGACGCGCCGGTGGTTCGCGTCCGGGTCGAGCGGGTTCGGATAGTAGCCCAGGCCGGAAATCTTGACGCCGTACTTTTGCACCAATGTTTGCACCTGGGCGGCGTGGTCTTTGGTGAAATGGGTCGCGTCGAGGTGGCAGACGCCGGCATAACTGCGGTCCGCGTTGCCCGGCGGCCAGCACATTAGCTCGACACAGGCGAACCCCTCGTCGCGGGCGTAGGCCAACACTTGTTCCAGCGACTGGTCGCCCAGGATCGCACTGACGAAGCCGAGTTGCATGACGGCAGTTCTCCAAAAATCGGGTGTCGGATGGCGGGTTTTGTTTTAGCCCCGGAGGGGCGGAAGTTAATAGCCATCTTCGGGGTCTAATCCCACCAACCACCAACCACCCCGGAACCCCTTGCGGAGCGCCGTGCCCATTCAGTACACTGCCCTGACGCGGGCAGCCGGTGGGGTCGTGGCAGGGAGAAGCGTTCATGTCGTTCACCACTCAACACCTGTACTTCGATGACGTCGAGGTCGGTCAACAGTGGGAGTCGCTCGGCCGGACGATCACGGAGGCGGATATCGTCAACTTCGCGGGCCTCAGCGGCGACTTCAACCCGATCCACCTGGACCACGAGTTTGCCAAGACGACCGCGTTCCGCCGGCCCATCGCGCACGGCCTGCTCGTCTTCTCGGTCGCCAGCGGCCTGGGCCTTTACAGCCCGCCCATGCGCACGCTCGCCATCCTGCGCGTCAACGAATGGCACTTCAAAGGCCCTATTTTCAGCGGCGACACGATCCACGTGCGCAGCACGGTGGTGGCCAAGGAAGTCCGCGCCCGCGGCCGCCGCGGCGAGATCACCTGGCAACGGCAACTCCTGAACCAGGAAGGCAAGGTCGTGCAAGAGGGCGTCACCGTTACGCTCGTCGAAGGAAGGATGAAGGCGGAAGGATGAAGGATGAATAAAAGACAATTGAAGTGTTTTTTCATCCTTCCTCCTTCCGCCCTCATCCTTTCCGTCCATTACTGACCCAAGTAGGGGAGCAAATTGCATGTCGCTGCTCGTCGTCGGTTCCATCGCCTTCGATTCGATCGAGACGCCCAACGGTACGGTCGATGACGCCCTGGGCGGCTCGGCGTCCTTTTTTTCCGTGGTGTCCAGCTTCTTCACGACGCCGCGCCTGGTCGGCGTCGTCGGCGAGGACTTTCCCGACGAGCACCGCAAGCTGTTCGCGAGCCGCAAGATCGACACCGCCGGCCTGGTCACGGCCAAGGGCAAAACCTTCCGCTGGAAGGGCCGTTACCACCAGGACATGAACACGCGCGACACGCTCGAAGTGCATTTGAACGTCTTTGGCACCTTCGAGCCGGTGCTGCCGGAGACCTTCCGCGATAGCGAATACGTCTTCCTCGCCAACGGCCTGCCGCAGTTGCAGGCGCGCGTTTTAAGCCAGGTTACGAAGCCCAAGCTCGTACTGGCCGACACGATGGACCTGTGGATCGACACGCAGCGTGCCGACCTGTTGCAGCTGCTGCCGCGGATCGACGGCCTCTTGCTCAACGACAGCGAGGCCAAGCTACTGACCGGCGAGAGCAACCTCGTCCGCGCCGGCCATGCGGTGCAGAAGTTGGGGCCGAAGTTCGTCATCCTGAAAAAGGGCGAGCACGGCGCGATGCTGTTCCACGACGAGCGGATCTTCGTGGTGCCGGCGTTTCCGTCGATGAACGTCGTGGACCCGACGGGCGCCGGCGACAGCTTCGCGGGCGGCATCCTGGGCTATTTGGCCGCGGAGGACGCGGCCGGTGCGGACAAGGCGTCGCACACGTTGGACGACCGGTTACGCAAGGCGATGGCGTACGGCACCGTGGTGGCGAGCTTCACGGTGGAGGATTTCGGCCTGGACCGGCTGAAACGGCTGGAACGGGCCGAGATCGACGCGCGGCTGGAACAGTATCGGGCGATGCTGAGCTTCTGAGGCATTTGCCGCTTGCGGCTGAGCGCGGCGCGCTCAGCCGCACGCGGCAACCCCTCTTGACCCCAACCGGCCCTGCCGGTATGTCCCCTTCCTTCAAGGCTCATTCTCTATCGACAGGTCCGCGCGCCGCGGCGCGCCGGGGGACGACGCGCATGCATTCCCAAACGACTAAACTCGCCGGCGCGGCGGCGTTGCTCCTGGCCGTGTGCGCCGTCACATTCGCCCAGTCCCCCTACCCGGTGCCTCCGACCGGGGCGACCCGTTTTCAGGACGACAACAAAGACCCGGGCAAGAAGAATCCCAACCCCGACGAACCCAAGAAGAATACCGGCGAACCCAAAAAAGATTTGGACCCCATCAAGGAACCGGCGAAGAAGAACCCCGACACGGAAGTGAAAGCGGACGAGAAAGAGAAAGACAAGGGCGACGACAAGGACAAGGATAAAGATAAGGACAAGGACGAAAAGAAAGAGCCGACGTGGTACAGCGTTCACGGCCAGGGCACGATCGTGTCGCAAGGCAACTGGCAGTTTCGGTCGCCGTACGAGGGGCCGCACAGCTTTCTGTCGAAGGTCAATTACCGCACGACCGAGACGGCGACGCTGTACCTGGCCGCGCGGCTGTGGCAGGGCGGGACGGTGGTTTTCAACCCGGAACTCTCCGGCGGTCGCGGCCTGAGCGACACGATGGGCCTGGCCGGCTTTCCCAACGGCGAGGCGACGCGCGTCGGCATCCCGGAACCGACGCCTTACGTCGCCCGCCTACTTTTCCGACAGATCATCGGCTTCGGCGGCGAACAGGAAAACGTGGAAGACGGGCCGAACGAGGTCGCCGGCAAGCGCGACGTGTCGCGCCTCACGTTCCGCGTCGGCAAAATGGGCGCGCCCGACAACTTCGACGACAACCTGTACAGCCACGACCCGCGGACGCAGTTCCTCAACTGGTCGCTCATGTACAACGGCGCCTGGGACTACCCGGCCAACGTGCGCGGCTACACCTACGGCGCGACGCTCGACCTCAACCAGAAGGATTGGGCACTGCGCTACGGCGTGTGGGGCGAGCCGACCGTCGCCAACGGCGAGGAGATCGACCCTCGCTTCTTGAAGGCGAACGGCCACGCCCTGGAGTTTGAGTACCGCTTCCAGTACGACGACCACCCGTGCAAGGTGCGGCTCATGGGCTATTTGAACAACGCCCACATGGGCAACTACGCGACCAGTTATCGGCAAATGCCCGTCAATCCAGACGTGACGCAGGAGCGCGCTTACCGCGTCAAATACGGCTTCGGCCTGAACGTGGAGCGCGAAGTCACGAAGGACTTCGGCACGTTCCTGCGGTTCGGTTGGAACGACGGCCATACCGAGACGTGGGCGTTTACGGAGATCGACAACACGGTGGCGTTCGGCTTCCTCCTGAAAGGCCGGTGCTGGTGCCGGCCTCAGGACCAGGTCGGGTTGGCGTTCGTGGCCAACGGCCTGTCGTCCGAGCACCGCAACTACCTTACCGCCGGCGGCATCGGCTTCATCATTGGCGACGGGCAACTTCATTACGGCGAAGAGTGCATCGTCGAGACGTACTACAACTGGGAGCTTAAAAAGGGCATTAACCTGACGCTGGATTTCCAGGAGGTGGGCAACCCGGCGTACAACCAGGACCGCGGGCCGGTTTCCATTCTTGGCTTGCGGGCACATTTCGAGTATTAAGAATGTGCCGCTTGCGGCGTTGCGAAGACCGCAAAGCCGCAAGCGGCAAAACCTCTGGGATTGCACTCATGGCCCGCGTCCGCACTTTTATTGCCGTCGATCTCGGCAAAACCTTACGCGACCGCTGCGCCGTGCTACAAGAGAAATTGGCCGAGACCGGCGCCGACGTGAAATGGGTCGAGGTCGATAACCTCCACGTCTCACTGTTCTTCCTGGGTGAAGTGGACCTGCGCGAAATCACGCCGGTGTGCCGGGCGGTTGGCGGCTGCTGTGCCGACAGTGTACCCTTCACGCTGGGCGTCGAGACGGTCGGCTGCTTTCCCAACCCGCGGCGGCCGCGCGTCGTCTGGGCGGGCGTCGGCGAGGGCAGCGACGAGTTGATCGCCCTGCAGGCCGCGCTGGAGCCGTTGCTGTTGGACCTGGGGTGCTACCGCCGTGAGGAGCGCCGGTACACGCCGCACATCACCCTGGGCCGCGTGCGCAGCGACCGCTCCGGCGAGGAACTGGCCGCCGCGCTGACCCGGCACGCAACCTGGCACGGGGGCGCGACCGACGTGCGTGAGGTCCAGGTGCTTAGCAGCGAGCTGACGCGCGACGGGCCGGTCTACGCGATCCTGAGCCGGGCGAAGCTGCGCGGCGGGTGAGAACGCGGTTGCGCGTGCGTCTTTAATCCATGCGGGCCGCCCGCTCCTTGCATCAACTCCGCCCGCTGGTTATCTTCCATAAAGGCCCTTTGCCTCCCGCCCGCCGACCAGCGCCCGAAGGTGCTCTCCGATGAAACGACCCTGGTTGCCGCCGTTGCTCACCCTCCTGGTCCTGGTGGCCGTCGCTGGCGGCGTCCGCGCGGACGACGACGACCCCGTGTTGCGCGGCCGCAAGCTGTCGGAATGGCTCGAAATGCTGCGCGGCGAGCGTGCCGAGACGAGTCGGCAAGTGGCCGTCGGGGCGATCGGGTCGGCCGCGGGCCAGCGCACACTTTGGCAGCCGGGCATGATGCAGATGCGCCGCGCGGCCCTCCTGGCCGTCGAAGTCATCGGGCCGAAAAACCGGCAAGTGTTCCCGGCCCTCGTCGCTCTCCTGGCCGACGACCCGGAGGAAAAGATTCGCGAGGGTGCCGCGCTGTCGCTGGGGCGCATGGCCGGCCGCATGGTCGAGGAGGCCAAGGAAAACTCGCGGCGGACTGACCCCGAAGGGTTCCGGGACAAGAAATACAAGGAAGACAAGCTGCCGCTCATCGGCGTTCGCGACGGCCTGGCCACCGCGCTGCGCGGGGACAAGTCGCCGCGCGTCCGCGAGGCGTGCGCCGCGTCTTTGGGCAAGCTGGAATGGTCGGCGAGCCTGGCCGTGCCGGCGCTGGCCCAGGTGCTCAAGGACGACAACCTCGGCGTCCGTAGTGCCGCCGTCGAGGCGCTACGGCGGATCGGCGACGACGCCGCCCAGGCGTTGCCGGCACTCCAGGACGTGCTCAAGGACGACAAGGGCGACCGGCTAATCCGCGCCCAGGCGGCCCAGGCGCTCGGCCGATTGGGGCCGGATGCGCCGGTGGACCTGGAACTGCTCCTCAAGGTCTGGCACGACCCGGCCGCGCCGACGGAGGTCCGCGCCGACGTGGCCGAGGCGCTCGGCGCGCTCAAGAAGACCTCTGCCGCGATCGACCTCGGCAACGAGTTGGCCAACCCCAAGAACGCGACGGAAGTGCGGCGGGCGGCGGCGGTGACGCTGGACGGCTTCGGTTCGGACGCCCGGCCCGCCGTCGGCCAGCTGCGTGCCGCCCTGAAGGACGAGGACAAGTTCGTCCGCAGCCTGGCGATGCACTCCCTGGGCAAAATCAAGGATTTCGGCGAGGAGCGCAAGAACGTGGTCAAGGACCTGGTGGCGGGCCTGAGCGATCGCGTCCTCGAAGTGCGGGTCGCGGCCGTGGAGACGCTGGCGGCGCTGGGTGCCGACGGCCTGGGCGACGACCTGGCGGCCGTGGTCGAGCGGCTGACGGAGACGAAGCGCGACGGCCAGAAGGCGGTGCGCGAGGCCGCCGCGGACGCGCTGAAGAAGTTGGGGAAATAGGGTAAAGCGTCCAACGTTTTGGCGAGCCGGGCGATAGCGACCGGAGTCTGTCGCTGAGACGCACTCCGGTCGCTTACGCCCCCGGCTCGCCTTGCGGCTAAACGACCGCCTCTAAAATCTTTTTTGCGGCCCGCGGCCTTGATTTCCAGGCATTTTCGGCGGTGGCGGACCGTTTCCCTTGGGCCCGGCCGAAAAATTACTGCCGCGCGATTTGACCGCCCCTCCATTCCTGGCCTAGATTTGCCTGACCGGCGTGTCGACCGTCCCGCTCCCCGCGGATGACGACGGCCGGGATTCGTGGCTCGCAACCAGAGGCTAATTTGTCCGTACAAGATTCGAGCCGAAAAGCGTTGGATCTGGTACACCGCCTGTTGTCTCTGCCGGCCGCGGCGCGCCCCATTCTGCACGACCTACTCGGTCAGCTGGCCGAGGCTTTCGACGCCACCGGGGCCGGCCTCGCCCCGCTGCCCGACGCCGCACCGGCCGTCCGCGTCGGCCGACCGCCGACCGCGGTACCCTTGCCCTGGGAGGCCGACCCGACGCTGCTCGCGCGGCTGCGGGAGCCGGGTAGTGCCCATACATTCGCCTGCCGACCGCAAGGCAGTCTCGCGGCAGTCGTCGCCGGTGGTGCCGACGGGCCGGACTGCCTGCTCTGGGTCGAGGACGAACGACGCGACGCCTGGACGCCCGGCGAAACGGCAGCGCTGGCACTGTTCGGCCATGCCTTTATTCTGCCCACCGCCCCGCGGGACCATCCGCAGCCGGCGGAGTGGGGGGAGCGTCGCCAGCGCCAGCGGCGGCTCGAACACTCGGCGGGGCTGATGCACAAGCTGGCCCACGACTTCGGCAACGTCCTGACGGGCATCCTCGGTTTCACGGAGCTGAGCCTCGGCCAGCGCGTCGCGCCCGGCAGCGCCCTGCACAACTACCTCGGCGAAATTCACCGGGGGGCGAAGGGGGCGGCGGCGTGGACCCGACTTCTCCAACTGTGCGCCCTGGGCGACCCGGCCGGGCCGCGGTACGGCAAGGTGGCCGACGCCGCCCGCGCCGCGGCCGACGGCCTGCTGCCCGCCTGGGACGCCGGCACGGACCTGGTGTTCGACCTGCCGCCGGAGTTGCCGACGACCGCCGCCCACGAAGACCACCTCCGCCAGGCCGTCCACAACTTGCTGGAAAACGCCTACGACGCGCTGCCGGGCGGCAAGGGCGTTGTTACCCTGGCAGCGCGGTCCATCGACCTGACCGCGGCGGAGTGCTTGGCGTATTACGGCCGACTGCGGCCGGGGCCGCACGTCCTGGTACGCGTCGATGACACCGGCAGCGGCCTGTCGGCGGCGGTGCAGCAGCGGTTGTTCGCCGAACCGTTTTTCTCTACCAAGCCGCGGCGGCGCGGCCTGGGCCTCGCGGTCGTTTACGGCATCGTCGCCGCCTACCGGGGCGGCCTGCGGTTGGAGAACGGACCCGTCGGCGGTGCCGTTGCCGAGATCGTGTTGCCCGCGCTGCCGGCCGGACCGCCGCCCGTCGTGGTCGCCCGCGCGGCGATCGAAAAAAAACTGGTGTCGGGTGTCGGGCGGGATCGGGGGTCGGGTGTCGGGCGTCGGGCGTCGGAATTGGCTGACAGCTAATAGCTGACAGCTAATAGCTG
>JBBRLG010000216.1:0-11277 GCA_038231495.1 Gemmatales bacterium | reverse complement strand
TTGTCCTTGTCTTTATCCGCCGCGCTCAGCGGCGCGAGCGCGAGCAAAGCCACACCCAGGACGACCAAACCATTCCTACGCATGTTGAAATCCTTTACCGTCCACGAGACTTGAGGCAGCCGGCGAGAGTCCCAGTGACACTCACGACGGGCAGTCATTGTAGGCAGCGGTGTCTCGCCAAGTCATGTGAAGAATGGAAAAAAAGACAAAAACGCCTCGGGTCGCCAGGCCCACCCGAGAAGATAAAACGAAGATAAAAGGGGACAGCGGAAGATAAAAGGGGACAGCGTGGAATGGCATTCACTTAAGGAGAAAACGCGGCGAGCCCGCAGCGCGAAGCAAGGGCGAGCAGCGTAATTCCCAGCACTTGCCTGCTCGCCCTTGCTTCGCGCTGCGGGCTCGCCGGGCCGCAAACGTCTTAAGTGAATGCCATTCGTGCCCGTCCCCTTTTCCCTTCCCGAACCAACGCGCGGGTCCTGACACCCAATTAACAACCCAATATTGTCTCTAATTCAAGCCAGTTATCAGCAAACTTTCATCCCCCAATGGTTTGCGTCAAAATACGCGCTACCCGCTGCAAAAATGTTCGAGGAGCGTCCCGAACGAGGAAGGGTCGGATGCCGCGTCGCTCCGGATGGAACTGTCACCTTTTGTCACCTCCGTGTCACCTTTTGGGCCCTTTTTTCTCATCATTGGGCATGGTTCAAAAGCCGCAAGCACGAGGCAACAAATGGAATTCGTTTCATTCACCACCCCCCTACACCCCCCCGAACGAATTTCCCAAGGTGGAACTTCTGTCCGGGCAAAGACTTGAAGCATTCGTTCCCGGTGGCGCCCCAGCGACACGTCCTTGAACAAAGGTTGCTTCCTTTGCCACCCGAGTTTGAACCATGCCCCTAATTGGACCCTTTCGCCGGCCAAGGATGGTAGCGCGGTGATCACAAACGCCGAACGATCCCCTCCAAACCCTTATTCTGCGCATTTGTGTCAACAGGCTCACTAGGATGATTCAATGATCGTTGCGCGGGTATGCCCCGTATTTTCCTTTTTCACGGTCACATTTGCGAAATCTTGACGGGTAAGCCAGTATGGACCCCACCGCCGATGCCCCGCGTCCGGACTCTTCCGCCACTAGCCAGCTGCTTGCCGCCGCGGCAGTCGGCGAGCCGAGTGCCGTGGGCAAACTGCTGGCCCGTCACCGGCCGGAGATGGTGGCCTTCGTGCGCCTCCACCTCGACCGGCGGACGGCCGCCCGCGTCGACCCCTCCGACATCGTCCAGGACGCCCAGGCGGAGATCGCCCGCCGACTGCCCGACTACCTGGCGCGCCGGCCAATGCCGTTCCACCTGTGGGCACGGAAGACCGCCTACGAGCGGCTGCTGGACACCCACCGCCGGCACCTCCGCCGGGCACGCCGGACGGTCACTCGGGAGGAGTTCCTGCCTGACCGGTCGTCGGTCCTGCTGGCCCGCCCGCTCTTGGCCGGCGGCCCGACCCCCAGCCAGGCGGCTGAGGCTCGGGAGTTCGAGGAGCGGGTCGCCCGGGCCGTCGGTGAACTGCCCCCGGCCGACCGTGAGGTGCTGCTCCTACGCAATGCCGACGGGCTGCCCTTCGCCGAGATCGGGGCCTTGATGGGGATCGAACCGGCAGCGGTCCGCAAGCGGTTCGGACGTGCCCTGCTCCGGCTGCGCACGGCCTTGATTTCCGCGGGACTGTTGGAGGACACCCGATGAGTTCGGCCGACGCCGACGAGGCGCTGGACTCGCTGATTGGCCGGCTGGCCGACGAATTTCTGGCCCGCCGGGAGCGGGGCGAGGACCCCGACCCGGAGGAGTACGCGACCCGGTATCCGCATGCGGCCGACGAGATCCGCGGGGCGCTGGCGGTGCTGGTGGCCACCGGCGGGTCACCCGGCAGCAGCCCCGCCGAGCAGGACGCGCTGGCCCGCGACTACCTGGGGATCGTGCGGGCCTACCTCAGCGCACGCTGGCGCAGCTCGGAGCTGCGGGCCGAACTCGACGATGCCGTCCAGGAGGTCTTCGTCGAGTGCTTTCGCCAGGGCGGCGCTCTGGAGGCGGCCCGGTCCGGTCGCGTGCCCAACTTCCGGGCCTTCCTCTACGGCGTCGTCCGGAACGTGGCGCGACGCTTCGAGAGTCGGCCGGTGCGTGCCACCGGCGCGCTGCCGGACATCCCGGCGACCGAGGCGAGCCTGTCGCGGTTGTTTGAGCGCACCTGGGCGCAGGCCATCATGATCGAGGCGGCCGACCGCCAAAAGCGGCAGGCGGTCGAGCGTGGCCCGGAGGCCCTCCGGCGAATCGAATTACTGCGGTTGCGCTTCGAGGAAGGCCTGCCCATCCGCACGATCGCGCAGCACTGGGGTGAGCCTGCCGCAAGCCTGCACCACGCGTATGCCGTGGCCCGCCGCGAATTTAAGGCGGCCTTGCTGGAAGTGGTGGCCTATCATTCGCCCGGCAGTCCGGCCGAAGTGGAGCAGGAGGCGGCGAACCTGCTGAAGGCCCTTTCCTGAAATTTTTTCTCCATTTTTGCAAAATTGTCGCGCGAAAACAGTCCCTCGCTCGATCCTGGTCTATCGCTCTCCAAGAAACGAAGGATAACCGATCATGAAGCAACCGCACGATCCGGAGCAGACCGCCGATATTCCTTCGGAGCCGGCCGACTCCCTCGACGCTGGCCTGGCGGCTGGGTTTGGCCGGCTGGCGGACCGGCCCAGCAGCGTGCTGTCCGGACTGCGTGAGGCTTTCGGTCCATTGCGTCCGGTGTTGCTGAAAGAGCCTGACGGCGACAGCGCCCCCATCGTCAAGCCCAAGTCAGACGTGATGCCGCTGCCTGAGCAGGTGGGCGAACGCTACCAGCTTGCCGGCGAGATTGCCCGCGGCGGCATGGGAGCGGTGCTGCGCGGCCGGGATGTCGATTTGGGCCGCGACCTGGCGGTGAAAGTGCTGCTGGAGAAGTACGTGGACCGGCCCGAGGTGGCGCGACGCTTCATCGAAGAAGCGCAGATCGGCGGCCAGTTGCAGCATCCGGGCGTGGTGCCCGTCTACGACATCGGTCGCTTCGGCGATCGACCCTTCTTCACCATGAAGCTGGTCAAGGGCCTGACGCTCGCGGCACTGCTGCATGACCGGCCCACTCCGGAGGCTGGCGGCGTGGTCACGGACACGCCGCGCTTCCTGGCGATCGCGCTGCAGGTAGCGCAGACGCTGGCGTATGCCCACGCCAAGGGGGTGATCCACCGCGATCTGAAGCCCGCGAACATCATGGTAGGCGCGTTCGGCGAAGTGCAGGTGATGGACTGGGGTTTAGCCAAGGTGCTGGCCGAGGGCGGCATCGCCGACGAACAGCGGGCCAACCGGGAGCATCAGCAACGGGAGGACGAAATCACCATTCGTACTGCTCGCAGCACTGGCTCGACCGGCACCTTCGGCGACACGGAAGCAGGCTCGGTCCTGGGCACGCCCGCGTACATGCCACCCGAACAGGCCAACGGTAACATCGCCGATCTGGACCGCCGGGCCGATGTGTTTGGACTGGGGGCGATTCTGTGCGAGATTCTCACCGGCCGGCCGCCTTATGTGGGGCGGTCGAACGACGAAGTCCGCCGCAAGGCGGCCAACGGCAACTTGAGCGAGGCCCACGCCGCATTGGACCATTGCGGGGCCGATGCCGAGTTGATCAAGCTGACCAGGGCATGTCTGTGTGCCGAAGCGGCGGATCGGCCGAAGGACGCCCAGGCGGTGGCCGAGGGGCTGACGGCTTACCTCAACGGAGTGCAGGCCCGGCTACGTCAGGCGGAGCTGGCCGAAGCGGAGGCAAAAACCAAGGCGACCGAAGAAGCCAAGCGTCGGCGGCTGCGGCTGACGTTGGCGGCCACGGTGGTGGTGGCGGTGCTGGGCGGGGTGGGGGGGACGAGCTTCTACCTGATCTCCGCCGAGAAGCGGCAGAACGATGACATGTTGCGCGCGGTGGCTGAGCGCGATCGGCAGGGGCGGAACGCAGAGGCGGTGTCAGGACTGCTGGACCAGGCGTTTGCTGCGCTCGAGGCATCAGACGCGGACAAGGCCCAGGCCCTGCTCGACGCGGCCGGGAAACGGCTGGCCGAGGGCGGGGCGGATGACCTGGCGGGACGGCGCGAACGGCTCCTGGCAGACCTGGCCGTGCTGCGCGAGCTGGATCAAGTCGATCAATTCCGCTGGACGTGGGACGGGAGCAAATTTCCGGACGCGGCGGCTGTGGCGGCCCGGATCCGCGAGGTGCTGAGTCGGTTCGGGCTGACACCCGAATCGGTGCCAGAGGCGGCGGCGGCGCGGATTTCCGGCTCGGCGGTGCGGGACCGGCTGGTGACCGCACTGGACCGGTGGATCGGCGGGGAGAAGCTCCCCTGGCTACAGGCGGTGCTGCGCGCGGCGGACCCGGACCCCTATCGCGACGCGGTGCGCGCCGCTGTTCGAGCGAACGATGGGCCGGCGTTCGTGGAGCTGGTTGGCCAGGCGCGGGCGGCGGAGCAACCGCCCGGCTTCATCGCCTGGATTGGAGAAAGGCCCTGGATTGGAGAAAAGTCTGTTGTCCCGGTTGAGCGGCGTCGGGAGTTGTTGACACTGGCGGTGGGGCAAAGGCCGGGCGACCTGGGGCTGCTCATGACACTCGGCAACACGTTCCTAATGAACCAGAAGGAGGATTCTGGGAAAGCGCTGCGGTGGTTCCAGGCGGCAGTCGCGGTCGCGCCCAGAAATAGTGCCGCTCTCAACAACCTAAGCGGCTCACTGAGTGGACAAGGCCAGTTGGATGACGCCATCGCCAGCTACCGCAGGGCCATCGAACTCTACCCGAAGGAAGCCATGGCCCACGTCGGTCTGGGTGTTGCGCTGGCGGAAAAGGGCCAGATGGACGCGGCCATCGCCTGCTTTCGCACGGCCATCGAACTCGACCCGAATTCCACCTATGCCCACTGTAACCTGGGCAATGCGCTGACAAGGAAGGGACAGTTGGACGCGGCCGTCGCCAGCTGCCGCACGGCCATCGAACTCGACCCGAAGGAAGCCATGGCCCACTGTAACCTGGGCAGTGCGCTGAAAAGGAAGGGCCAGTGGGACGCAGCCATCGCTAGCTACCGCACGGCTATCAGACTCAACCCAAAGCTCGCCATGGCCCACTTCAACCTGGGTGTCGCGCTGAGTGACAAGGGCCAGTTGGACGACGCCATCGCCAGCTGGCGCAAGGCCATCGAGCTCGAACCGAAGTTCGCAGAGGCTCGGACCAATCTGGCACGAGCCCAACGCCTGGTTGCAATCCAGGGCAAACTCGCCCCGCTTTTGAAAGGCGACTACAAACCATCG
Organism: Gemmatales bacterium; assembly: GCA_038231495.1. Taxonomy (GTDB): domain Bacteria; phylum Planctomycetota; class Planctomycetia; order Gemmatales; family Gemmataceae; genus JBBRLG01. The sequence continues at coordinate 5,923 of JBBRLG010000216.1, read as the reverse complement.
TCCAATGACGAGCGGCTGACCCTAGCCGACTTGTGCCTAATCAAGAAAATGCACCGTACGGCAGCAGGGCTGTACGCCGACGCCTTCGCTGCCGACCCCAAGCTAGCTGCCGATCTGCAGGCCGGTCATCGCTACAACGCTGCCTGTTGTGCGGCGCTGGCCGCAGCCGGCCAGGGCGAGGAGGACGCCAAGCTCGACGATAAGGAACGTGTCCGCCTGCGGAAACAAGCCCTCGATTGGCTCCGCGCCGATCTGGCCCTGGGGAGCGAGCAACTGGCGAGCGGACCCGCTGCCAATCGTGTGGCCGTCCAAAAAACGTTGCAGCACTGGCAGGAGGACAGCGATCTCGCTGGTGTCCGCGAAGCGGCGGCGCTGGCGAAGCTGCCCGCGGCCGAGCGGGCGGACTGGGAAAAGCTCTGGGCCGACCTGATTGGCCTGCTCAAAAAGGCCCAACAGTAAGCCAACGAATTGACGTCAACGACGCTGCCGCTCCCGTGTCCATTCGGCCACGGAGCGGCCGGTCCCCTTCGGCCGGACCGGGCGGCGTTCTGCCGGGCAAGTCCTGGGAAAACGTGCGAATCTTGTCCGATTAGACCTTCCGTTCTCGCTTCAACAGATGGCGGCATTCTCCCCGTATCCTGCGGGCCGAAATTTTTTCTGTCACATCTGCCGCCGGATGGCGGGTGGATAAGTAGACTCGCTGCTGCGGCCCTTCAGCCCGGCGAACCCCACCGGTCGTCCAACCGCCGTAGAGCGTGCGCGGCGGCCGGGGCCGTAACCCTGCAGGCCGCGTTCCGACCGGAGACGATGATCAGACTGTTCCTCTGCAAAGAAAAGGGGACATCGGCAAAGAAAAGGCAATATCGCACATTAAGGCTCAACTAACGTGAAAATGTAGGATGTCCTGTTTGCCGGTCCTGGCTTCACGATTGGAAAACGAAAAGTAGGCTGGCGAGGTCTAGCCGCCAAGCAAGAGTCCTCACCGGCCCCACGTTGCCTCGGCGCTCGGTCTGCGCGCCGGGGTGACGCTCTTCATCGTACCGCAGACCAACTCAATGGGGAGTCCAAGTATGTCGTTCTCGTTCTGGCTCCGTGACCTCAAAGCTTCCGTCCGCAATTACCGTCAGACGCAACCTCGCCGGGGTCCAGCGGCCGGTCGTCGAGTGCTCCAGCCGCGTCTGGAAGCCCTGGAAGACCGAACCGCGCCGGCAGTATTTACGGTGACCAACACCCTCGACGACGGCGGCGCAGGCAGTCTGCGCTGGGCCATCAACCAGACGAACGCCGACAGCGCCGGGGTTTCAACCATCACTTTCAACATTGCGGGGTCGGGCACGCAAACTATTAGCCCAACCTCGCCGCTGCCGACGATCATCCACTCCGTGTTCATTGACGGCTACACGCAAACCGGTGCCAGTCCAAATCACTTGCAGGGCGTCGGCACTCTCGGGCACGCACAGGCACCGACTGACCCACAGGGCGATAACGCCGTCCTGAAGATCGTCCTCGACGGGCGGAACATCGCGTTTAGCCAGTCGTCCCAGACGGTGGGGCTGACCGTGGCCGCCCCCGCCTCCATCGTACGCGGCCTCGTCATCAACAACTGGTTTCACGCCATCGTGGTGTCTGGGGACGGAGACAGAATCCAGGGGAACTTCCTCGGCACGGACGTGAGCGGAACGGCGGATTACCCGCACTCCTATGGGGACTTCACCACGCCGGTCGATGATGTCAACATTCGGGGAAGCAACATCACCGTGGGCGGGCCGAACCCGGAGGACCGGAACGTCATTTCCGGGGTCTGGCAGGCCGGCGTGTATCTCGGCGATAGCGGACGGTCCGGCGACGTGGTCCAGGGGAACTTTATCGGCACCGACCTAACCGGCACCCATTCCCTCGGGGGGTATGTGGGGGTGTACGACGCATCCGGCACGAGCCTGCGGGTCGTCGATAATCTGCTCACGGGCTCGGCCTACGGCGTCGCCGATTACACCGTAGTCGATCCAGGGGCGACTCTCGACATCCGGGGCAACTTTATCGGTACAGACGTGACCGGCACCCAACGGGTCACCAGCAATGCCAATCAATATGCCGGAAATCAACAAGCCGGAATCTGGTTGCACTCGACCCCGGGCCTGACCGTCGTCGTGGCCGGCAACCTGATCTCGGGCAACACCGGCTTCGGCGTGCTCTCCACCCAGCCGATTCAGTTCCAGGGCAACTTCGTCGGCACCGACGTGACCGGGAATGGGAATCCCTTGCTCCACAACGACCCCAGCGACGGGAGTTGGGGTCTCGGCCTGAATTCCAGCAACACCCTTCTTGCCGGCAACAGGTTCGCCGACCGAGTGACACTCGGGACCGACTGGCCGGGCGGCGGCGCCTACACGTCGGGCAGCGTCATCCACGACAACACATTCTTTGGCAACCCCCTCAGCGTCGGACTTACACTCGGGCGCTGGACGTCCGGGAACACCGTCGAGCGCAACGACATCAGTGGTTGCTACACCGGGATCGTGGTATCCGGTAGTCAGAACACCATCACCGGCAACACCATTCACGGCAACCACGAATCGGGGATCGAAGTGCAGGATGGTGGGAACCGGATCACCGTGAACCATATCTTCGGGGACCGCGCCGGCGGCATCCTGCTCCAGTCCGCCACCACCAATGACAACTTCAACTACGACCCTGCCCTGCCTGACGGCAACCACGACCAGCCGGCTCCCGTGCTGACGTCGGCCACCTTCACGAGCACCAGCAGCGCGATTACCGGGACTCTGCAAAGCGCAGCCAATCAGGTCTTTAGGATCGAGTTCTTTAGCAATCCTTTGGCGAGTATCTTATCCGCCAGCGAAGGGCAGATTTATCTCGGCTACGCGCTGGTCACTACCGATGTCAACGGGATGGCGAGTTTCTCCGGAGCCGTCGAGAACAACTCCGCTGCCGCGCTCGGCGGTCTTGACGTGGTCCGGCCGGGCTACCAGATCCTGACTGCCACCGCTACCAACCAGAGTACCGGCGATACCTCAGAGTTCTCCACCTACTTGTTTGGCTCCCTTCCCCAACCCGGACCATACGCCATCACCGTCAACACCGCCCTCGACACCGATGGCGGCGGCCAGACCGTGACCCTGCGGGAGGCCATCCAGTTGGTGAGCGGCGAGCTCAGCTACCAATCACTCACCCCAGCCCAACAGCTTCAGGTCGCCAGCACGACCGGCAAGGCCACCATTGGCTTCGCCATCCCCACCAGCGACCCCGGCTATAGCAGCACCAGCGGCACGTTTACCCTCGTGCCTTCCTCGCTGCTGCCAATCGTCCCGTACCCCGTGATCATCAACGGCTACACGCAGCCGGGCGCCAGCCCGAACACAAAGGCGGTCGGCGACGACGCGGTCTGGCGCGTCATCCTGGACGGCAGCAAGATTCCCGCGCTGGACGGCAGCCAGGTTCCCGCGAGCGCGGATGGTCTGATCCTCGCCGGGGGGCAGAGTACGGTCGAGGGATTGGCAATCATGAATTTCGGAAACAATGGCATTCACCTCGTCGCCAAGGGCAACGACGTCATCGAGGGGAACTTCCTGGCCGGCAATGGCTGGGTCCAGTTTAATGCCAGCGGGTATCAAGCGGATGCCGGGATCATGGTCGACAATGTTCCGGGCAACGTCATCGGAGGCATTACGCCGGCGGCGCGCAATTTGACCGCGGTTAACTTCGACGGGATTCATATCCAGGGTAGCGGGGCCACTGGCAATGTGTTGCAGGGGAATTACCTCGGCATCGGGACTCAAGCGAGTCGGGTTCTTAACGGCAATAAGGGCTTTCTCCATCAAGTGAACATTACGGGCTACGGGCCATTCCCGGATCCGACGCAAGGAATAGCTGACCCGAATTCGGAGGTGGAGATCACTGGTGCTTCCCACAACACGATCGGAGGCAGTACCCCTGCCGAGCGCAACGTCCTTGCCAATACCATCATACTCGATGATGATCGGTACGGCTCGTCCCTGGAAGAAGGCAATGTCATCGAAGGGAATTACATTGGCGTCACCCCGGATGGCACAGCGATTTCAGCGGGAAACGGGATTGGTTTGAGCTATGACTTCGCGGGAGTCCTCCTAAATGGAACTTGCATCCACAATACCATCGGAGGAACCACGGCGGCGCAGGGCAACGTCATCGCGGGATTTAGCGGCGAAGTCGTAATCCTTGGTGGCAAAGACAACACGATCGAACACAACTACATCGGTACGAATGCGGCCGGCGATACGGCGCTCGGGGCGTCGGGTATGGGCACCGTGACCGATGCCCTGCCTTATCCCAACGGGGCCTACGATCCGGCGATCGATCACTTGAGCGGTTTGCAGGTGGGCATCGCGGATGTGGGTAAAGGAAACAATCTGATTTCCGGCAACCTGATCTCGGGTAATGACGGCGGGGCCATCTGGCTCGACAATACGAGCCAGCCCGACCAGGTTCAGAACAACTTCATCGGCACCGATGCCTCCGGCAAGACAGCTATACCGAACAGCTTCGGCGTGTGGAGTGCCTTCACCAACGTCATCGGCCCGGGGAACACCATTGCCTACAACAACGGCCCCGGCGTTTGGGTGCTAGGCGACTCCCTTTACGGCTTTGCCACGGGCACGCAGGTCGTGGGCAATTCCATCCACGACAATGCCGGCCGGGGTATCGCCCTGGGTGATTTCGTCGTGAATGCCGGCTCGTATACAGAGCACCTCATCCCGGATCCATACCCTGCCGGGACTCCGAACGGTCTTGCGGCCTGGGCCAACAACTCGCAGGTGGCCCCAATCCTTACCGCGGCGTCCGCCGGAGCCAACGTCCTGGTCAGCGGCACGCTGAACGGCCAGACCAGCACGACGTTCACCGTGGACGTCTACGCCAGCCCCACTGCGGACCCCTCCGGTTACGGACAGGGCCAGTATTATCTAGGCGAAACCACCGTCACCACCGACGCCTCCGGCAACGTCAGCTTCGCCGCCGACTTCTCGGCGGCCAATCTCCCCGGCGGAGTCCTGCCCAACGGCTGGGTCGTCAGCGCCACCGCCACCGACCCTAACCGCAATACGTCGGAATTCAGCAAGGATGTGTCCGCCTCCTCCAGCAACGCCCTACAACAGGCGCTTACGTCGGGCGGAACGGTCAGCGTTCAAGCCGCGACGCCGGAGCAGGCCCATGCAGTGCTGGCGGCCGCCAACAATCTGAATCCGGCGACGACTCCCGCATCGACCATCGTGCTGGACCTCGGCGGCCAGACCGTTCAGGACACGATAGCGAACCTGCCGCCGCAGGTGACGCTCACAATCGTCAACGGCACTTTTATCGGCGGTTCGCCGGCTCTGATAGTGCAATCCGGCCGGGTGATTATCAGCCACTCGACCTTCACCAATTCGACAGACGCCCCGACCATTCTCGTGACCGGCGGCAGCCTCACGCTCCGCAACGACGTCATCCAAGAGTCCACCGGCTACAACGACGCGGCCATCTCCGTAACCGGCGGCACGGTGGACCTGGGCACGACGGCCAACCCTGGAGGCAACACGCTCAACGTCAACGGCGCCGGCCTGCTCATCTCCAACACGAGCGCCAACCCTATTTCCGCCATCGGCGACTCATTCGAGGTCAACGGCACGGCGCTGACCGATCCGGACAAGATCGAGGATCGCATCTACCATGCGCTCGACGCGGGCGGCGGCGGACTGGTCACTTACGTCGCGGGCAACGTCTACGTGACGGCCAACAGCGGCAGCATCCAACGCGGCGTCAACGCCGTTGCCGCTGGCGGCGCCGTCAACGTCGGGCCGGGCGCCTACCTTGGGTACAACGCCGGCAACAAGCCCGTTACCATCCAGTTCCAGAACGGGCCGAGCATCACGCAGGCGGCCGACCCCGATTC
>JBBRLG010000215.1:0-11283 GCA_038231495.1 Gemmatales bacterium | reverse complement strand
GCGCCCCGGGCCCGACCGCGACCGGCGGTTATCGTTGAACCGCACTCCGGGCCCTTACGGTCCCGGCTCGCCCATGCGCGCTTATTTGCCGGACGAACCCATGCCCTCGATCGACTTGCCTTCGGTAATCCAGAATTGCCCCGTGCTGCGGATGTAGATGATCTTCTTGCCTTCGATCTTCTCCGGCTGCTGGCCCTTGCCGACCACCTTGAATAACGTCGCCTTGCCGCCGTTGCCGTCGAAGATGATCTGGTCCTTGGCCTCGTCGAAATGGATCGTCGCCGCCCGGCCCCAGAACTCGTTGGACTGCACCAACGCCCCGCCCGTGGCGTGCATCTCGCTGTACTTGCGGTCCTTCACTTGCCGCGTCCAGACCTCCAGCCCGTCACTGCGCAAGTACAGCGCCCCTTCCGGCATCTTGTCCAGCATCAGGTCGATGTCGATTTTGACGTGCGGGTCGGTGCAGGCGAAGTTCAACACGCGCACGTTGCCCAGGAACCGGGCATAACTCTTTTTACTGTTGGCGTACATGCTGCTGGCGTAGTTCACATACGTCATCTTCATCTGGTCGTCGTCGGGCTTCGGGGGCGGTGCGGTTTTCGGCTTCACCGCGGCACCGCCGGGCGGGGGCGCGGCCGGCGCTGCGAGCGGATCGACGCCGCCCTTCTGCAAGATGCGCACTTCGCCCGGCCCGCCAGACGAATGCACCTCGTTGCCGTCGCTGACCTGCTCGGTCTTGCGCGGGTCGTTGATCTCCGGGTAGAGCGCGTTCATTGCAACCGTCACCCCGGTGATCTCATGGAACTTCACCAGTTCCGCGCCCTCGTAAATGCTGTCCTCGATGCGGACGACCTTGTCGCACATCAAATGCTGCACGCGAGCCGACTTGTCGCCGCCCTTGTTGCCTTCCTTCAGGGAGACGCGTCGGTCGAACTCGACGATGAGACTTTCGCAGGCCAGCCGGGCGTTTTCTTGCTCCCCCTGGTTGTTGCCGTGGAACTCGGCGTACGTCCCGTTGAACAACATCGACTCGCCCCAGTGGATCGTCAGCGGCACCGTCTTCTTGAGCTTCTCGCCGCTGAAAGACGTGTCGCTCTCCATCTTCATCGCGCCCGGCCCGACCACCCAGGCCTTGTTGGCGGCCTGGTCGATGTGAATGTCGGTCCCGAAAATGATCATTCGGTCCATTTCCAGGTAGGCCACGTCGTCCTCGCCGACGGCCGCGGCCTGACCGTCGCTGGTAACGACGAGGTAGTTGCCGTCGGGCCGGCAGTCCATCGCGAGCTTGTTGCCCTGGATATGCACGCCCTTTTCCTCCGGCGTCGCCGGCGCTTGATCGACCTCGACCTTGCCTTCGCACCGCACCTTTTCCATGATGTTCTTGATTTCGCTGCGCAGGACGTGGACCTCGACGGAGCGGGCGCTCAGCTTGATCGGCCGCGGCGGGGCCTCCTCCGGCTTGACGCCCGGTGCGGCCGGCGGCACTCCGGGGGTCGCAGCCCCCGGCGCGGCTGCTTTGCCCGCCTGGTAATTCGACGACGCGGCAGTTCCTACCGGCGGGGGCGTTCCCGGCAACAGCGGCGGCAGGGTGGCAGGGGCCGGGGCGGCTCCCAACACTTCCCTGCCAGCCGGCGCGGGCAAAACCTGCGGCAACACTTCGTCGCGGAACCAGACGACGAGACGGCTCGAATCGTTAATCAGCAGCTCGGCCGATTTGGCGCTGACGTTGCCGTACGCCTCCAGGTGGTGCGGCCGACGGGCTTGGGGCGCGGTCGGCTGCGCCGGCTGCGCGGTCGCCGACGCGGCCTTGTCGCTGTTGCCCAGCCACACCTTGAGGGTGTCGCCTTGCAACGTCTGGTTGTGCTCCTCGTCGATGAACTTGGCCTTGCCCGTCAGCACGAGCAGGTCGTACACGCCGTCCTTGGTCGAGACCAGGGTGTCGTCCCAGAACGCGCGAATGGGCTTTTTGTCCGCGGCCTTCGCGCCCGGCTTGGGCGGGGTCTTGTCGGCGGGGTTGGGCGCGTTCTTCTCGACGAGATCGATCGTGCCCGGACCGATGGCGGTGGCCTGTTGATGGGTCTTGCCGCCGGGCGTCGTCTGCACGTCCTGGATGCGCAGCTCCTTGGCGTGGATCGTGTTGTCTTCCTTGATGGCGAACATCTCCGGGTTACCCTTGAGGACCGTCAGCCCCGCCTTGGCGTCGTAGAACAGGTCACCACCCATGGCCGTCAGTTTCTCGGCGTCGGACGTGATCGTCACGGTCTCGCCGGTCGCGTGGGTGGTCTCGATTTCCAGGCCGCGGTCGATGCTCTGGTCGGTCGCGGCGGTCGGCTTGACGCCGGCGGCGGGCTTGTTGTCGCGGCGCAGTAGCTTCAGGTCGAGGTGCTCGCAGATCAGTTGATCGATCGTGTTCAGCCGCTCGTTGGACCGGGTCACGGTCACGTCCTGCGGCGAGTTGGACTTGCCCAGCGCGACGCCGTTGCCGACCGCCACGTCGAAATGGGCCAGGTCGTAGTCCTTGAGCAGGTCGTACTGAAACCGGCCCGGCGACTTGATGGTGATGTGCGCCTTCTCCGGCGGCGGTGCGGGGACGACCGGCGCGGTGCGGCCCGCGGAAGCCGGGGGCGTCGGCGGTACGGCGGCCGATTGGCCACCGGGAAAGCCGTTGTGGGCGTCGACGTATAGGTGCATTTCGACGTTCGATTGCAGCACGATCCGCTTGACGCCGGCGATCGTTTCGGACTTGGATTTGTAACCCGCCGGCGCGCCGGGCGGGGGCGGCGGCGCCTCGACCGCCAACTCCATTTCCAAACCCTTGCCCGTGATTTTCATGGGCCGGGGCTTGCTCTTCAGGTCGAGCAGGTGAACCACGTCGTTGGTTTTGATGGTGTGGGTCTTGTCCTCGTAATACAGGGGGCCGGTATTGATGTAAACCGACAGGTCGTCGTCGCGCTCCGGGGTGCGGCGGTTGTTGACCACTTCAATTTTTTCGATCAGCTCGGCGCCAACGATCTTGCGATTGTTGACGTCGGTCAGCTTCTCCAACGGCTTGTCGAAGGTGAGGTACGCTTTCTGGCAGCGGATGGTATTGATGCCCTGGCCGAGGCCGTCGTTTTTCGGCTTGTCGAACAACGCGACGCTGAGCGGCTCCAGGCGCAGCCGGCCGTCGGGTTCGATGAAAAAGGTGTCGGCCGTCAGGACCGTGGATTTCGCGTTCAGTTCCAGCTTGATGTGCCGGCGTAACTCGTCACACCCTTCGCCGAAGGCTTCGCGAAGTCTCTTTTGCAGCTTACTTGCTTTAACGGCCCCAGCGTCTCCGGTGGGCGTCAGGCCCTTCGGGTCAGCCGGGACGCGCAGATTCTCCGGCAGGGGCGGCAGGCCGTCGATGCCGCCGAGGAAACGGCCGTAAACGAGGTATCCCGTGGCGAAGAGCGCCAGGCCGAACGCCAGCATCAAAATGCGCTTGGGAGTCCACACGGTCGCGTCCTTTGTTCGGGGTCAGGCGGCATTGCCCCACGGGGAACAGTGCCGACGGGCTAAAGACATTCGCCGCGCAAACGGTCCGTCATGGGCTGCCAAACCCCCTGGCAGCGCAGGATTAACTCCACGACTTCGCGGACCGCGGCCCGGCCGCCCGCGTTGCGGGTGACGTAATGAGCCGCGGCCCGCACCTCGGCGGCGGCGTCGGCCACGGCCGCCGCGAGGCCGCAATGCCGCAGCGGCGGCAGGTCCGGCAGGTCGTCGCCGACGTAACACACCTGCCCCGGCAGCAACCCCGTCTCGGCGAGCAAGCGGCGATAGGCGGGGAGTTTCTCCGCCGCGCCCTGGACCACGGTGCCGATGCCGACTTCCAGCGCCCGCACTTCGACGACCGGCGACGAGCGGCCCGTGATGATCGCGGCACGCTTGCCGGCCCGTTGCCAGCACCGTAGTCCGAAACCGTCGCGGACGTGAAACTGCTTCAATTCCAGGCCCGCACTGCCGTGGACGATGCCGCCCTCGGTCAGCACGCCGTCCACGTCCACGACGAGCAACTCGATGGCCGAACAGCGCTCTTGCAGGCTGCGTCGTTCCGTCACGCCGACTGCGCCTCCCACCGTTTCGCCTCGCGGGCCATGTCGCGGCCTTCCGCCGGTATCAGCCCAATCAGATCGGTAATGTCCAGCAAACCGACGGGGCGGCCGTCCGCATCGACGACGGGCAACTCGCTAATTTTCTTGTGGCGCAAGATTTCGACGGCTTCGAGAACGCGCGTGCCGACCGGGACGGTGACCGGCCCGGCGGTCATCACTTCGGCAACGGGACGGTCCAGAGCCGCGTCCCGCCGCGCCTCGATGAGCCGGGCCAGATCGCTGTCCGTGAAGATGCCGGCAAGCCGCCCGTCGCCGTCGAGCAGCATCACCGCGCCGGTACGCCGGCCGCGCAGCCGCGCGTGGGCGAACACCTGGCGGACGGTTTCGGTGGCGGGGGCCAGGCGTAGCTCGCCGGGCTGGCGCATGACGGCTTCCACGCGGGTCAGTTTGCGTCCCAGGCTGCCGGCGGGGTGAAAGCGCGCGAAGTCCTCGTGGCTGAAGTCGCGCTCCCGGCTCAGCACGAAGGCAAGAGCGTCGCCCAGGGCGATCATGGCCGTCGTGCTGGCGCTGGGTGCCAGGCCGAGCGGGCACACTTCGTCCAACGGCCCGTAGACGAGGGCGATGTCGGCCTTGCGGGCCAGGGCGCTATCCGGGTTGCCGGTGACGGCGACGAGGGCTTTGGCCAGCCCGCGGAGCGGCCCCAGGAGGCGGACGATCTCCTCGCTCTCGCCGCTGTGCGATAGCAGCAGCACCACGTCGTCGGGGTGGACCATGCCGAGGTCGCCGTGGGCGGCGCGGGTGGCGTCGAGGACGTAGGCGCGGGTGCCGGTCGAGTTGAGCGTGCCGGCGAGTTTCTGGCCCACGTCGGCGGACTTGCCGGTGCCGGTGACGGCAACGCGGCCGCGGCCGTCGGCGTTGAGTTGTTGGAGGAGGTCTACGGCGTGCAGGAAGTCGGAACCGAGGCGTCCGGCGACGAGTTCGAGGGCGGCGGCTTCGGCGCGGACGATCTGGCGGGCGTAGGCCAGGCGGTCGGTGGGCGGCGTCGGGGTGTCGGGAAAGCGGACCTGGAGCGGCATGACGGCCTCCCTGCGCGGGCGCGGTACGGGTCCGTCCTGAACCCGCAGCAGTCGGCGACTATAGCCGGAACGTCGGAATTTGCAACCGCATCAGCCGACGAACTACCCTCAACATCGACAGGTTGCCGCAGTGCGGTCAGCTTAACCAGACGGCCACCTGTTTCGGCGGACGGGGGGCAGCGGTTGGGCAACGTGGGTAAAGAGCCAAAGCGGCGAGCGTCGGGGCGTGAGCCCGACGTGGCTTGCACGCTGCACACGTCGGGCTTACGCCTCGACGCTCGCCAATTGGATCGCTGAATACCGCGGAACGCCCTATTCCTTCTTCTTCTCCGGACGCTTCAGTACGAGCAGGCGCAAATCGGTATTTGCCTTCGTGACAAATTCCGTGGGGCGACCACTGGCCTTGTCCTGCTGGTCCCAGCAGATTTTCAAGCTGTCCGCCGTCACTTCGTAGATGCCCAAACCGACCTGGTCCTCCTTCGGGCCGAGGATGTCGATCGCCTTCGGCTTCTTCTTCGGGTCGAGGCGGAAGGTGCCCCGATGCTCCCCTTTCGCGGTCTTGATTGTAAACTTGCCGCCGTCAATGGTGAGGGTCGCGTCCTGCGAATCGCTGTCCTTGGCGCCGGCGAAATCGGCCGCGGTCACGACCCACACGCCTTGGAACATCTTCGTGTCTTCCTTTTCTTTGTCCTTGTCGTCGGCCGTCGTTCCCAGGGCCGCAGTCAACAGGAGCAACCCCAATGCCAACAGGAATCGTCTCGAACAGCCCATGACAGTTCTCCTCCCACGCTCGGGGTGCGAATGGAAATCCGGTTACACGGTATCCGTCCATGCTCGGCCCGCGGCCAGGAGTTGTCAACCGTAAAACCGGCAGCGCAACGCAGCTGCGGCTCGACCGCGCATTGGGACAACCCTTCGACCCCTTTTCGCCTTTATCGCGTCCATTGCGAGGATTTCGGTGGCAATCGGTGAGTGAGCGATGAAGGTTGCGCGAATCGTCCCGCCGCCGGTTGTCGTCCGGCTCACTTCAGTTAGTTTACCCCCAACAGCGGCCTTCCCGCACGGTGCCATGAATCGCCCTTTACGGATACGGTGAGTATCTTATGCCTTCCGCCAGAAAGCGCTCCGGCCTCGTCTTGCTGTTCCTTGCCCCGTTGTTCCTGACGGCGTGCGGCGGCAAACCCCCTACCTACAAGGTCGCGGGAAAGGTTCTTTACGAGAACAAGCCGGCGACCGGAGCTGTCGTGACCTTCCACCGGGCCGTCAACGACGACAAGTCGATCTTGCCCAACGGCGTGGTCAAGGAGGACGGTACGTTTGAACTGACCACCTACGCGCTGAACGACGGCGTGCCTGCCGGCGATTACAAGGTCGTCATCTTCTGGGAGCGTAAATTGGGCAAAAAAACCGGCGGCGGCGATGACGACGACTTTGCCGGCCAAGTTATACCCTTGCGTTACCTCAAGCCGGAAACGTCCGGCCTCACCGCCACGATTACCAAAACGACGACAACCCTGGAGCCGTTCCTGCTGACCAAGTGAGGCATTACGCCTCACGCACCTGGAGATTTTTGTATGTGTAGCCACCGTCGGACATCCCGACCTCGGACCGCCTTCACCCTGATCGAATTGTTGGTCGTGATCGCCATCATCGGCATTCTTATTGCGCTCTTATTGCCCGCCGTCCAGAAGGTCCGCGCGGCGGCGGCCCGTGTCGAGTGCCAGAACAATCTCAAGCAGCTGGGTTTGGCCTGCATGAACTACGAGGGCAACTTCGGCGGCCTGCCGCCGGGCTATGCCAACTCCACTTCCAAACCAAGCAAAAACACGGGCAACCCGACGCCGCGGGCGGCCTGGACGGCCCTGGTGCTGCCCTACATCGAGCAAGAACCGCTCGCCAAGATCTACGACTACAAGGCGGACTGGGACGCGCCGAGCAACTTTACGGCCGTGGGTACTCAGCTGAAGACGTTCAACTGTCCCAGCTCGCCGAACTCCGGCTCGCGGTTCGACAACTCGGTTAGCGGCGACAACAAGACCCAGTCCCCGCGGGCCGCGACGGATTACAGTTCGGTCAACGCGATCAAGGCTTTTGTCGCCCTCAACTGTACCGGCGTCGTGGCCGGCTCGAAGAACGACCCCCGGATCATCGGCGCTCTCTGCCGCGACGTGAAAACCCGGTTCACTGACACTGTGGACGGCACGTCGAGCACCATCATGATCGCCGAGGACGGGGGCCGGCCGAACTTCTACGCCTCCGGTGGTTATCCCATGTCCGCCTCCGTCATCGCGGCTCAGGGATTAGTCCCGAAAGAAGGCGCCTGGGCGGATCCGAACGCGGCGTTCAGCATCGACGGTTCCAACCCGGACGGCTCGGTCCCCGGCCCGTGCGCCCTTAATTGCTCGAACAACAGTGAGATTTTCGGCTTCCACACGAGCGGCTGCAACGTCGCTTTCGCGGACGGCTCGGTCCACTTCCTGAGCAGTTCGATGAACCTATGCACCCTCGCGGCCCTCGTCACCCGTTCCGGCGGGGAGATAGTCAACTCCAGCGAGTATTGAACCGGCGATTGGGCGAACCGGCTGCTCGCACGGCCGGTTCGCCCCTTGTTCAGAACGCGCGCCCGCCGTTTCATTTCTCCGCAATCCCCCTATTGCGACGCAAAGGATCGGGTATAATCGCCGACAGCGGCGCAGCCACGTTCGCCCACGCGATTGAGGGATACCCGTATGTTGACGATTCTCGGACCTCGGCACGGCGGTTATTGCGACCGCGTTTCGCGGCGCAGTTTCCTGCAAATTGGCGGTCTTGCGCTGGGCGGCCTGTCGCTGCCGCAACTCCTGCGCGCCCAGGCGGCCAACGGCACCGCCGCGCCGCACAAGTCTGTCATCATGATTTTCCTGTCCGGCGGGCCGCCGCACCAGGACATGTTCGACTTGAAGCCCGACGCGCCCGCCGAGGTCCGCGGCGAGTTCAAGCCGATCCACACCAACGTGCCCGGCATCGACGTTTGCGAACACTTGCCGCGCATCGCCGCGCGGATGGACCAGTTCGCGCTGCTCCGGGCCGTCGTCGGTGCGGAAGAACGGCACGCGGCGTTCCAGTGCCTGACGGGCAAGAAGAAGGGCAATCAGCCGCAGGGCGGTTGGCCGGCCCTGGGTGCCGTCGTGTCCAAACTCCAGGGGCCGACGAACCCGGCCATCCCGGCGTTCGTGAGCCTGGCGCCGCAGATGAAAACCGCCGACTGGGCCGACCCCGGCCAACCCGGCTTTCTCGGCCTGGGCCACGCGGCGTTTCAGCCGGCAGAAGCGGGTCGGGCGGACATGGTGCTCAACGGTGCCAACGCCGACCGCCTCGACGACCGCAAGGTGCTGCTGGCCGGCTTCGACCGTTTCCGCCGCGGCGTGGACGCGACCGGTAGCGATGCCGCGATGGACGAGTTTACGGCCCAGGCGTTCAACCTGCTCACTTCGGACAAGCTGGCGAAGGCACTCGACCTGGACCGCGAGGATCCGAAGTTGCGCGACCGCTACGGTCGCGGCTCGCAGGCGCCGGCGGGTTACGGCGACGCGGGTCCGCTCCTCAATGACTATTTCCTTCTGGCCCGGCGGCTGGTCGAGGCGGGCGTGCGTTGCGTGTCGCTGGCCTATGGCCGCTGGGACTGGCACGGCAAACCCTACGGCACGACGTTTGAAAACTCGAAGGAACACTTTCCCATGCTGGACGTCGGCCTGACCGCGCTGATCGACGACCTGCGCGACCGCGGCCTGGACAAGGACGTGACGGTCATCGTCTGGGGTGAGTTCGGGCGCACGCCGAAGATCAACAAGGACGTGGGCCGCGATCACTGGCCGGCGGTGTCGTGTGCGCTCCTGGCCGGCGGCGGCTTGAAGACGGGCCAGGTGATCGGCGCGACGGACCGGCAGGCGGCGTACGCCAAGGAACGGCCCGTGTCGTTCGAGGAGGTGTTCGCCACGCTGTACCACACCCTCGGCATCGACGCCGCCGCGACGACGCTCAAGGATTACGGCGGTCGGCCGCATTACCTCGTCGATAACGCGCAGCCGATTCGCGAGTTGACTTAGAGACAAGAACCCGTTTGCGGCAGAAACGAGCCGTCGTGATGACCAGGGAGTGCCGCCCCCTAGCCGCTTGCGGCTGAGCGCGATCCGCGCTCAGCCGCAAGCGGCTAATCAACCGCAACCTCCCCCCGGCGCAATTCGTTCACAAACAGGTGCGCGGAGGCAAAAAGGGGACGCAGCTCTTTTTCAGGCCGGCATGCCGGCCTGAAAAAGAGTTGCGTCCCCTTTTTGCCTCTCGTGTTGAACTTGGGCTGAAGTCTCTCCGGCCATCGTGTCGATAGGAGACGAGCGCTACACCAAATACAACGCGCGTCGTTCGTGCGGAAGGAGTCTGGGAATGGCAGCCGCGTCACCAGGCATTTCTACGTCGCCGCACCCCGGCCTGCTCGCACGCGCGGCGGCGTTACCGCACTTGTGCCGAGTTCTTCTCGTCTTGGGTGTCGCGATTCGCTTCCGCCAGTACCTTTTCGGACACTCCTACTGGTACGACGAATCTTTCCTCGTCCTCGCCATTCGCGAACAAGGATTTGCGGAGTTACTGGGTCCGCAACCCTACAATCTAGTGATCCCACCGCTGTTCCTTGGGATCTTGCGTTGGCTGTTTGAGGTGGGAGGCGACGGGGAATTAGTAATGCGGCTGCCGGCGTTTCTAGCCGGGCTGGCGGCGTTGTTTCTCATGATCCCTCTGGCCCGAAAACTCGTCGGCGGGAATCACGCCGTCTGGGCCTTTGCCTTCCTGGCGGTCGGGCGATCGGCGGTTCTTCACGGCTGCGAAGTGCGCCCCTATATGGTTGACTTGCTGCTGACCGAAGTCCTGCTCTACGCCACGGTCACGCTCATCGACCCGGCCACGTCGCCGTACGGACAACGGTGGGCGGCGGTCCTGCTTTGTCTGGTCGGTGCGCTAGGACCCTGGCTTTCGTTTCCGATCGTCTTCGTCCTCGGAGCGGTCAGCCTGACGCTGGCGTTGAACTTTTGGAGGCGCTCGTCGCGGCGTGCTTGGTATCTCTGGGGCTTCTTCAACGGGCTTGTCTGCCTGTCCGGGCTGCTGTTGTGGTGGTTTTCGGCCCGACACATGTACTACACGGGAATGATCGAACACTGGGGCCACAAGGGTTGGGGAGGATTTCCGGACTGGAGCAAGCCGACAGCGATTTGCACTTGGCTGCTGTCGCGGCCTCTTGAAATCGGGCAATACGGCACGAAGGAGCTGGGCTCCCTGGTGGCCTTGTTGGCACTGGTGGGCGGGTGGGCTTTGGCGAAACGCTCGCGGACGTTGACGGTGCTGCTGGTGGCGCCGTTCGCTCTGGCGTTGGCGGCTGCTCTACTGGGTAAATATCCCCTTGCCGACCGCACCACGATGTTCCTCTTGCCTTGCCTGTGGCTCCTGGCAGCCAAGGGGATCGGTGCGATCGTGCAATGGGGGCACGCCCGCAAGTGGGAATTGGCCTGGCTCGGCCTGGTTGTTATCTCCTTTGACCTACTCTGGCTCGGCGCCCGCCTGATCCAGCCCGAGGCGATGATCGATTTCCGGGGGGCCTACGAGTTCGTCCATTCGCAACGGCGGAACGACGACCGGATCTGGGCGCAAACGACCGTCGTCTATCAGACCTACTATGGGAAGGAAGCCCCGGTTTGGACGGACAGTCAGTTTGGGGAAGCCGAGCTGGGAGTAAAGAAGGGGCGCGTCTGGATCGTTGCTTCCGACTCCCACAACAATTTTCGACAAGCTCTGGAAGCCGCCGGGGGACGCGTCGTTCTGCAACGTCCCTTCAACAAACTGAACGTCGTGCTCTTCGAGCCGCGTGACCTGTCGGCCGAGACGGGGCAGAACTCAGGGCCCGTGGCAACGGAGGCGTTGCGCCCTTAGGGAGTCAAAAGGGACGGAGTCAAAAAGGGGACGCAGCCAATAGTGTTCGGCTCGATTTTTGCTAACGAGTTTTCACCATCGTTTTCCGGGCAGTCGGTGGTTCAGAGCGGGCATCGCACCGTGGAAGCAAACGTCCGTTCACTATCCCCAATGGAGGCCGGGGACCGAAAACTGACAGCCGG
>JBBRLG010000214.1:0-11284 GCA_038231495.1 Gemmatales bacterium | reverse complement strand
GGAAGCGGGCGCACACCGCGTACAGCCGGAAATGGTCCTCGGGCAACAGCTCTGACGGCGACGGGCTGACGAGTTTACGGTACGCGACGGAGTGGCCGATTAACTCCTTCATGGCCCAGGCGTCCAACGCCTCGTGGTGCGACTTGAACGTGATCAAGTTGTGCGCAACCAGGTCGTCCAACCCGTCGGGCAGCCGGTCAGTCATGCGCCCGCGCTTGCGGCGCAAGATGATTACGTCGAGGAACTGTTGCTGCTTCGACAGGTCGCGCTCGAGTTCCACGGTAAACGGCGAGTCGGTGAAGAAGTCGATCAGAAGCAGGCCGAAGAGGCGGTGCCAGTCGCGCAACGCAACCGGTTCGTCAGCCATCGGACGGTCCTCCCTGGCGGCTTGAGATTTCCGCTTTCGCTCGGCACTTTCTGCGGTGTCATCCTGGCTTCATACGCTAATCCGCGGAAACAACGGCTTCGCCTTGCCGCCCTCCAGCGTTGCGACCAGGCGCAAATCCTTCGTCTCACGCGGCCGGCCCCAGGCGTCCGCGTAACGCACCTGCTCCCACGGCTGGGCGAAATTGAAACTCTTATAGATCGTCTCCGCCGAGCGCGGCAAGAACGGTTTCAGCAAGATCGACACGACGCGCAACTGCTCTACCAGGTCGCACAACGCCCGCCGCGCCGCTTCCTTGTCCGTCTTCACCAGCTTCCACGGCTCCGTCTTGTCCGTGTACTGGTTCGTCGGGTTCAGGATCTGCAACCAAATCTTTTGCAGCGCCAGGCTGTACTGACACGCCTCGACGTGCGCCTGCACTTGCTGCACCGTCGTTGCCAGGTCGGTCTCCGCGTAGATCACGCCGGCCGCAGCCGCTGCGGCGTCGCCCAGGTGGTTGTCGTAATTCTGGCTGACCAGCCGGGCCACGCGGCTGTACAGGTTGCCGAGGTTGTTCGCCAGGTCGGCGTTGTACAACTCCGCGAAGCGCTGCAGCGTGAAGTCGCCGTCGCCGGGGAACGGACATTCGCGCATGAAGTAATAGCGGAACGATTCCGCGCTAAACTGCGTGATCAACTCCATCGGATCGACGATCTTGCTCAGGACCGGGTCTTTCAACGTCGATTTGCCGATCTTGTTTTTGTCGATGTAGACGAAGCCGTGGGCGAACACCTTCTTCGGCGCCTCCTCGCCGGCGGCCCAGAGCATGGCCGGCCACAGGGCGCAGTGAAACCGCGTGATGTCCTTGCCGATGAAATGCACCGCCGCCGGCCAGTATTTGCGGAACGTGGCCTCGTCGTCGCCGTAGCCGATGCCGGTGATGTACGTCAGCAGCGCGTCGAACCACACGTAGATGACGTACTCCTCCTCGAACGGAATCGGGATGCCCCACTTCTGCCGCAGCCGGCTGATGTTTACGTCGCGCAACCCTTCCGTCCGGATCAGGCTGACGATCTCGTTCCGCCGGGTTTCGGGCTGGATGAAGTCGGGGTTCTCTTCAATGTAAGCCGCCACGCGCTCCTGAAACGCCGACAGCTTGAACAGGTAGCACGGCTCGCTACGGCGGCTATAGCCGGTTTTGTGGTTGGGGCAAATGCCGCCGTCCTTGTCGTAATCCTGCTCGGTCTTGAACGCCTCGCAGCCGTCGCAATACCAGCCTTCAAAGGTCCCTTTATAGATGTAGCCGTTGTCGTACACCTTCTGGATGAACTTCCGGCAACACTGCTTGTGCCGTTGGTGGCTGGTCTGGATGAACGTGTCGTAGCTGATGTCGAGGGCGTCCCAGACGGCGCGGAACTGGCCGGCCATGTCGTCGCAGTATTGCTGCACGTCGCGGTCCTGCTTGGCCGCCTCGCCGGCGACCTTGTTGGTGTTCTCGTCGTTGCCCATGAGGAAGAAGACGTCGAAGCCTTCCATGCGGCGGTAGCGCGCCTGGACATCGGCGCCGATCTTCTCGAAGGCGGTGCCGATGTGCGGCCGGCTGTTGGGGTAGTCGATGGCAGTGGTCAGGAAGAAAGGCGGCAATGCGTCCACGGCTACGGCACTCCTCACGAGGGGGGGCGAACACCTATTCTATAGCAGGAGGGGAGGTAGCGGTCACGGGTTCGGCCGCGCCCAAAGACGAGAAGCCACGGAAGGTCTTTGCTCCTTCAACGCCGCGTCCATCGTTCATCCTCCATGAAGACCAGGCTCCTCCGTGAAGGGTACAGGGCCGGCGGGCGGAAGGCGAGAGAGGAAATCGCAACAAAAGAAGTATACAAAATAGCACAGATTGACAAGTTTGGTATCTCTCGCTACGCTTCACGAAGCGTAGCGAGAGGAATGGCTGGATTCCGCGCTTTGTGACTCCCGTAGTCCTGAATTCGCGAAGGCATTCATGGAAGTTGAGTTTGCGCTATTAGCTGCTCATGCCGAATTAGCTCCAGACGGCAGGCTATCCGTGCTGAGCGGAGGCTTGGACACCATTCGCGGGTTTTTTCCAGGAATCACGGTATATCCCGTATACTTTGCAG
This sequence comes from Gemmatales bacterium, assembly GCA_038231495.1. Classification (GTDB taxonomy): domain Bacteria; phylum Planctomycetota; class Planctomycetia; order Gemmatales; family Gemmataceae; genus JBBRLG01. Next base: position 8,788 of record JBBRLG010000214.1, on the reverse strand, counting down.
CCCGGATCGTTTTTTTGCCGGATGAAGGCGACAAAGATTACAAAGTTAGTGTAGAACTGTTGTTACCCGATGGTACTGTTTTTGAAAAATCCGATCAGAACTTTCGTCCCGAAGTCGGCCCAAAGAGGACAAAAGTTGGTTTTATAATCACATTTTTTAACATGAATATTCAGACGCTTGGCGATTACATGATCCGCCTGCTCATTGACGGGCACGAAAAAAAGACTCTGCCGCTGTCTTTTGAAGCGTTACCTCAATCAACACGAACGGACGGGTAGCCATGCCTACGATCGCTTCCGGCCCGGTCCCTGCACGAGTCACTGTTGTCCTCAACGGCCGTGGCGTCGTGTTAAAGGCTGATGCTGACAAAATCGTCGAGCAATGGCCCGACGAAATCAAGTCGAAGAACTACGTTCTTTTTGTAGGGGACCGTAGCAACCTGCACGGGCCGAATCTGGAAGCATTTGTCGTTGAAAGTGTCGCTTGCGATTTTCCTCCACGGAGGCTCGCTTTTTCGGATTGGTTGTCCTCCTACACCGACGACATTCGAGCGGTAAGGACGTTTTGCCAAAAGCATCAAATTCTTGCGGACTTAAAAACAGCCATTCGCCTGATAACGCAGTCATTTCCACGGACTCAAAACGTGAGAATAGCTCTCCGTGGTGACCCGGAGGGCGATGGCGAATGGCTTGTAATCCAGTTTGATGCAGCGGGAGACGTTGGACACGTTCTCGGCGCTTACGCCAAACTTAAGAAGGAATGGGTTTCATTAATTCAAGGACGGGGACTGGGAATGATCCGGTTTCTGTACAATATTACCTAATTCATGTTGCCAGAATCCTTTCTTGAATGTGCCCGTACCTTGGCGAACGGTAGCGGTCCGGCCGACTACCGCTCCGCCATTAGCCGCGCGTATTATGCCGTCTATAACACGGCTGTCAAGCTGTTGGAGAGAATGAGTATTCACAAGCCAAAAAACAATTATCACCAAATCCTTCAACAAAGACTACAGTTAAGTGACGATACGGAGTTGAAGCAAATTGGCTCGGACCTTAGCGATTTCCATGAAGAGAGAGTGGAAGCCGATTACCGATTAGATTCCAAGAGGCCCGAAAACCAAAGCAACGCTCAGGCTGCGGTCCAAAAAGCAGAGGCGATGATTGCCATCCTGGCAGGCTGCCCCACGGGAGGAGCCAGGGCAAAAAAGATATATGACGCTGTTGTCGCCGCAAATTTAGTCTGAACCGTTCGGCATTCTTCTTCAACTCAAACCCAGCCGTTTCAACCGGCTGAGAAGCGTGCTGCGGGCCATGCCGAGGGCGCGGGCCGCCTCCGCTTTGTTGCCCGCCGCCGCGGCCAACGCCCGTACGAGCTTCTCGCGCTCGCGGCGCTCGCCTTCCGCCCGGCCGTTTTGCGACATTACCTCCGACCCGTTCGCCGCGGGCCACGAGCCGTTCGGTTCCACGGTGACGGCCGTTTCGTTGCGGCGCGGGTCGTCACTGCGGTCGAGCAGTTCCGACGGCAACTCGTTCGGCGTCACCACCGGCCCCTCCGCGATTACCACCGCGCGCTCGATGACGTTTTCCAACTGGCGGATGTTGCCCGGCCAGGCGTACGCTTTCAGCAGGGCCAGCGCGTCGTCGTCCACCGTCGTCACGCCGGCACCGGAACGCGGGCCGTACAGCCGTAAAAAGAACGATACCAGCTCCGGAATGTCTTCGACGCGCTCGCGCAACGGCGGCACCCACACGGGGAAGACGTTGAGCCGGTAGAACAGGTCCTCGCGGAAACGGCCGCGGCGGATCAGTTCTTCCAAGTCCTGGTGCGTCGCGGCGATGACGCGCACGTCCACTTGCACCGGGTCGCTGCTGCCGACGCGCTCGAACGTCATTTCTTGCAGTACACGCAACAGTTTGGTTTGCACTTCCAGGCTGATGTCGCCGATCTCGTCGAGGAAGAGCGTGCCGCCGTTGGCCGCCTCGAAACGCCCGACCTTGTCGCGGATGGCGTTGGTGAACGCACCCTTGACGTGGCCGAATAACTCGCTTTCGAGCAGGCTCGCCGACAGCGCGGCACAGTGGACTTTGACGAACGCCTTGCCGGCACGCGGGCTGTTGTCGTGGACTGCCCGCGCCAGCAACTCCTTGCCGGTGCCGCTCTCGCCGCGCAGCAGCACCGCCGACGAACTCGCCGCCACCTTGCGCACGACGTGCATCAACTGCTGCACCTGCGGACTCGAACCGATCATGCCCTCCGGCAGATCGGGCACCGGGACGCGAACCGGAGCGTCGGCGGGTGGCGTCGCCGGTCCGTCGTCGGTTGCCGTGCCGTTGGCGGGAGTCGGGTGCGCCAGCAGGGCGGCGCGGCTGCGGGCGTCGGAGTTCATCAGCTGGCTTTGCAGGACCATGATGCGCCGCTGCTGCTCGGCGATCTTTTCGACCTTGTTTTGCAGGTCGCGGTTCAACGCCTCAATGGCCCGGTGCTTCTCGGCGCTGACGAACGCCAGCACCGTGATCTGCGCGAACGCGGCCAGTACGTTGAAATCCTCGGCGGTGTAGGCCGCGAAATGGTCCTTCGGGCCGAGGACCAACATGCCGAGCAGGTGGCCTTCATGCGTCAGGGCGTGCGCCACCTCGCCGCCGAGCAATTGCAGTTGCCGTTGGGCCGGGTCCGACGGCGCGCCGGGCGGCCGCGTCAGCTGCGGGCCGTGGGTGCGCAACGCCTCGACGAGCGGACAGCCCGACACTAGCTCGACCAGTTGCGGCACCGGTCCCAGGGCGTCGGCAAGGTGGTACAGCGCCGGGTCGCCCTGACGCAGGTAGACCGCGCCGCGCGTGACGCCGAGCAACTCGGCCGACGTGTGCAACAGCCGGCGGGCCAGCGTCGGCGGATCGACCAGTTCCTCGATGGCCTGGCTCATGCGGTTGAGGGTGCGGTCGAGCTGGTGCTTTTCGCGGCGGAAGTGGCGGTCGAGCGCCGCCTTGAAGCGGCCGCGCACCAGGTCGATCGCGACCATCACCACGAGCATGGTGCTGCTGACGCCCAGCGCCTGCCACAGCGACGGCCCCTGCCCTTCGCCCGCCTGGCTGCCGACGAGCAACATGGCCGTGAACACCAGGCCGTAATAGACCACACCCGCCACGCAGCTGAGGAGGAAATAGACGACGCCCGAACTGACCAGCTGATCCAGTTGCATCAGTCGGTAGCGCGTGATGCTGATGGTGAACGCGACCGTGACGCACAGCGACGCGGCGAACATCGGCCACGTCGCCGCCCCGCCGCCGAACCGGCCCTGCTCCCAGAACGCCAGGTAGAGCGTGTACGCGATCGGCACCAACGCCGCCGACGCCCCGACCAGGATCCACTTGACCTGGTTGCGTTCGGTAGCGTTGGCGGCCGTGCGGAAACTGTGAATCAGGCTGACGACGCAGCCCAAAAACCACAACGCCGCCACGCCGAAGTAGACGAGGATGCCGTAAAGCATCTCCTTCATCAGGTAGCCGACGGCCTTGGCGGTTTCGGCCCCGTCGAGGTTGAGCCGGTGGACGCGCTGATAGTCGGTCAGCAGCAGCACCAGGAAGGCGCACGGCGGGCCGTAGATCACCGCCAGCGCCACCCACGGCTTGCGCTCGAGGAACCGCTTGGGCCGGGGGAAGACGAGGTAGAAGTGCAGGCTGACCGCCGGCAGGAAAATGCTGCACACCATGAACACGACCAGCAACACCGGCTGCGTCACGATGCGCCACCAGTGATAGCCGCCGATGTAGGCCCCGAACGACGCTAATCCCAGCAGGAAGAACACCGCCGCCGAGCGGTCTTCGGGCCGTTTCCAGAACACCAGCGCCGCGACGCCGAACAGCCCGATCTTCACAAAGAACCACAGCATGGACGGCAGCAACGATTCGCCGCGCGGCGGACCCAGACGCAGCCACAGCGAGCGGTCCTCGTTCTCGTCACCGCGGTGGTACTGGACGCGGACGATGCGTTGGCCGTCGAGCTGGACGTAGGATTTGCCGGCGACCTCGCCCTTGCCGTCGGCGAGGTCGGCCGCGGTAGCCTCCACCCTTGCCGGCGTGACCGTGCCGAGTTGAATCAGTTTGCGCAACAGCTGCGGCCAGTTATCAACCTTGTCGTCCGCGATCTGCACGATCTTATCGTCTTGCCGCAACGGCTCCTGCTTGCGCGGGTACATAAACTCCGGGTCGAACTTGTTCACGTCGGTCGTGAACGCGCAGCGAACGCCGATTTCCGGCGTCGTCAGGACGTAACCGAGGACCCCAAGCGTGTAGGCTCCGACCAGGATGGAAGCCGCAACAATCCAGGTGCGGCGTAACCGAATTGGCTGCTGCGGGAGCATCGCGAAGAAGTGTACGACGAACGGAACGAGAGCAAGGAACGCCGGGCCGGTGCGCCGCAATGCGTTCATCACCCTATTCGTTCGCGTTTCCATGATACCCTTTAGCGTCATTCGCGCTGACGAACGAGCGCCGAAGTTCGGCGCCGACGCCTAAGTGATTGCAGATAGAACGCTTATGCCCAAAGCACGAAGTACGCCTTGAAGACGAGGTTCATCCACTCCTCCTCAGACTCTACTGTATCGCCCTACGCTATACGGGTCAATCATTCGACGCAACTTCAGGCGGCATAAAGAGACAATGCCTGCAACCGCGGACTGCGACTCAGGCATAGACGGATAACTCGGTTGAAGTAGCGAAGGAAAGGTTTACGCAGCTTATCCAGTTCGCGCTTTTAGCGCCGAACAAGCGCCGATCGTCGCCGAAAAGCGCCGAAAAGCGCCGAAATTCTGTCGGCGCTCGTTTTCGGCGCTGGTGAGGCCTGGCTGGTCGTGCAACGTAAGACTTTCATTGCATTCCGTTTAGGTCAATCTTGCCCAATCGGACGCGACAATGCCTTTTTCGGTACGCGGTCTGCCTTGGATGGATTGGCTAAAAATCTCACTTCAGGCAATGATGGACACCACGGATACAGGGTGAAGGAGAGGATACTCGTGAAGGCTTCCACGGATTGGCACACGTCCAGCGGTGCGCAGTTCAGCGCCGGCAGCGGCTGTACCGGCTTTGCGCACCTTCAACATTACACGGCTCAATATCGCGTCTGGGGCGACGGCCCTCCCCTGGTTTTGGTGCCGGGGTTGGCAGGCGGCTTTGAACTGCTCGGTCCGCTGGCACGCATACTGGCACAGCACTTCACCGTCATCAGCTACCAATTGCGCGGCGAGGACGATTGTTTCGCGTTGCGGCGGCAGTTTGATTTGTCGGACCTCGTCGGCGACCTGCGCGAATTTCTCGACTTCCTGGGGTTGGAACGGCCGCCGGTTTTCGGCGTGTCGTTCGGTGGCATGATCGCGCTGGAACTGGCCGCACGGCACCCGCATCGGCTGCAAGCGCTGATGGTCCAGGGCACGGGGGCACGTTTCGAGCGCGGCACCTTGCAACAGGTGGCCGGCATGGTGTTGTCGCGCTACCCGCTGCCGGCGGACAACCCGTTCGTCAACCAGTTCTTCAACCTCTTCTTCGGCAACCGCCAGAAGCCGGGGCCGCTGTTCCAGTTCGTGACGCGCCAGTGTTGGCAGACCGACCAGAGCGTGATGGCTCATCGTTTCGGCATGGTCGAGTCGTTCGACGTGAGCGAACGGCTGCGGCGTATCCGGGTGCCGTCGCTCATCCTGGCCGGCGACCGCGATTTGCTGGTGTCGCCGACGAGTCTGCGCACCCTGGCGACCGGCATCGCCGACGCCCGTCTCGTGCAGATGAAGGGGTGCGGCCATCTGGCGTTCGTGACGCAACCCGAGCGGGTCGCGGAGGAAGTGCGGCAATTTTTGCAATGACGCCCGTGAGGCGTGGCTCGTGAACCGTCAAAGAACAGGCGATGCTACCCCGTCTATTCTCTTTCGCGGTTCACGAACCACGGTTCACGGCTTCTTTTTGGCGGCTGCCGCCGCGGCCGCGACCGCCTTTTGCTCGACGGCCAGGTCTTGCAAACTCTTGGCGACGGCGACCAAACGGTCGCCATTCTTGGCGACGTAATCCGGCGGGCCGCCCTTGTCGGCGACCGCGTCCGCGATCTTGGTCGGGTCCACCATGTCGATCGCGTCCCAGGGGCACCAGCGCTCGCACAGGTCGCAGCCGATGCACCGCTCCAAATCGATGTCCACGAACGACTGCAAACTCGGCTGGTCCTCGCCCGGCAACTTGTAAATGCAATCGACCGGACAGACCTCAATGCACGCCTCGCAGCCCGTGCAGTTGTCCGCCCGCACGACGGCCAACGCCTTCGGGATCTTCTTGCGCGCCTTGCCCGCACCCTTGGCCATGATTCGCCCTCGCTTTGCCGGAAACACACCTTCATCTTAGCGAACGCCGCCGCGTTGTGAAAGGGCCGTGTAACCGTTCACCGGCAACTTCTCCCCCCCTTACGAAGGGGGGGGCGGGGGGGGTAAGAACGGTTGTCTTTAACAGTCCTGGCGTCCACTCCACCCCCCCGCCCCCCCCTTCGTAAGGGGGGGAGTGAAAGGTTTCAGGTCCGTAACGGGTTCATCCGGCACCACCGGCCGCGTTGCGTTCACTCCGAACCACAGACCGACCGCCATGGCATAGATCACTGCGTAGATCACGAAATTGAGGTTGTACCCGGGCAAGTTGCCTTTTTGAAGGGCGTCCTTCCACGGTTGCATTTCCACTCTGAGAGCCTCTCGTTCCTCCGGCGGCAGTTCCTTGCCTTCCTTTTTCGCGTCGTCCAGCGTCTCCTTCGCCCTGGTGTAGGGCACCTTCAGCGCGTCTTTATCAATTTGGTTGGCCGTCACATAAGCGTCGAAGCTTTGGCCAATAATCAAGCCCGTAAACAACGTCGCCGAGAAGCCGCCGAGGTTGCCGACCGTGTTCATGCAGCCCGCCACGATCGCCGCGTGCTTCTTGCCGATATCCTGACACGTCGCCCACGCCGAACCCATAGCCAGGTCGCTACAGAAGCCGGCCAGGGAAAGCGCCAACGCGAACGTCAGCGGGTTCGGGGCGATGACGCAATAGAGATAGCACGGCACGCTCAGCGAATGGCCGACCAGACCGAATACCCGCCGCCCCCACACGCGGCTGCCCGTCCGCCGGATGTACAGGTCCGAGAGATAACCGCCTAAAAGGCAGCTGACCGCTCCGAGAATCAACGGACCGCCCTTGTACAACGAGCCGAGCCAAGAGTCTTTGGAGACGCCGTGCTGCTCCTCCAAGTACGCCGGCAGGTAATTCAAGTTGAAGTACCAGCCGTAGGAGACGCAGAAGTACATCAGACACAAGCACCACAGCGTCGGGCTGGAAAACAGCTTCCGCCACGGCACGCCGGCGTGGGCCGCCTCCGTCTCGTGGGCCGCGCCTTCCGCGATCAATTGCCGCTCCGCTTCGTTCACCGCGGGATGCTCCTCTGGCCGGTTGCGAAACCACAACCAGAACAGAACGCACCACGCCACGCCCAGCACGCCGAACAGCAAGAACGCCAGCCGCCACGGGACACCCATTTTCTCCACCAACATCAGCCAGATGAGCGGCGTCAGCCCGCCCATCAACCGGCTGAAAAACCAAATGAAGCCCTGGGCGACGCCGCGCTCGTGGCGCGGGAACCAGTTGTGCAGTGCCCGCGTAAGGTTCGGATAAGCCCCCGCCTCGCCGATGCCGAACAGAAAGCGGATCACGGCCAAGACGGTCAGGTTGACGAACGTGATGCCGGCGATCGCCAGCCCAGCCACTCCCGTCAACACGGTAAAGAACGACCACCACAGGACGATGCGAATGAGAGTCTTGCGCGGCCCGAACACGTCGCCCAGCCAGCCCGTCGGCACCTCGAACAGCGCGTAGGCCAGGTTGAACGCCCACAGCGCCGGGGCCAGCTGGTCGATGTTGTCCAGGTGGAGGGCGTCGCGCAAATAAGACTGCGACACGCCGAAACAGGCGCGGTCGAGGTACGTGATCATCGCCAGGGCACAAGAGAAGCCGAGGACGCCGTAACGGACGGAGGTCGGTTTGGCGAGTACGGGAGAGGCGGTGTCGCGGTTCATGCGGTCCTTTGCAGGCGGGTCAATCGAGGCAGGCTCAACGGCCGTCTGCAATTAAAACACCACAAAGCGCGGCGAAAAGCAACTGCTTTTCGCCGCGCTTTGTGGTGTTTCGGTATCGGGCGCTCAGCGGTCCTTTTCCGGCGGGCCGGCCGGCGCGGGCAGCTTTTCGAGCTTGACGAATTTGCCCGTTTTGGGATCGACGATGATGCCGAGGTTCAAGTCCGCGTTGCCGGCGGGGATGACACCCTGGAAGAGCACCTTATTGGGCGTCTTGGCGTCGTAGATGGTGATGACCTTGTTGCCCGGCAGTTGAATGCCCGGCGTCGAGTCGTTGGGGTTGAGCATGGCGGGCGCGGCGCGGTTGACCTGCTTGCCCATGATGCTGGACGCCTGAATGACGATCGGCACGCCGGCCGTGTTCTGAATGGTGATCGTTTCCGCGCGGAGGGCCGTCGGCAGGAGCGCGACGAGCAACACGCCGATCAGGCGCAGACCGCCCAGAACGTAGTGTTTACCGATCATCGCAGACCTCACCTTCGCCACAACTTGCCGCGTTTACCCCGTTACGGACGTTCCGACGCCCGGAAACCGACTCCATCCATTGAACGCTGGCACGGGTCGGACTTGCGCGCCGGTTTGGCGGCTCTTGAGGTAAGCCTACGGCGAAATCGCGGTTGGAGCAATGGAAATCCGCGGGAAGCGCCGCCAAGGGTGTGGCAAATC
>JBBRLG010000213.1:0-11398 GCA_038231495.1 Gemmatales bacterium | reverse complement strand
TGGCGCTGGGGCGCCACCCGGAACGAATGCTTTAAGTCTATGCCCGGCCATAAGTTCCACCTTGGAAAATTCGTTCGGAGGGGTGTGTGGCAGAGTGAATGAAACGAATTCCACCTGTTGCCTCGTGCTTGCGGCTTTTGAACCATGCCCGATTTCGACCCTCGCCAATCTCCACCCTTGCCATCAAAAGACCGACCCTTGCCAACGGCAAACCGAAGGCTGTGAGGCACGCTGTTGTTGCCTGGCCGGCTTTGCCCAAAAACCCTTGTTGGCGGCCAACCCGTCACCCTGCTCGTGGGGCGTGGCGGTGTGGCGGACTCCGTGTCAGCGGCAGCAAAGGGCTGTAATTGGGGGCTTACTGGCGTTGATCCGGAGTCCGCCACCGTTGGCGGACTGAGGCGGCGTTGGCGACGGGGATCGGCGACACGACTTTTTGTGCAAAGCTACCGCGGGGGCGAAAACGGGGGTAGTGTCGCCGTTTGATCGGAGCGCGAGCGGGACGCCCGCGCTCCACAAGTCAAACGGCGATACTACCGACCGTTTCTTTTTGTTGACGCCGCCGGGAAGCGGCAGGTATAGTTGCCTGAGACGACCTCGCCCCGGAAGCAATAACATGCCGCGCCGCGGACGCTGCCGTTGTGGAAATCTCCTGGTGTTCCACCGCAGTCCGAATGGCTACAAAATGCGCTGCCCCCAGTGCCTTGCCGTCGTCCGCCTGCGCCTCGACCCCGCCATCCAGGCGAAACCGGCTCCTGGACACGCCTTCGACCTCAATTCATTCGCCGACTCGCCCTTTATTGACATGGAACTCGACGGACCTGCCCAACCCGGCAGCACTGCGTGACCTCCTCGGCGAACGCGACGCGAATCGCTATCTTGACGCCGGTAGCCTAAATTCCGCGCGCACCGCGCGTTTCGTCCGTCGAGGGAAATCCATGAGCACGTTAACCGGCAAGGGCGTCCTCGTCACCGGCGGCGGCAGCGGCATCGGCCTGGCCGTGGCAAAGCTGTTTCTGCAACACGGCGCGAAAGTCGCCATCACCGGCCGCGACGCCGCCAAGCTGCGCCGCGCCGCCGACGTCCTCCAGGGCGGCGACCGGCTAGTGCATTTCCCCGCGGACGTGGCGGACGGCGGCCAGGTCGAGAAGCTCATCGAACACGTGACCAAATCCCTGGGCCGCATCGACATCCTTGTCAACAACGCCGGCCTGAACATCAAGGAGCGGGCGTTCCGCCAGCTGACGCCGGAGAGTTGGAAACAATTGCTCGGCGCCAACCTGGAGGGTGCCTTCAACTGTATGCGCGCCGTGGTGCCGCACATGCTGAAAAACAAGGACGGGCTGATCGTCAACGTGAATTCGATTTCCGGCAAACGGGCCAGTCCGCTCGGCGGCGCGGCTTACGCAGCGGCCAAGTTCGGCCTGCGGGGTTTGGCAATGGCTTTGGCGGCGGAGGAAAAGGACAACGGCATTCGCGTCGCCAACATCTACCCCGGCGAAGTGGACACGCCGATTTTGGAGAACCGGCCGACGCCGTTGTCGGAAGCCCACCGCCTGACGATCCTGCAACCGGAGGACGTGGCGGCGGCGATCCTGTTCGTGGCGACCCTGCCGACGCGCGTCGCGATCCCGGAGTTGGTTATCACGCCGTCGAAGGCGACGTATATCTAACGAAATTGCCGCTTGCGGCTTTGCAGGGAATTTGCAAAGCCGCAAGCGGCAAACCCGTTAAACTCACTTACCCATCGGCTGGTTGCTTTCCGTCACTTCGATCATGACGCAGGACACGTTGTCGCGCGAGCCGGAGTCCAGGGCGAACTGCCCCAGGCCGTCGGCACACTCCTGCATGTCCGTCTTGTCTTTGATGAAGGTCAGCAGCTGCTCGTCGGTCACGACGCCGCACAGGCCGTCGGTGCAGAGCAGGTAGCGGTCGCCAGCTTGCAGCTGGACGCCCTTCACGTCCGGGCCTTCGCCGACTTCGGCGGAACCCAGATATTTCCAAAGCACGTTGCGGTAGCGGTGGTTGCGGGCCTCGGTGGCAGAAATCGTCTTGGCTTCGACGAGAGCCTGCGCGATGGAATGATCGACGGTAAGCTGTTCGATCTTTTTGCCGCGGATTTGATAGACGCGGCTGTCGCCCATGCCGGCGACGTAGAGGAGGGCGCTGCCCTTGCGCCACACGGTCAGCACGATGGTCGTGCCCATGTTTTTCAGCTCGCGGTCCAGGGCGGCCATCGCCATGATCTCTTCGTTGGCCTGGACGACCGAACGGCGGACGATGTTCTTGGTTTCGTCGTTGCCCACCACGCCGCTGAGGTACTTTTTCAATTCGCGCGGGACGATTTCGATGGCGCGCTTGCTGGCGACTTCGCCGGCCGCCTGGCCGCCCATGCCGTCGGCCACCAGGCAAACGGTCATGTCAGGGAACTGTTTGACGTCAATCGAGTCTTCGTTATTTTCCCGGTAGTTACCCAGGAGGGTGCATTTGCCGATCGCTAACGCCAGGGCCATGGGGCCACCTCGCTTTGGTACACGCGCATCCACAGCCGTCCCCGTTTGCCAAGCGCCACCAACGCTCGGCACCCTGTCGGTTGAATCCGCCGCCGCCCGGGAAAGGCTTGTTCGGAGATGGGACGGCGAACGCAACACGTCAGAAGGGCTGTCCTCCACTTCCTCAATCGTAACCGGTCCGGTTGGCTTTGCCAGCCTGTTTTGCGAAAAAGGATACCAAACCACTATAGGTCCTCATGCCGACCCTCGCAACCATTCGGGAATGGTTGGCGGCGGAGCAACTCTGTCCGCGACGCTGTCGCCCGCGCATCCGGTGCATCCGGTGGCGAATGATCGGGACTTCCTTTGGCACGCCGGCACCCGTGATTCTTGACCGCTTTTATTCGTCGCCTCTATAATGACACCGGGAATCGAACGGAGACACCCATTGCCCCCCCGTCCGTTTTCCCGTCGTGCCGGAGGGAGCCGGCGGCCGAGCGTCCGCGAGCCTGGCGAAAGTGAGGCAGTCGTGCCAGTCCAGATGGAATTGAAGCGCATCATTATCAGCGAGATTCACGACCAACAGGTCGTCATGCTCAAAGAGGTGGACGGCGACCGCAGCTTCTCCATCATGATCGGCATTTTCGAGGCCACGAGCATCGAACGCCGCGTCAAGCGCCTGCCGTCGCCGCGGCCGCTGACGCACGACCTCATCGCCAGCGTCGTCGATAACCTCGGCGGCGAACTGCGCGACATCTACATCAGCGAGTTGCGCGACCACACCTACTACGCCAAGCTACGCATCCGCCAGAACGGCGAAATGGTCGAGGTAGACAGCCGGCCCAGCGACGCCATCGCCCTGGCCGTCACCGCCAGCGTGCCGATCTACGTCGCTGAGGACGTGCTGGACGAAGTCTGCGGCGAATGACCCAAAGGCGTATCAGCTGCCGCGCACTTCCACTTCGACCGGCAGTATGTGACTGATGACATAATTCCGCCGGTCGGGGTCGCGCTCGACCGGTTGGAAGCGGCCAATCTTGTCCGTCGCGCGGGTCATGAGGGTCGCTTTCCCGACTTTTGGAGCCATCCAGGTAAACTCCCACAAGCGCCAGGCGAACGGCACCGGCTTGCCGATTAGTTTGGCCTCTCCCCACGTCTTTCCCCCGTCAGTGCTGACATCGACCTTCGTGACCTCCGACTCGCCGGTCCAGGCGGCTCCGAAGATGCGATAGTTTTCGTTGGCCGGGATCATTTCGCCCGCGTAGGGCCGCGCGATGGACGACTTGACCTCCATTGCGGTGATCGGCACCATGGTCGGAATGCCGGCGTCCCGCTGCCAGGTGGAATAGTCGATCGACTGCTCGAAACCGACGAACGGCCTGGTGGTGACAAGGATGCGCGACAGCCATTTGACCGACGCGACGCCATACCAACCGCCGACGACGGCGCGCAGCGGGAAGCCGTGGTTTTCAGGTAGCGGTTTGCCGTTCATCTGGTAGGCGAGCAGCACTTCGGGCTTCAGCGCTTTCGCCAGGGGCAGGCCGCGCGCGAAGTGCAGCGGTCCCGCGGGTTTGGCGTCGTTCTTCGGCTCGCCGGTGTCGCCGCCTTCCAACACGACTTCGACCGCCCTCTTATTGACGCCGGCTTTCTCCAGGACGGCGGACAACGGCACGCCGGTCCACTCCGCGGTGCTGACCGCGCCGAGTTCCCACGCAACCCCCTTCGGCTTGGGGGTGAGGAACGCACGGCCGTTGCCGGCACATTCGAGGGTCAAGGTTATCGTCTTGGAGGGCATTTCTTGCAACTGCGCGTAGGTCAGTGCCAACAGGTTCTCGACCGCGCCTTCGACCTTGAGGCGAAAGGTCTTGGCGTCCACCTTGGGCGCGGCGAAGTGGTTGCGGACGTAGAACAATTCATTCGGCGTCAGGTAATCCTTCAGCGCCGCGAACGGGAATTCGAGGTTGTCGGGGTTGGTTTCGCGCGGGATCAGGGTCGGCGGTTTCGCATCCTTTGCCGGGTCCAACGCGAAGGCGAAGCCCGCCCCCGTCAGGAAGGGCAACGTCGCCGCCGCGGTGCCACGCAAGAAGCCACGCCGGTCGAGGGTGTGGAGGAAATCGTGCCGGGTCATGGATGCACCTGAGTGCCGGTGAACAGAACGGGTAACGAACGGTCGCCGTGCAGCACCAGTGTAGCAAAGGGTGGGCCGGCACAAGGGAATAATTCCGTGGCCAGGAGGCGACTTCCGGAAGTTATACTCACCGCGACTTGGAATGACACAAGCCTGAAGCGCAAGCGAAGGACAGTCCTTCGCTTGCGCTTCAGGCTTGTGTCAGAGTCCCCCGCGTTGAGTATAGCATCTACTTTGTCTGTCTCACACCGCCGGGTCCGCAAGTTCCGCTTCCAAATCCCGGTCCGTCGCCGCGCGTTCGCGGATCAGCAGCGTGTACAAGATCGGCACCACGAACAGCGTCAGGCACGTCGACGTGAGCAAGCCGCCGACCACCGCGCGGGCCAGCGGCACCGTCGCCTCGCTGCCCTTGCCCAAGCCAATCGCCATCGGCACCAGGTCGAGGAACGTCGCCAGAAACGTCATCAGGATCGGCCGGAAACGGATCGCCGCCGCCGTCGCGATCGCCTCGCGCACCGAGCCGCCGAGCTTGCGCTGCTTGTTGGCGAAATCGACCAGCAGCACGCCGTTGTTGACCGCGATGCCGACCAGGAAGATGACGCCCATTTCGGATTGGACGTTGAGCGACGTGTGCGTCAGGAACAACATCGTCAACACGCCGATCAGGCCGAGCGGCACCGTGAACATGATGATGAACGGCCCGACCCAGGAGCGGAACAGGGCGACCAGCAGCAGGTACACGAGCAGCGCCGCCATCGCCAGGCCGAACCCCAGCCGCCACGCCGACTCGGTCATCCGGGCGTATTCGCCCTTGAGGTTGACGCGCATCGCGGCCAGGGCACGCGCTTCGGTCAACTGGGTCTCGGCCGCCTTGAGCGCGGCACGGTTGGCCGGTTGGCTCTTTTGCAGGTCCGCATACTCCTTTTCCAGGCGGCCGACGCGGTCGCGCAGCTCGCGGCGGAGGCGGTCTAACTCCTTGTTGATGTCGGCCGCGACGCTACCGATGTCGCGGTTTTCCGTGTTCACCTGGACGTTGAACGTGCGGTACAGGCTCTCGTGCGTGATCTCGACCGGGGCGTCGGTGGTGTAGCGCGTCTTGACCAGGCTGCTGAGCCGCACGGGGTTTTCCTGCCGGCTGCCGGTCGCGAACAGGTTGAGCAGGTCCTCGATCTTTTCCTGCGGGTTCTCCGGGTACTGCACCGCGACGAAATACTGGCTGCCGCTCTTGGCGTCGATCCAGAAGTTGCGGTTGATCGACACGCTGGAGTTCATGGCCGCGACCACCTGCATGATGACGTCGCGCGCCGACAGGCCGATGTTCGCCGCCTTCTGCCGATCCACCTCGATAATGAGGTAGGGCGCGTCGAGCCGCTGGGCGACGCGCACGTCGGCGGCGCCGCGGACCGCCGCCGCCCGGCCGCGAATCTCCTGGGCCAGCTTCATGGCCTCGTCGCGACCGCCGCCCTCGATCTGAATGTCGATGGGCGACGTGTTGCCGTAGTTGAGCGCGCTGGAAACCATGCCGCCGGTGTCGAAGCTGATGCGCAGGTCCGAACGCAAGTCGGCCAGCTTGGGGTCTTCCTGAAAGGCGTGGCGCAGGCGGACGGCGTACTCCTGGGCGGTGAAGCGCCGGTGTTCCGAAAGCTGAATGCGGACGACCGTGTCCTGCTGCCCGGAGTTGGCACTGTAGGCCGCCGACCAGTCCGGGTTCAAGCCGAGTTCCGACACGATCGTGACGCGCTCGCGCTCCGGAACCTGGTCCTGCAAAAACTGCTCGAACTTGACGATGCTCTGCTCGGACTTGTCCAACCGCCAGTTGGACGGGGCGCGGACGTAGACGGTTATCTGCCCGGCGTCCACCTGGGGGAAGAACTCCTGGCCGATGAAGGGCAAGAGGCCGAGCGCGCACAAAAACAGGGCAAACGCGCCGCTCAGCACCACGACGCGGAAACGAAGGGCGGTGGTGAGAAGACGACTGTAAAAGCGCGTCAGGCCCGCCAAGAAGCGCCCGACGGGGCGGTGCAGCCAGCTCAAAACGGAGTCGAGTCCCGCCATTGCCAGGCTGACGACGTTGCGCGCCGGCTTGACGCCGGGTCCGTGGTCGGCGTGGTCGGGCAGGAAGCGGCTGCACATCATCGGCACGAACGTACGCGACAGCAGGAAGGACGACAACATCGCAAACGTGACGGCCAGGGCGAGCGGCCGGAAGAGAAAGCCGCCCATGCCGGGCATGAACTCCAGCGGCGACAAGACGATGATCGTCGTGCAGGTCGCGACCATGACCGGCACCATGACCTCGACCGAGCCGTCCAGCGCCGCCCGTAGGGCCGACTTGCCCATCGCGCCGTGGCGGTGCGTGTTTTCCAGGCCGACGATGGCGTCGTCCACCAGCGGGCCGATGGCCAGTGCCAGGCCGCTCAGGGTCATGACGTTGATCGTGTTGCCGAAGACGTACAGGCCGATGATCGCGCCCAGAATCGACAGCGGGATCGACACGCTGGCGATGACCGTCATGCGCCAGTTGCCCAGGAAGAAAAGGATCATGACCGACACCATGACCGCGCCGATCAGGCCCTCGTCGATCAGGCTCAGGATCGCTTCCTTGACGGTCACGGACTGGTCCATCACGAAATCGAGCTTGGTGCCTGCGGGCAGGCGCGATTCCATGTAGTCGATGTGCTTCCGGGTGCCGTTGGCCACGTCGAGACTGCTCGACCCGCCCTGGCGGTAGATCGGCACGAACACCTGCTGCCGGCCGTTAATCCGCACCCGCGACGTTTGGATGGCGTAGGCGTCCTCGGCACTGCCCACGTCGCGCAGGTAGACGTTGTTGCCCGGTTCGATGCGGATCGGGAAGTCGTTCAGTTGCTCGACCTTCTCCACCATGCCGTTCGTGTCGAGCAACACCTGGTTGTCGC
Source organism: Gemmatales bacterium (assembly GCA_038231495.1). Lineage (GTDB taxonomy): Bacteria > Planctomycetota > Planctomycetia > Gemmatales > Gemmataceae > JBBRLG01. The sequence continues at coordinate 3,863 of JBBRLG010000213.1, read as the reverse complement.
CGAAGTAGGCGGTACCGGGCGTGACCATGAGGTTGCCTTCTTGCAGCGCCTTGACCACGTCCACCGGCGACACCTTGCGGGCCTCGAGCTTCTTCGGGTCGAGGTAGATGAGGACCGTGCGGTCTTTGCCGCCGACGACCACGGGGGCCACGACGCCCGGCACGCCGCCGAGCATGCTGCGCACGTCGTAGCGAGCCACGTCCTTGATGTGGGCCTCGTCCAGTTCGGAGTTGTTGACCGTGAGAATGCCGAGTGGCGTGGTGCCGGTCGGGTCGAACGGCATCGTCACCGGCGGCAACGTATTCGGCGGCAAATAGGTCAAGGTGCCGAGGGCGAGCGAAGTCGTCTGGGTGAGGGCGGCGTTGGGGTCGATGCCGTCGCGGAAGTAGAGGCGTACGACGCTGACGCCGGGCACCGATTTGGACTGCACGGATTCGACGCCCATCGACTGGTTGGTCCAGCGCTCGACGCGCGTGGTGATGGTTTTTTCGACGGAGGCGGTCGGCATCCCTTGATAGTAGGTCAACACCTGGACGGCGGGCGTCTTGAAGACGGGCAGGATGTCAACCGGGATGTTGGCGATGGAGAAGACGCCGAGGACGATGATGATGAAAACGAGCGATGCCACCATGTAGGCGTTGAGCAGGGATGCCTTGATGAGCCACATGAGGAAGTCCGGGGGAAAAGCGTTGACCCAAAGGATGAGAACCGGTCGGCGGCTACGTCCATTTAACGTAACCGTTCACCGGCATCAACTGCTCCCCCCCTTGCGAAGGGGGGGTAGGGGGGTAAGAACGATTAAAGTACTCGGCCATGGCGCTCTTTTCACCCCCACTTCGGAAGGGGGGAGTGAACGGTTACCATTTAACTTCGCCGTTGGCTTGATTGCAAGGGCGCGCGGCAAGGCCGACCGGGGCGGGCCTCACTCCTTGCCGCGAATCTGCGCCTTGAGCATGTGCTTGAGGCGGTCTTCAATCTTCTTGTGCGCCCGGTCGACTTCCTTGTCGGTGAGCGTTCGGTCGTCCGCCTGGTAGGTCAGCGCGTACGCCAAACTCTTGAGGCTGGCCGGAATGCTGTCGCCGCGATACAGGTCGAACAATTTCACGTGGCGCAACAACTCCGCCCCGCCCGCGCGAATCTCTTGCTCCACGCGATCCGCCGGGATCGACTCCGTGACGATGACCGCCACATCGCGCAGTGCCGCCGGGAAGCGCGGCACCGCACTACCACGGTGCCGGGCCGGGGCCAGCGTGCGGATGGCTTCCAGGTCCAGCTCGGCAGCCAGCACGCACCGCTGGCCCAACTCGTAAGCTTCCGCAACCTTCGGGTGCATCTCGCCGAAGTGGCCGACGCTCAAACCCTTGACCACCAGTTCCGCCGCCTTGCCCGGATGCAAGTAGGGCACCGTCGCCGGGCGGTAGGTGACCTCCGGCAAATGCAGGGCCGCGACCAATGCCTCGATCGCGCCCTTGAGGTCGAAGAAGTTCAAAGGTTCCGCGGTCGTCTTGCCCGCATCGGTCCAGAAATCGCGATACCGTTTGCCGCACAGGACGATGGCCACCCGCCGCGGTTCGTCCGGCAGCTTGGCGTCCGGCCGCGGCAGGTAGACCGCGCCGATCTCGAACAGGCGCACGTCGTCCGTGTGCCGTAAGTTCGCGGCGGCAATATCGAGGACGCTGGCCAGCACGCTCTGGCGCATGACGGAGCGCTCGCTGCTGACCGGGTTCAGCAACGTCACATACTCGCGTGCCGGCAAACCCAGGGGTTTTTCCTTGTCCGGTGTCGTCAGCGCGTAGGTGATCGTTTCCTGCAACCCGACGTCCACCAACACGTCGCGCACGCGTTCCTCCAGCGCGACTGGCGGCGTCGTGGCCTGCGGCGGCAACCGGTCGGCAAGCAGCGTCGCGGGCAGGCGGTGGTAGCCGTACAGCCGGATCAAGTCTTCGATCAGGTCCGCGCGGCCTTCCTGGAGGTCGAGGCGGTGCGGCGGTTCGATGACCTTGAGCGTGTCCGGCCCGCTCTGCTCGACCTTGAATTCCAGCGTTTTCAGCAACCGGGCGCACTCGTCGATGGGGATGTCGATGCCCAGCAGCCGCTTAACCTCGGCCATCGGCAGGTCGATAACCTTCTCCGACAACGGCGCCGGGTAGTTGTCGATGATGCCCTGGCAGACAGTCGCCTCGGCGTGCTGCCGCATCAACTCGGCAGCGCGTTCGGCGGCCGGGCGGACCAGTTCGGGGTGGATGCCCTTACTGAAGCGCACGCTGGCCTCGCTCGGCAGGTTGAGCGCCTTCATCGTCCGGCGGATGTTGAGGAAGTCGAAGTTCGCCGACTCCAGGAGGATGGTGGTTGTCTGCTCCGAAACTTCGGTCTCGGCCCCGCCCATGACGCCGGCCAGCGCGATCGGCCCGGCGGTGTCGGCAATAACAAGCATGTCCGGCGTCAATTTCCGCTCCTGGCCGTCGAGCGTCTTGAGTAATTCACCACTGCGGGCGGCGCGGACGATGACCGTCGGCGGCTGGTTGCCCGCGCGGCGCACGAGTACGTCGTAGTCGAAGGCGTGCAGCGGCTGGCCCCATTCCAGCATGACGTAGTTGGTCACATCGACCACGTTGTTGATGGGGCGCATGCCCGCGTAAGTCAACCGCCGCTGCATCCAGCCCGGTGCGGGGCCGACCTTTACCGTCTGCAACAGCACCGCGGCGTAGCGGGCACACAATTTCGGGTCTTCAATCTCCACTTTGACCAAACCCGCTACCGGTCCGCCCGTGGCCTGGGGCGCGTGTGGCGGCAGTTTCAACTCAGCCCCGGTTAGCGCCGCCACCTCGCGCGCCACGCCGATGAGCGACTGGGCGCGGGCCAGGTTCGGCGTCACTTCCAGTTCCAGCACCACGTCACCCATGAAATCGGCCAGCGGCGCACCCACCGGGGCGTCGTCTTCGAGCAGGATGATGCCCTCGTGCTCCTCGTCGATGCCCAGTTCGTAGGACGAGCAGACCATCGCCTCGCTGGGGACGCCGCGAATCTTGCCCGGCTTGAGTTCCTTCAATGCTTTCGGCGTGGCGTGGCCGTCGAACAGCACCGCGCCGCTGAGCGCGAGGATCACCTTCTGCCCGACATCACCCACCTTAAGGTTCGGCGCGCCGGTGACCATTGCAATCGAGCGCCCCTCGCCGTACGCGACGGTGGGCAGCTTGAGCCGGTCGGCGTCTGGGTGCGGTGCGACCGACATCACCTGCCCGACGAAAATTTTGTCGCGTGCCCAAACCGGGCCGACGTCCTCGGACTTGACGCGCAGTCCGTCCGGGGCTGGCAAGCCGAGCAACCGGACGCCGGAAACTTCGAGGCCGGCGATGGTGAGCCGTTCGGCCAGTTCCGCGACGGGCAGGTTCAGGGCGACGTAATCGCGCAACCAGTTCAGGGGTATTTTCATAAGTCCGACCTTCGCTTGCTCGTGGAAAGGGCCGCCCGACGGGCGACCGAATACGTCCTTTGTTATAGGAGCGGTGCGGCTCAAAGGCTTGACATCCTTGCGGCCAGGAGGTTCGGCGGAAAATCGAGCCGGGTCCGGCCGGTGCTTGCGTTCGCGGGGCCGCCGTAGCATAATTTCGGCAAGGAGAGCATCCATGAAACGATTCGCTTTGCTCGTATGTCTACTTTGGCAGCAAACGGGCCACTGTTCAGCGGAGGAACCCCGCCCTGTAAGCACGGTTTGGTGCGTTGCATTCAGCCCGGATGGTGAAACCTTGGCCTCAGCCAGCGCGGACAAAACCGTCAAGTTGTGGGATGCGAAAAGTAGCTACGAGGATAATTGGCGACCGCCTTTTTGGAGTGAGGCGCTTTGCCGCCGCTTTCTTTGGTTT
>JBBRLG010000212.1:0-11468 GCA_038231495.1 Gemmatales bacterium | reverse complement strand
TGGCGTTATGGAACCCCGTCGCATATGGAATCGCAGTTGGGTGTAAATTGTGTTTGCCGAACCCTAAAATTCCCTTGAGGTTGTGGCACGGCCGTTGACAGCCTTCGGCGCGGTCACTAGACTACGGGCGTAGATGGCGCACCACCACCTGCGACGAGACTTGACATGCCGACGCGCAAATCCGAAGGGACCACTGCAACCAACAACGTCTCCGCCAGCCGCGGGGCCGCGGCGTTGCGCTCCCTGCGTACCCAAATCGACAAGCTCGATCTACAACTCCTGAAGCTGATTAACGATCGGGCGGTCGTCGCCGGCGAGATCGGCCGCCTCAAGAACGAGCACGGCGAAGAAGTCTTTTCGCCGTCCCGCGAAGAGGAAGTCGTCAAAAACATCCTCGAACAGCATACCAAGAACAAAGGTACAGTCGATACCGGTACGGTTCGCGCTATTTTTCGCGAACTTATCAGCGGCTCGCGCGCCTTGCAGAAGATTTTGAAGGTCGCCTACCTCGGACCGGAGTACAGTTTCAGCCACCTGGCGGCGGTGGAACGGTTCGGCCAGGCGGTCGAGTTCATGTGCGTCGGCAGCATCTCGGCGGTCTTTGAAGAGGTCAACCGCGGCCACGTCGATTTCGGCGTCGTGCCGGTCGAGAACTCCACCGACGGCCGGGTTGCCGACACCCTCGACATGTTCATGCGCATGGCGCACTTGCAGATCAGTGCCGAGGTCCGCTTGCAGGTCCATCACAACCTGATGGCCAACTGTTCCCAGGAAGAGATTCGCCGGGTCTACAGCAAGCCGCAAGCGCTGTCGCAGTGCCGTAACTGGCTGAGCAAGAACGTCCCGCAGGCCCTCTTGAAGGAAGTCTCCAGCACGGCCGACGCCGCCCGGCTCGCCCAGATGGAACCGGGGGCCGCCGCCGTCGCCAGTCGGCAAGCCTCCGTCCGCTACGGGGTGCGCATCCTCTTTCACGACATCGAGGATTCGCCGTACAACGAAACGCGGTTCGCGATCATCGGCCACCAGAAGTGCGGCAAGACCGGCCACGACAAGACGGCCGTCATGTTCCGCGTGCCGCACAGCGCCGGCTCGCTGGTCGCGGCCCTGGACATCTTCAAGCAGGCGAAGATCAACCTGACGTGGATCGAGTCGTTCCCGGCCAAGCTGCCCAAGCCCGAGTACATCTTTTTCGTGGACCTCGAAGGCCACATGGAAGAGCCTAGGATTGCCAAGGCCTTGAAAGCCCTCGCCGAACACTGCGATTCCGTGACCGTGCTGGGATCCTTCCCGATGGCCATGATCGCGGGCTGATAAAGGAATTATACTGCCCGCGGCTCAATTTGACACAACCCCCCGTAGCCACAAGCGGCCCGCTTGTTGGCTGGGCGAAAGCCTACAAGCGGGCCGCTTGTGGCTACGGGATATTGCGCCTCTGCGAGAGTTATTTCTGGCTTCCCCATCCTCAAACCCACCCAATCCCGATGATTATCGTAATCCAACACAATTCCACGCAGGAGCAAATCGACCACGTCCTGGAGCGCATCCGCGAATTGGGGTTCACGCCGCACCTGAGCCAGGGCGAACGGCGGACCATCATCGGCGTCATCGGCGACGAGGGGAAACTGCAAGCGGAACCCCTCGCCGCGATCCCCGGCGTCGAGCAGGTGTTGCCGATCTTGAAGCCGTTCAAGCTGGCCAGCCGCGAGTTTCACGCCGAGGACACCGTGGTCGTGGTCGGCGCCGACTGCAAGCCGCCGGTGCGCCCCGTCAAGATCGGCGGCGGCTCGATGGCGTGGATCGCCGGCCCCTGCGCCGTCGAAAGTCTGGAAGTCCTGGAAACGATCGCCGGCCAGGTCAAGGCGGCGGGTGCCAACATCCTCCGCGGCGGCGCGTTCAAGCCGCGCACCAGCCCCTATAGCTTCCAAGGGCTGGGCGAGGAAGGGTTGCGCATCCTGCGCGAGGTCGGCCACGCTCACGGCATGCCGGTCGTCACCGAGGTGATGGACCCGCGCCAGGTGCCGCTCGTGGAGCGCTACGCCGACATGTTCCAGATCGGCGCTCGCAACATGCAGAATTTCGACCTGTTGAAAGAGGTCGGCCAGACCAAGAAGCCGGTGCTGATGAAGCGCGGTATGAGCGCGACGGTGCGGGACATGCTCATGTCGGCGGAATACATATTGTCGGAAGGCAACCCGAACGTGGTGCTCTGCGAGCGCGGCATCCGCTCGTTTGAAGACTCGACGCGGAACATGCTCGACCTGAGCGCGGTGCCGAACGTGAAGGGCCAAAGTCATCTGCCGATCATCGTCGATCCGAGTCACGCGACGGGCCGGCCCGACCTGATCCCGGCGATGGCCCGCGCCGCCGTGGCCGCCGGGGCGGACGGCGTCCACATCGAAGTCCACAGCTGCCCGGAGAAGGCGCTGTCGGACGGCCCCCAGGCGCTGTTGCCCAAGCAGTACGCGGCGCTGACGGAAGACCTGCGGCGCCTGGCCGCCGTCATGGGTAAGACGTTTTAACCGAATTGCCGCTTGCGGCTGGGCGCTCCGGAGCGCTTGGCCGCGATTTATTTGCCTGCCTGTGCCGCTTTCACCTTCTCGACGTAAGCCGCGACGCTGGTCAAGAGGGCCGCCGTGGCGTTGTCGGCCGCGGTCTTGTCGGTTGTCGCCTTGGCCGAAGCCGCCTTGGCTGCGGCGTCCAGGGGCGGCACCACTTGCGGAGCCGCGGCCGCTGCTGCCGCCGTGGCAGTCGCCGTCTGCTGGGCCTGGACCAGGGCCGTATCCGCCTTCTGTGCCGCCGCCGTCTGGTCGGCCACCACTTTCTGAGCCGCCACAACTTCGCCGTCGGCCGTCGCGACAATCTGCTGGGCCTTCGCCAGCGCCGCCGCCAGGGCTGTGTCGGTCTTGGCCTGGTCGGCGACTGCTTTCACCTTCGCCGCCGCTTCCGTTAGCGCTTGCCGTAATGTCTCCTTCGCACGCACGTCGGCCTGGGCCGCGACCACTGCCGCTTTCGTCTGGTCGGCCGCGGCCTTCGCCTTCACTACGTTGTCGTCCGCCGTCTTGGCCGCGGCGGCGGTGTCAATGACTGCCTTTTGAGCCGCCGCCAGGTCCGTTTGGGTCTTTTGAGCGGCGGCTTGCGAGGTCGCCGCGGCAGCGGCGAATTGATCTTTCGCCGCTTGCTTCGCCACCACGTCTTTTAACGCCGCTTCCAGGCGCTCGGCACTGGTGCCGGGGTTGGACGACAATTCGCCGGCGGGCTTGGCGTCGGCCACGAACCACACCGGCAAATGGCCGTTCCAGTCGGAGGCGATCACGCGCGCGTCCTCGTGGCTGAAGATCGTCCGCACCACCACGTCGGGCTGCACTTCAAACGTCTTCTGCACCGCGCCGTTGCCGTCCCAAACTTTGACGAGCTTGTCGCGACCGCCGGTCACAAGTCGGCCGTCGCGCGCGAAACGCACCGATGCGACGCCGCCGTTGTGCGCCGCCCACGTCTTCACCGAATTGCCGTTCTCCATCTCGAACAGGTTCACCGTGCCGTCCTCGCTGCTGGACGCCACCACGTTGCCGTCCGCCCGCCAGCTGATCTCCGTAATCGCGGCCTTGAAACCGCGGAGCGCGAAGTATTCGCGCCCGGTAAAGGCTTCCCACACATAGAGACCACTACTGCGATCGCCGGTCGCCAACAGCACGCCGTCGGGACTGTATTCCAGCGCCGTCACCCAGTCGGTGTGCTTCTTGATTTCGTACGCGAGCTTGCCGTCCTTGGTCGAGTAGACGCGGATCATCTTGCTGGGCCCGCCCAGCGCAATCTGCGTCTGGTCGGGGCTAATGTCGGCGGCGAGAACGCTGTCGGTCTCGTCGCCGACGGTGATGATGCGCTCGCCGGTCAACACGCTCCAGACGGCGACGTGGCCCGAATGGCCGCCGCGGCCGCCGCCGGCCAGCAACATGCTGCCATTGCGGCTGAATTTCAGGACCTGCGGCACGCCCTCCGGGAACGGCAGCACGCCGATCAGTTCGAGCGTGTCGGAGTTGTACAGAAACACTTGCTTTTGGCCGCCGACGGCGACGAGCGGCGCCCACGGACTGCTTGCCAGGGCCGTCACTGTGGTCGGCCGCGCGGTGCGCACCACGGGATCGAGCCGCAGTGACTTGGGCGGCATCGGCGGCGGACCGGCCGGCTTGCCGCGCGCCGCGGACGCCAGGCCGATATTGACCTTCGGCCTGGCAACGACGGCCTTGCTGCCATTGTTTTCCAGCGCGCCGCCGGCTATCCATTTCCGAATCAACTCCACGTTTTCCGCCGGCAACATCGGCGCATCAGGCGGCATGGGGGGCTTTTCTTTGTGCGCGATGAGGCCGTAGAGGCGGCTGTTTTCGGGGTCACCGGGCGTGACGACGGCACCGCTGCTGCCCCCGACCATGAGGCGGGCGTAAGTGTGCATCTGCAAGCCGCCCTTCTGCTTGTCCGGGCTATGGCAGCTGAGGCACTTGTCGCGCAAGAACGGCAACACATGGTCGTCGTAGGTGATTTTCGCCGAGGTTTTGGCGGGTTCGGCGGCGGGCGCAATCGAACACAAGAATAGAACGCACAGGGCCGACGCCGTGGCGGTAGGGATGCGACGCATGAGTGTTCCTCGACTGAATTCCGCGAGCGTGTTCGTCTAACCGATGCGCGAAAATTAGCAATCAAACGGGCGAGCGTCGTCAATGATTAAACATAAACTCCCGCGAGTTCAGCAGCGCCCAGAACAGGTCGCCGAGCGCCTTGTTCTTGTCCGGCTCCGCCGCGACCGCGGCCGAAAGTTTACTCATCTCCTTCGGCGTCGGCTTTCGGCTCAGGCAGCGCACGTACAGTTCTTCGATGACCTGCTCCGGCGTCGCCTTGTCCGCCAGTCGCCGGCCGAGCAGGTTGCCGGACGCGATTCGCTGCGTCGTCGTTTCGCCGTTGAGCAGGTGCAACGACTGCGACAGCGTCGGCTCCAGCTTGACCTCGCAGGAGCAGACCGTCTCGCGCGTCGCCCGGCCGAACGTCGTCAGGAAGTAGGTGCTCACGCCGCCGTCGGCGATCTGCACGGCCCGCGCGCCCTGCGGCAAACCGGGGAACTTGTTCTTCGTCTCCGTCACCTGGCTGATGCAGTCGAGGAACGTCTCGGCCTTGATGCGCCGCAGCCCGGCCCGTGCGAAGTTGCGCGTGTCACCCTCGTTGCTGGGGTTCGCCTGCGTTGCCGCCTGGTAGGTCCGCGACAGGCAAATGTCGCGCACCAGCTTCTTGAAGTCGTACTTGTAGGACGTGAACCGCTTGCCCATCTCGGCCAGCAGCTCCGGGTTCGACGCCGGGTTGCTGATGCGCACGTCGTCCACCTGGTCGATGATGCCGATGCCGAAGAAGTGTGCCCAAACGATGTTCGCCAGGTTGGTGGCGAAGTACGGGTTGTCCGCCGACGCCAGCCATTGCGCCATCACGACGCGGCGGTCCTTGCCGGCCACGTCGGGCGTGTCGCCGCCGAGAAACTTCGGCTTCATGACGACGCCGCGGAGCGGGTGCGTCACCTCGCCGCCGCCGCTGTTGAAGACGATCGTCTCGCGCGGGTCGTCAGTACCCTTGCGGCCGATCTGCGCGAAGAACGCCGCGAAACTGTAGTAGTCGTCCTGCGTCCAGCGGTCGAACGGGTGGTTGTGGCACTGGCTGCACTGGATGCGCATGCCCATGAACACCTGGGCCACGTTCTCCGACACCTTGAGGACGTCGGTCTCGTTTTGGTAGTAGTTCGTGGCCGGGTTTTTGAACGTGCCGCCGGTTGCGCCGAGCAACTCCTGCACCCACTCGTTGACCGGGGCGTTGCGAGCGATCTTGTCCTGCAACCAATTGTAATACAGGAGCGTCGCCTTGTAACTGACCTGGTTCGACGAGCGGATTTGCAGCAGTTCCGCCCACTTCATCACCCACAGTTCCGCGAACTCCTTGCGGCCCAGCAAGTCGTCCACGAGCAGTTCGCGCTTGTTCGGCGCGGCGTTCGTCATGAAGCGCTGGTACTCCTCGACGGTGGGCAACACGCCGATCACGTCGAGGTGTACGCGGCGCAGGAACGTCTCGTCGTTGCACAGGCCCGACGGCTCGATGCGCAACTTCTTGAGCTTGGCGTTGACCAAGGTGTCGATGTAATTGCGCTCCTCGACCGGCGGGAACGTGAACTGCAATCCCTTGGGCAGCACAATGACCTGTGAGCCGACGGTGAAAGTGGCGAAGCGGGCCATGACGAACGCTTCGCCGCGGTCGCCGGCGGTGACGACGCCGGCGGGCGAAATCTTCGCGGACGTGTCGTTGTTGCTGAGGAACAGGGCCAGCGCAGTCACGTCGCGGTCGGTGCCGTCGGAGTAGCGGGCGCGGACGACCATCTGTTGCGCGGCACCCTTGCCGTCGAGGACCGCGTTCTTCGGATACAGTTCGAGGGCGACCGGTTTGGCCACGGTCGGCGGGTCGAGCGGAGCGCCGGCGTCGAGCCAGCGGAGGATGTTCTGACTGTACTCGTCGCCGTCCTTGATCTTCTGGCCGCCGGTGTGCGGCACCTTGCCCTGGGATTTTTCGAGCAGCAGGCTCTCGCGCGGCAGTGCGAGGTTGATGCGGCGGCCGTTCATTTCGCGGGTGAGGCGGAAATGGTCGCCGTCGGCGTCGAAGCCGAACAACGACAGCCGGAAGCCGTCCTTGCCGCGGGCCGCACCGTGACAACCGCCCTGGTTGCAGCCGGAGCGCAAAAAGATCGGCATCACGTCCAGCTTGAAACTGATCGGCCGTTCGACCGTGGCGTCCTTCACCTTGACCGGCACGTTGAGCGCCTTGCCGCCAAACTCGACCTTCAACTCGGTCGCGCCGTCGGCGACGGGCGTGAGGACGTTCTTGTCTAGCTTGGCGAAGGCCGGGTTGACGAGTGCGGCTTTCGCCTCGGCGGTCACGTCGCGCGTGATGCCGTCGGGGTAGACGGCTTGCACGACGAACACCTGGCGACTGCGGCTGGTCGAGAGGTTGACTTCCGGCGGAAAGACGGCCAGCGACGCGGGCGGTTCCTGGGCGCGGGCGTCGGATGTGATAGCGAGAACTGCCAGGCAGACGAGGGAAGCAATGTGAGTGCGCATGATGCGTTGCCTTGGGTGTAGAATCTTCGCGCAAAGCCGCAAGCGGCAATCACTTCTTTTTCTCAGGCTCCGTCGTGTCGCCCTTCGCGGCTTTCTCGCGCTCTTCCTGTTCGAGCCGCAGTTTCTCCAACCGCGTCAACCGCTTCTCCGGCGGTTTCACCGGGTCGGCCGGTTTCGCCACCACCGGCAGCGGCGTCGCCACCGGTGCGTTCACCTTCGGCGGCAGCGGCACATCGACACGCAGTTCCGCGGCACCGACGTTGTAGACCACCGGCTCGCTGTTCAGCATGACCACCGCCTGACAGAACAGGTTGCGGTGCTGGCCGGGCGGCGTCGTCTTGTCCACCACGACCTTGAACGCCAGGTCCTTCGTGTCCTTGGTTATCTCCAACTCCGCCGCCGTCGCCTTGGTCGGCAGACCCATCAGACGGATCTTGGCACTACCGGGGAACGGCGCGACCTGCTGAATCTTGCAGAAAATCTCAGTATCCTTGCCCTGCTCCGAAGCGGCCCGTTCCATCGCAAAGGTGAAGAACGGCGCGGCGACTTCGAGGGTTGCCATTTGTGACGAGACGTGGACTGGGCCGTTGCCGACCGTGGCGACGCCGATCACGGCCGTCTTCCACTTACGCACCTCGGCGTTGCCGGCGGCGTTCAGCGTAAGAGTCGTCTCGGTCGCGCCTTCGGGGATGGTCGCCGACTGGGCCGAGCTAACGCCCGGCGGGTTCCAGAGCGGCAAGATCGTGATCGCCGCCTTGTAACCCGGCTGGCGCTCGACGACGACCTTCAGGTTCATCGAACCGTTTTGCACCAGCGGCACCTTCGGCTCGACGAGCGTGATCTTGAACGGCACTTCCTCCGTCACGGCCACGACCGCTTGCGATGCCTCGGCCTTCCAGTAGAGCGACTGTCCCGGCGGGGCCAGGATCAGTTCCGCCATCTGGTAGAACCGGCTCTTGAGCGGCGACAGTTTCGGATCGACGTGGCCGGCCGTCAGGCTCGTTACTAGCGCTCCAACGGGCGCAGTGGGGGCCGCCTCGAAGACGACCGGGATCGTGTCCAGGTTGGCCGGCATGTTCTCGCTGGTCCAGGTCACGCCCGGCGGCAGTTTCTCGGCACTCAGCACCAGGGGACCGCCGAAATCGCGGCGACCCACCTGCACGAGCGTGGCGAAGCGGTTGCCGCGCGGCACGACGATGGCCTGTCTCTCCTGCGAATACTGCGCCACCTTCGGAATGCCGACGACTGCCTCGGCCTGAATCGGCGTGAATTCGACGCGGTAGAAGTACGTCGGCCCGCCCTTGTGCAAATGGTCGGTGATCGTCAGGACGTACTCTTTATCTTCGGGCACCGTGAAGCGGAAATAACTGTCCGGGCCGATGGCGTCGTCGTTGCTGACAAGCGCGCCGCCGTTCAAGTAGCCGATCGTCATTACCGAGTCGAGCGGCGAGCCGAGCCGGCGGGCGTAGCAGTGGACCTCATACGTCTGGCCTTTTTTGCCCTTGAAGCGGTAGTGATCGACCTCGCCCGGCTTGGAGACGACGCCGTTGACCGCGCTCGGCAACTCGAACGGCGTGGCCGTCGCATGTGAAATGTTGCCTTCCGTCTCGACGACGTTGCCGAACTCCGACAGGCGGAAAGGGATCGGCGACGGCGCGACGCCGCCCGCGTCCTGGGCATAGACGCCATACTTTTCGACCGGCCCGGCCGGCAACTTGACCTTCTGCTTGAACGGCCCGGCCGGGTCGCCGAGGAACGTCAACTCGACCTCCTCGCCGAACTTGCCGCCCGCCGGCACGACCGCCAACGGCCGCGGGAAGGTGCCGACGTGCAGCCGGTAAGCACAGCCGCCGTTGCCGCCGAACGCACTCTCGCGCACCTGGATGACGTACTTGCCGTCGGCCGGCACCACGATCGATACCATGCCGTCCTGGCCCAATAGCGGCGAATCGTCGCTCGCCGCCAACTCGAAGCGCTTGCTGTCGAGGATGGCGATGTAGGGGTCGAACAGCGTATTGCCGAGCCGCATGCCCTCGATCTCGGCCGAGAGGCGTTGGCCCTTCTTGCACTCGACGACGAAGTAATCCACGTCCTCGTTGTCGATGACGCCGTGGACGGTCACGTTGAGCGGGATGGGTTGCGGTTTGGCGAAGTCGTTGTTCGGCTCGACCTCCTGCACGACCGGCAGATTCCCGACCCAAAAGGTGCGCATTTCGGAGACGCCGGTCTTCGTCCGCACCCGAAAGACGTGTTCGCCGAGCCGGCAGTCGGCCGCGATCTTTACCGTCGCCTTGAGCTGCGTGTCGTTGACGACTTCCAGCTTGGCGACGGTGAAGCCCGGCGAATACGTGAGGATTTCAACGGCGTCGGTGAGGCGAGCGCCGTTGAAAAGGATCACGTTATCGACGCCGCGCTGGCCACCGCGGGGCGTGACGCTGCCGAGTACGGGGGAGGACGCCGGTGCCAGGGAGGCGCTCAACGCCACCGCGAACAGCGCCGCCAACAACTTATGGGGTGCGTGAATCATGGTGCAGGTAACCGGCGGGGGGATGCCGCTTGCGGCTTTGCAAAAGACTGCAAAGCCGCAAGCGGCAAAGAGGTCAGGCCAGCAGTTCCTTCCGAACCTTGCCATCGCGAACGAGGTCGATGGGCCGATTGCCCGGTGCCATCAGCTTCTTCTCGCCGTTAATGCCGAGGCAATGGTAGACCGTCATCGCCAGGTCTTCAACGTTCAGGGCGTCGTCCTCCGGCTCCGACGCGGTGGCGTCGCTGGAGCCGTAGATCAACCCCTTCTTGATGCCGCCGCCGGCCAGGACGACGCTGAACACTTTCGGCCAGTGGTCGCGGCCGGCCGTGGCGTTGATCTTCGGCGTACGGCCGAACTCCGACGACACCATGATGAGCGTCGAGTCCAGCTGGCCGCTGCGGTCGAGGTCGCGGACCAGGGCGGCAAAGGCTTGGTCGAAGGCCGGCAGCTGTTGCGTGATGCCGCCCTTGATGCCGGTGTGCATGTCCCAACCGCCGTAGGTCAGCGACACGAAGCGCACGCCCGCCGTCACGAGACGGCGCGCCAGCAGCATGCGCTGGCCGGCGGCGTTGCGACCGTACTCGTCGCGCAGGGCCGGCTTCTCGGCGTTGATGTCGAACGCCTCCCGCGCCTTCTGCGAGCTGATGAGCGAATAGGCCCGCTGGTAGAACGTGTCCATCGCCTCCAAGCCGTCGGCCTTTTCCTTCTCGGCGAAGTGTTCGTTGACCGTTTCGAGCATGGACCGGCGGCCGGCAAAGCGCTTCTCATCGACGCCGCCGGGCAGCGTCAGGTCCTGGACGCGGAAGCCGCCGTCGGCGGGGTCGCTGCCGAGACTGAACGGGGCGAAGGCCGAGCTGAGGTAACCGGGGCCGGCATACGTCGTCGGCTGGTTGGGGACGCAGACGTAAGGCGGCAGGTTGTTCCGCGGGCCGTACTCGTGCGACACCACGCTGCCCATGCTCGGAAATTGCAGGGCCGGGCTGGGCCGGTAGCCGGTAAACATGTTGTGCGTGCCGCGCTCGTGGGCGGCCTCGCCGTGCGTCATCGACCGGCAAACGGTGATCTTGTCCGCGACCTGGGCGGTCTGCTTCATCATCTCGTTGAAGTAGACGCCTTCGAGCTTGGTCTTGATGCTGGCCATCTCGCCGCGGTATTCGATCGGGGCAAGGGGTTTGGGGTCGAACGTCTCCTGGTGAGCGATGCCGCCCGGCAGGAAGATATGGATGAGCGACTTGGCCTTGGCCTCCGCGGCGGGGGCAGCGGCCGCGGCTTCGAGGCGGAAGAACTGGTCGAGGGTCAGCCCCAGACCGCCGACGAGGCCCACCTGGATAAACCCGCGGCGCGTGGGCCGGCGGAAGTGTGCGGGATCGTCGTGCCACGTTCCGGTGATGGGGTGGTTCATACGCCTTGGTTCCTGTGAGGGTACGTTGGTCCTGCGGACGGTGGGAGTGGTTGGCGGGCGAAGCAACGGCAGGGTGTGTCAGGCAGGTCGAACAAGCGGGGGGCGTTTGCGCAATCCGGGCGGAGTTCCCGTTCCGCATTACTGACTTAACTTAGGCTCTCTGCCGGCTGGTGTCAATTGCTTTCTCAGGGCGGCGATCCCGGGGGTGTGGCAAATCTTTCGGGGAGCGAAACGCTTGCTGCCCTCGCCCCCGAGGTGCGCGGCGAGCCATTCAGCGACGGTGGCCGCTTTTGCGCGTGCGCCAGCGCACGCGAACGACACCCGGAAAGGCCGACCCTCGCCAATGTTAAATTCGTGGCGAGGGTCGAGATTGGCCAGGGTCGATCCGGCGTCGGTGCTGATG
>JBBRLG010000211.1:0-11542 GCA_038231495.1 Gemmatales bacterium | reverse complement strand
GGGCCGCGCCCCCCCCGGCCCCTATTTTCCCCCACCCCCCCCGGCCGCCCCCCCCCCCGGCTCGCCACAATCGCCTCAGTAACTCCCATCGGTTTTCTTCCGAGGTCGCCGCCCGTCGTCGCCGCGTACGACCGCAGTCGCCTCGTGCTTGAACGTTTGCAGTACGGGTTCCTGGTTCTCGTCGGCTCCCGACAGCAACAAAATCTTCTGTTCCGCCGTCCGCAATTGCGTGTAGCAGCGCCGCACCAGGCCGACGCCCTGCTCGTAACGCGCCAAGGATTCTTCCAGTCCGAGCCGGCCGTCTTCCAGTTCGCGGACCATCCGCTCCAGTTCGACGAGCGATTCCTCGAACGTCAACGCTTCGCCATTATCCGGGTTCGACATGAGCCTGGTCCTTTCCGTTTACTTCCGCGGCGAGGGGCTGGATGTCCTCGACGCGGCTGACAATCCGGCCGTGCCGCACGCGCGTCACGATGCGCTGCCCGACGGCAACCTGTGCGGGCGAGCGGATCATTTCCCGCCCCGCTTCCAGGTGCGTCAGGCTGTACCCTCGACTAAGAACATTGAGGGGACTGAGTGTTTCCAGCTGTGCCGCGGTACCTTCCAGCCTGCGCTGCGATTGCTCGACGCGCTGCTGCACGGCCCGTTTCATCCGTTCCAGCAAGTCATCGAGCCGGCGTTCCTCGGTGCGGACACCGTCCAAGGGGTTGCGGAAAACACCCCGGTTCGCCAGGTCGTCCACGCGACAGCGCAACAGTTCGACGCGCCGCGACAGCAGGGCGAGCAGCCGGTTTTCCAGGCCGCCGAGCCATTCGAGCACCTGGGCCTGGTTCGGCACGATGCGCTCTGCCGCCTCGCTCGGTGTGAGCGCGCGACAGTCGGCAACCATGTCGGCAATGGTCAGGTCGTCCTCGTGGCCGATGCCCGTGACCACGGGAATGGTCGAGCGATAAATCGCCTCTGCGACGCATTCCTCGTTGAACGGCCACAAATCTTCTAGGCTGCCGCCGCCGCGGGCGACGATCACCACGTCAATGGGCTGTCCGTCGGCCGGACAGAGACCGTTCAGCATGTCCAGTGCCGCCGCGATCTCCGGGGCCGCGCCTTCACCCTGGACGCGCACCGCGCAAATCCAGATTTCCACCGCGCGCCAGCGCCGCGACAGGACTTCCAGCATGTCGCGCACCGCCGAGCCGATTGCACTCGTGACCAGGGCGACCCGGCGTGGAATGCGCGGCAGCTTCTTCTTGCGTTGCGGCTCGAAGTAGCCTTTGACCGAAAGCTTTTCCTTGAGTTGTCGGAAAGCCAGCTCCAGCGGCCCAATGCCCTTGGGATGCACTTCCTCGACGAGGAGTTGGTATTCGCCGCGCGGCATGTAGAGCGTCAGGCGTCCGCGGACGATGATGCGCATGCCGTCGCAGAGGTCAAAGCGCATCCGCAACGCGATGCCCCGATAGATGACGGCTTTAATCGGAGCTTCGTCGTCTTTGAGCGTCAGGTACTGGTGCCCGGAACTCGGTTTCGCCAGGTTGGAGACTTCGCCCTCGACCCAGACGCAGGTGTAAGTTTCTTCGACGACCTGCTTGAGGGCGCGCGTTAGCTCGCCGACGCTGAGTACCGTGACGTTCGCTGGGGGAAACGGGGTCGCCATGCCGTAAGCTCATGACTGGTGGGTGTACGACCAAACAGCCGCTTGCGGCTTTGCGGGCCACGGCCGTCAAACCGTTTGGGTTCGCTGGTACAGTACAACAGTTCAGCACTCGAAGGCAAGAGCGCTGCGTCGCTAAAATGGCGAGGCCAGGTGATTCAAACCGATCAACTCTCCGCGCATTCCAGGCCAAACGTCGCGGCCACCGCAGCATTTAGGACGCGGCCCAGCCGAATGTTGACACCGAGTTTCAGCGGAAAGTTTTCGGCAATGGCCTGGTCGTAGCCCTTGCGGGCCAGCTGCAAAACGTAAGGCAACGTCACGTTGCAAAGCGCGTAAGTGCTGGTGCGGCCGACCGCACCCGGCATGTTCGTGACGCAATAATGCACGATGTCGTGGATGATGTAGGTCGGCTGGCTGTGCGTCGTCGGGCGGGAGGTTTCGACGCAACCGCCCTGGTCGATGGCCACGTCGATGATGACCGCGCGCGGCGGCATCCGTTTCAAATCGTCCTTGCGCACCAGGTGTGGCGCTTTCGCGCCGGGGATCAACACGGCACCGATGAGGAGGTCGGCGCGGGTCATGCTGTCGAGGATGTTGTGCCGGTCGCTGTAGAGGGTGGTGACGTTGGGCGGCAGCACGTCGTCGAGGTAGCGCAGGCGGTCGAGGTTCACGTCGAGGATGGTGACGTTGGCACCCAGGCCCGCCGCGACCTTGGCGGCGTTGGCCCCGACGATGCCGCCGCCGAGAATGACGACGTTGGCCGGCAACACGCCCGGTACGCCGCCGAGCAGGATGCCGCGGCCGTCGAACGGACGTTCGAGGAATTTCGCCCCTTCCTGGATGCTCATGCGGCCCGCGACTTCGCTCATCGGCGTCAGCAGCGGCAGGTTCCCGCGCGCGTCCTTGATGGTTTCGTACGCGATAGCGGTGATGCCCGAATTCATAACCGCCCGCGTCAGCTGCTCGTCCGCGGCGAAATGGAAAAAGGTAAAGACGATCTGCCCCGAACGCATCAAGGGCCACTCGACCGGCAGCGGCTCCTTGACCTTGACGATCAGGTCGGCCCGCCGCCACACGTCCTCCGCGGTCGGCACGATCTCGGCACCGTTGATGGCGTACTGGTCGTCGCTGATGCCGCTGCCCTGCCCTGCCCCGGCTTGAATCAAAACTTTGTGACCGCTGCGCGTCAACTCCTCGACGCCGACGGGGATGAGGGCGACGCGCGACTCGTGCGTCTTGATTTCGTTGGGAACCCCGACGACGTAGTTCAAACCTTGCGGCATCGGTTGGCTCTCCGGTTTTTTGAATGGAAGGACCCCGCGGCAGTGCGTATTCTGGAATGGTTGGCAACGGGAATCAAGACGGATCAGTGCCTGGCAGTGCTTTTGCTTGGCATTCCCGCCGGTTCATGCCACAAGCGGACGTAGAACGTCTAGCTCTCAAACGCTTGCAACCCAAGGCGGTAGCCGTCATGCCAACCCGCTGGCTCACCCTCCTCATTGTGCTGTTTTGGTTGACAACAAGCGTCATGCTGTTTCGGCAATCCTACTGGCCGTACCTACAGCCTAACTCGCCGCCGCCCTTTGCGATTAACCTGCTCGACGAAGCTAGTAGCCCCGCCGATGTGCATTGGAAGGTTCTGCACAACGGCAAGCAAGTGCTGACGGCCCAAACGGCTATCCAGCACCGGCCGCACGAAAATGACTTCATCCTGCGCGCCGTCTTCAAGCCCTTCACGGCTCAGCCGCCGAACAGGCCGCTCGAACCTCAAAGTATGAAAATCGAGGGCATGACCAGTGAATACCGCGTCAATCCGGAGGGCCAACTTCTCGGACTCAAGGTTGAATTGGCCGTCACCTATACGGTCATAGGCTTGACGAAACCACCCGTCGAAAACCTTGTCGCCGTCGCGGTGGAAGGCGACGTGACCAACGGCCAATTCGCCGGGCGTTACCAGTTCGAGTTCCAGGGCATCGTCCACAAGGGAAAATTGGAGCCGGTGCCGGTTGCCGCCCAGGGTTCCGTCCTGATGCCGATGCATCCCGTCACCTACGTCCGAGGTCTGCGCCCCGGACAAACGTGGCGCGTCCCAAGCATCGACCCCTTGGCCGCGCTCGTGCCCGCTGGGCGGCCCGACAGTACCTTAAACGCAAAAGTGCTGCGCGAAACGCAGCGGCTGAAATGGAACGGCAAGGAAGTCGATTGCCTGGTCATCGAATACACCAACGAAGAAATGAGTGCTCACACCTGGGTCCGGCGCGAGGACGACGTGGTTTTGCGACAAGAAGTTACCCTGTCCGGCGACACCTGGGTTATGGAACGCGAGTGGTAGCCGGCTTGCAGACAGCAGGGTGAAGTAGGTCCGGCGAGCCGAGCCGGACCGTTGCGGCAACGGTGCCGCTCGGCTCGCGGCACCTACTTCATTTGGTAGTGACGCTTATTTCTTGGGCGGCGTTACCGGGGTCTCCGGTGCCGCGCCGGGCGAGCCGATGAACGACTTTACCACGGAACCATCGGCTGCCTTCCACACCTTAACTTCGCCGTTGTAAGTCCCCGAAGCGATTAAGTTGGCGTCCGGGCTGATGGCGACCGCAAAAACCCAATCCGTGTGACTGGCCAGCGTTTTCAGGGTCGCACCGGTATCGGGGTTCCAGGTCTTTAGCGTGTTGTCGGCGCTGGCCGTGACGAGAAGTGGCTTCGTGGGGTGCATCGCGATTTTCAGAATCGCCTTGCCGTGCCCGCCCAGCACCTTGACCTGCTTGCCGGCCTGTTCGCCAGCGACGTTCCACGAGCGCAACTGGTTGTCCTCGCCGGCCGAGAACCCTTGCTTGCCGTCGCCCTTGACCGCGACGCCGTTCAGGCCGGCCTGGTGGTCCGGGAATGTCAGCAGCGATTCCTTGGCCATCAGGTCCCAGACCTTTGCCGTCTTGTCGCGGCTGCACGTGAAGAGCTGTTTGCCGTCCGGGCTAAAGGCGACGCCATACACCCAGTCGGCGTGGTTCTCGAAGGATTGTTCGAGCTTGGCGTTGGCCGAGCCGCCACTGATGTCCCACACGTTTACCACCCGGTCGCAACCGCCGGACGCCAGCTTTTTGCCGTCGGCGCTGACGGCCAGGCACGTTACCTCATCGTCCGCTTCGACCAGTTGCTTGAGCATGACGGCCTTGTCATTGACGCCATCAAGGGTCGTGACGCCGTTTTCGGTCTTGGGTGTGCCGGCATTCAGGTCGTAGATGCGCACGTCGCCCTCTTCGTTGGGCCGGCCGCCCGCCACCGCGAGCTTGCCGTCGGGCAGGAACACCATCGCCATCGCCCGCCGCGTGCGCGTGTAAATGCGCTTTTCGAGTTTGCCGCTGTTGATATCCCAGACCGTCAATTCGTGGTGGCCGCTGACGACCAGCTTCTGGTTGTCCGGCGTAAATGCCAGGGCGGTGATCTGCACGGGATAAGGGTAAGTGGCCTTCGGGACGGGCGGCGTCCAGCGAGTGCGCAGTTCCTTTTGCAGGTCCGCTTTGGGGTTGATGTTGGCGTCGAGCTTGGCACCCTCCTTGATCCAGCGTTCGAGGACCGCGACCTTCTCCTTGGGCAGCGCCGCGCCGCTCTCCTTGGGCGGCATGCGCGTCTTGTCGGTGGCTTTCAACACGTCAATGATGAAACTGTCTTCCGGCTTGCCCGACACGATGGGGTCGTCCTTGGTACCGCCTTTGCGGAACGATTCGTACTTCGTCATGTCGAGCCGACCCTTGGGGTTCTTGGCCCCGTGACACCCGTAGCACGATTCCTTCAAAATCGGCGCAACCTCGTTGATGAAGCTGACGGGCGGCGCCTGGGCATAAGCGGCCTGCGGCGCGGCGAAGAGGAAGATCACGGCCAGCGCCAGGCCAAGAACGGCGCAAAGGATGCAGCAGCAAAAATGCGATCGCGGCATTACCGGAGACTCCGAGGCGGGGGATGGTTGGCAAGGGGCGACTGGCGGGGTGTTGTGAGGGACCAAGGCATTATAAAGGACGAAGCCGGGAGAAGGCGAGGGGAAAGCAGCAGGAAATTATCGCTTGTTGCTCGGTCTGGCAAGCACTCTACGGTCTGGTGCGCCGACTCCGGAGGGCAGGGCTTGCCCAACGGGTGCGAAGTGGCCGTGTACCTTTAAGTCGCTACGGTCAGCTTCAATAGTTCTTGATCCCGTTGTGACGCCACGCCCAAGCGGGCTTGACGTTCCTCCTGAAGCATGTATATTTGACAAACCAAATTTGGGAAACCAAAGGCGGTTTGCCCCCCGACCCCCCCCCGGAAACAAGGAGGCGACGCCCATGGCGCGGCCACCGGCCAAGGACTTGACGGCACGCGAATTGGAAGTGATGCACGTCTTCTGGAAGCGCGGCGAATCCACGCCGGCAGAAGTGCGCGACCACCTCGCGTTGGCCGGACACGACCTCGCCTATACGACTGTCGCCACGCTGGTGCGCATCCTCCACGACAAGGGTTTTCTTCAGCAGGTCAACGACGAACGACCGTTCCGTTACCGCGTCGCCCGCACCTACGAGGAAGTTTCGGGCCGGCTGCTCGGCGACCTGGTGCAGCGCGTGTTTCGCGGCTCGCGGGAACAGTTGCTTGTGCGGCTGGTGGGGCAACGGAAGCTGACCGCCAAGGAGCGTGCGCTCCTGGAAGACATCTTGAAGGAGCAAGACCAATGAACGATCTCGGCACGACGCTGGTCTGGTCCGCGCTTCAGGTCACGCTGGCAACGCTCGTCGGGGCGGTCGCCTACTTCTGGGCGGCGCGGCGGGGGGCCGGCCGCGGCTTCGTGGGTGGTGGCGGCTTTCCTCGGCGGACTGGTGGCCCTCACCGGCCTGGCCTTTTGCCCCTTGCCCGCCTGGTGGGTTTTGACGCCGGCGCGAACGGCAACGCCCGCGCGCACCCCGGAAACAACGGTCGTACTCGCGGAGTCGTTGCACCCTGCCGCCGAGGAGGGAGCCGCCCCGGTCGTCGAGGTGCCGACCGCCGGCGACATTCAAGGCAGCTGGTCGCCCACTGTATTGCTCCAACTCTGGCGGGAATTGGCACGGGAGAAGCCCGCCGCGCCGGACCCGTCCTGGCGCTGGCCGGGGATCGCCGCGCTGCTCTTTTTGACCGGAGTCAGCCTGAGCCTCTTGCGGTTCGTCGTCGCGTTGTGGGCCGTCCACGACTGCCGTCGCCGGAGCCGCCGCATTGACGACCCCTTGCTGAACGGCCTTGCCGATTCGTTGCGGGCCGCGTTGAACTGCGCGCGGCCGGTCGAACTCCGGGAAGCCGCCGACCTGGCGACGGCCGCGACGGTCGGCTGGTGCCGGCCCCTGGTGTTGTTGCCGCCCGAATGGCGCACCTGGTCCGAGTCGGAGTTGCGCGCGGTGCTGGCCCACGAACTGGCGCACGTCAGCCGGGCAGACTATCTCACCGGCCTGGTGGCGCGGATTAGCGTGGCCCTGCACTTCTATCACCCACTGGTTTACTGGCTGGTCGGCCGGATGCAGTTGCAGCAAGAACTGGCTGCCGACGCGGTCGGGGCACGCTGCGCGGGCGGCCGAGACCTTTATTTACGAATGTTGGCACGGATGGCGTTGCGGCAGGCGGGACGGCCTTGTGGTTGGCCGGCCCGGACCTTCCTGCCCACGCCGAGAACCCTGATGAGGAGGATTCGCATGTTGAAAGCCAAGGACGGCACGGCGGACCGGAAGTTGTCGCGGACGGGCCGCGCGCTGCTGACGACGGCACTTCTGTGCGTCGCCGTCGGCGTGTCGGCGGTACGCAGTCCCGCGCAGAAGCCGGGCGACGACGGGCCGGAGAAGGTGGCAGCGCGGGAATATCAAGTACCCCTTCAGACCGACGACCGGCTTTACGTCGTCGCCTTTACGGATGCCGGCACCGTCGCGGAACCCGTTCCGTTCGATCTCTCTTACCTGCCGCCGGACGCGCAGGGTGCCTGGGCGATCCGCCCGCCGGCGCTCTTCGGCCGGCCGGACCTGAAGAAACAAACCGCGCAGTTGAACGAGTTGGTTGGCGCTTTTTCCAAGGCCGGTTTGAACCTGCCCCCGGAGTTAATCTTGCCGCTTGAGGGCTTCGAGCAGCTGACCGGCTCCGTCATCGTCAAGACCGACAAGGACAGCAAGGGCCCTCAGTCCGCCATGCTCCTCCAGGTGTCGATGATGCGTGCGGTGAAGGAGTTTGACTGGAAAAAGCAGTTTCTTACCATGATGCCAAAAGCCGTGGAGGTGGAATGCGCGGGAAAGGTTTACTACCGCGTTCCCAAGGAAAGCGTTCCCGAGCCGCTCGTGGGCATGTTGCTGGCTGAAACCAAACCCTGTTTCTTCATTCCCGACGGCCGCACGATTGTCTTTAATTCGGAAGACAATGTGCGCCGACTGATCGAGGGTAAGTACCCGCAACTCCAGCGCCCGTGGGCGGCGGACTGGAAGCGCGTCGAACGGGGCTTGGTAGCGACGGCCTTCGCCGACCGCGACGTATTCCGCGACCGCAAGCAGCCGGAGAAAGACGTGGACGCCGCCATCGTCGCCTTTATGCAAACCTGCACGAGTCTCGTCTACGGGATCGACTGTCAGGGGCAAGAAATCGTCTTCCAGTGCATCGCCCGTTGCGAAACGGAAAAGGACGCCGAGGCGGGCGTGAAGGCGTTCAAAGAGATGCTGGTCTTGGGCGGCAAATCCTTCGACGAACCGGCCAAGGGACCGGAGGCAGACGCGGTCGGCGACCTGAGTCGAATCGGCAAGGAGCTGGTGAAGCGGTCGCGGGTGGAGCGTGCGCAGACGGCGGTCACCTGGCGTTCTGAAATCAAGTGCGGCCCAGCGGAAATCCTGGCCAACGTGCCGTTTTTCAATAAATCGACCGAGAAATGAATGCTGAAATTGCCGCTTGTGGCCAGGTCTCTTTCTTTCAAGGCCGCAAGCGGCACGCCCCTTGGTCGCTTGCGGCTTTGCGATTGCATTCAATTGGTCCTTGACAAATGCTGCACCTGCTCCGGACGCAGGACAAGCGCCGACCTGCCGGGCTGTTCCAGCACCACGGCATCAAAGGTGAGTTCGCGCAGCCGCCCCCGATGAACGGCACCGGCACACTCGGCTACTACCTGTTTGCCGTGTAAACCCAGATGCGCTTTCCAGCACGTTTCCAGCGTCGCCAGTTCCCCCTGACTGAGCAGAAAATATTCCTCGTCGAGAACTTGGAGCAGCGTCCGGGCCACATTCTCGGTATCAAGCGGCTCGGCCGCGAACTGGTTCAAGGAAGTCGCGTCCAGGTCTGCAACGATGAAATCCTGCGACGTTTGTCGGACGTTGAGGCCAATACCGACGACCGTGCCGCGGGCTTGCTCGATCAGAATGCCGCACACTTTCTGGCCGTGCAACAGCACGTCGTTGGGCCACTTGATTTTCGCCTGCACGCCCGTCAATTGTTGAATCGTTCTACACACGGACACGGCTGCCCAGGCCGTCAACACCGCTGGTCGCCGCAGCTCGTCCGGGGGAAAGAGCAATAGGGACAACAAGACACTGGAGCCTGGCGCGGCGGTCCAAATTCGTCCGTGTTGGCCACGGCCCGCCCCCTGCTCAGCGGCCAGGACCGCGAGTTGTTCGCGGCTGGGGTAATGCGCCAGTTCCGCGGCGACGGAATTGGTGCTATCCACCCGGTCGAAAACGAGAACCTTGCGGCCAATGGCAGCCGTGTCGATCTGCCAGGTGTCGCGGGCCGGGATCATGAAAGGTAATCGAGGGCGATGTCCAAGGCGACGGCCGAATGCGTCAGCGCGCCGACGCTGATGCGGTCCACGCCGGTTTCCGCGATGGCGCGCAACGTCGTCAGGTTTACGCCGCCTGACGCTTCGAGGAGTACGGAACGATTGATGGTGTTGCGCCGCTGCACGGCTTCGCGCATTTGCGTCGGCGGCATGTTGTCCAGCAGTACCATATCGGCGTCCGTAGCCAGGGCCGCGTCAAGTTGATCGAGATTATCGACCTCGATTTCCAGCGGAAAACGCCTGTCATACTTGGTGCGAGCGCGCCGCACCGCCTCGGCCACAGCATCGGGCTGCGGGCCGAGCGCGGCCAGGTGGTTGTCCTTAATCAAAATGCCGTCGTGCAGACCCATGCGATGATTGTGACCGCCGCCGCAACGCACCGCATACTTTTCCAGCAGCCGCCAGCCGGGAGTTGTCTTACGCGTGTCGAGTACCTTGCACCGCAGGCCCGCGACGAGGCTGACAAATTGCCGGGTGAGAGTGGCGACGCCGCTCAGCCGTTGCATAAAATTCAACGCCGTCCGTTCGCCCGTCAGGATCGAGCGCATCCGCCCATGGACCGTTGCGAGTTTGGTTCCAGCCTCGACCGTGGTGCCGTCGTCCACCAGGTTTTCAACCGCGATTTGGGTATCGATGAGTTGAAAGGTAACGGTCGCCGCCGACAGGCCGGAAATCGTTCCTGCCGCGCGGGCGACGAATACCGCCCTGCCCTTCAGGTCTTCCGGAATGGTCGCCAGACTCGTCAGATCGCCTGCGCTGCCCAAATCTTCTTCCAGCGCCAGGACGGCCAGGCGATGAACGGCATTGCGTTCGGCAGGGTCGAAATCCATGAGAACACTCACTGGAAGAACTGCACTGCATTGCGGAAAAGTTTCAAGCCGTCGCCCTCGGCCGCAAGGCCGTTTCGCGTCCAACGCGGGTGTTGGGTCGGCAGCACGTGCCGTTCGGGATGCGGCATCAACCCCAGGACTCGGCCCGTTGCATCGCAAATGCCCGCGACGCCGGCCTGTGAACCGTTGGGGTTGGCGGGATAGGCCGCCGGCTGGCCGTCGTCGGTGACATAACGCAATACCACCAAACCGGACTCGCCGAGGCCGCGAAGTTGCCATTCTTCCCGGCAAAGGAAGCGTCCTTCGCCGTGGGCCACGGGCAGGTACATGCGGTCGATGCCAGTCAGGAACGGACACTTGGCCGGGTAGGCTTGCAATTGAATCCAGCGGTCCTCGAACTTGCCCGATTCGTTGTGGGCCAGGGTGGCAATCGGCCCCTCGTCGTCCGGCAGCATTAGCAAGCCGGCCTTGAGGATCGCCTGAAACCCGTTGCAAATGCCGAGGATTAACTTCTCTTCGTTGCGGAAGCGCCGTAGTGCGTCGCCCAGAAAATGGGCGAGTTGGTTGGCCAGAATTTTACCCGCCGCCACGTCGTCGCCGTAGGTAAAGCCGCCGGGGATGACCAGAATTTGATACCCGGTCAAAAGTCCTGGTTGTTCGCGCAGCCGATTAATGTGAATGCGTTCGGCATTACCGCCGGCCTGCTCGAAGGCGAACTGCGTTTCCACGTCGCAGTTGGCTCCCGGCGCCCGCAAAATCAGGACTCGTGGCTTCGCCATGACTCGGTAATCCGCCCCGGCAACGTGACTGGTACTGCGGCTTTGCCAGTTGGGTTCGCCAAGAAGAATCGGCGACAAGGCCGAAAGCGCTTGACGGCAGCCGCAACCCCCCTCATAATAGTATGTTGTAGACACCACCCCCTCCCTTCGCCAGGGCGGTTGTCCGGAATTCGGCGTTCGGCCAAAACCCCGCAAGACCACTCGGTAGCGGGGTCCGGGTTCTTTTCCCCTTTTTTTTCTCCAAAACCGTTGACAACCTCCTGTCGGCGCCTATACTTAACTTTGTCCTTCTGGGACACCATTTCGCAAAGTGAACGAGTTGCGAACTTGCTTCGCACCTCTGAAACTGCGTGAAACCTTTTGTTCTTTGACAATTTGGAAGCACCTAGCCAAAAGCGAGGATGTGTCCGCCTTTGTTGCGTGACACGATCCTTGCTCAACGCCGTCCCTTCCCGGGGGCGGAGTTGTTGCGAGTTCTTTGAGTCATGCTAATGAAGGC
>JBBRLG010000210.1:0-11561 GCA_038231495.1 Gemmatales bacterium | reverse complement strand
GGCACGGCCGCACGGCCCGGCGCCCCCCGCCGCGACTCGCGACAGCCCCCCGCCTCCACCGGCCCCGCTGGGGCCAACGCCGCCGCGGCCCCCGCCCCGGGGGGGCCCCCAACGGGGGGGCAAAAAGCTGCGTCCCCTTTTTGCCTTCTGAGGGTAATGGCGTTAGCAAGGTTGGCGAGGGTCGAGATTGGCGAGGGTCGATTTTGGCCTGTCATGGATGTGTAAGACCTGAACAGCAACGGGGTTGCGTAAGCTGTATCCAAAGCGATACCGACAGATAGGGGGGTACCCTCGCCAAATGTAATTGGCGTGGCTTACATGGAAAAGCATCCATCGACAGAGCCGTACTCGGCACAATTTGCGCGGCGGCCGAATAAAGTGTCTTGTCATCCGCCGCCAGGCAGGTGAACCCTGTTTGGGGAGTACGACGCCTACCCGACCAAGCTCCCGATTTTGTCCTTTGGGACCGTGCGGTAGCGGACAACTTACCGGTGTGCCGGAACTGCACCGCGCCGCCGACCCGGACAAGGACCAGTCGTACGTCCTCTACGGCCTGCGCCGCGAAATCCTGCCGCACTTGCTGTTCCCGATCGGCGGTTACAAGAAGGACGAGGTGCGCAACCTGGCCCGCAAGGCGAACCTGGCCGTCGCCGACAAGCCGGACAGCGTCGAGATTTGCTTCGTCCCCGACGGCGACCACGCCGCCCTGATCCAGAAGCGCCGGCCGGGACGCGCCACGGCAGGCATTGTTCTCTTTACCACTTCACGAGCAATCCTTTGTAAGAATTGCCTGCGCAACCGCTACACTCGTTCACGGCTTCCGGACCGTTCGCATTGAATAAACCGTTGTTGAATAACACGTTGCAGCAAATCCGCGGCGGGCAGAAATAACATGGCACGGCAGTTGCTCTTAAGAAAAGCGTAAACGGTGAGGATGCAACTTGATCCTGGCTGGGGCTGGAAACGGAGAGGCTCGGAGCGGTCCGAGCCGGCATGGTAGTGGCCCGGGTCTGTTCGATGAACGTCGGTCAGACCTGGGCGACTCCATTTGCATGACAAGCGCATTCGACTAACCCGGAGGCGGGCTGTTCCCGCGGCGGCCTCTGGTTTTTACCTCGGACGGATCCAGGTCCGAGATAGAGTAGGGGCGTCCGGCAACGGCTCGCGGTCATCCCGACCTGGACTGCGGCCTTCGATAACGGACCTCCTGATTTTGGACACCCGCGCCGCTTTTGGCGCGGGTGTTTCTATTTGACATCCGCAATCGGCTAAATAAAAAGTGCCATGTCCCCGTCCAACACCGCGGTTCCCGATCACCTCGTCCTGACCGCCGCCAACGAGGCGCAGGCGGAGGGCTACCGCCTCCAACTCGACCTGCGCCGTGAAGTCGGGTTGCTGCCCGCCGCGATGACAACCCACGTCGTCGTGGACCTCGACGGCCGCCGCCTTGGGTCGGGCGGCTCCACGCTCCTCGTCCTCAAGCACCTTGCCGAAACGCTCGAACCGCGGGCCTCGCTGTGCGACGTGTTCGCAGGCAAGCGCGTCTTTCTGTTGCACGCTGGCGGCGATTGCAAGCGACTGCCGGCCTACGCCGCGGAGGGCAAAATTTTTACGCCCCTGCCGTGCGGCCGCGCGACCGGCGGTTGTACGCCGACCCTTTTTGACCTGTTGTTTGCCAACCTCTGCATCTTGACGCGGCCGCCGGGCGGTCATTTGCTCGTTGCCGCCGGCGACGTGCTGTTGACCTTCGACCCGCGCGAGGTCGATTGCAGCCGGCCGGGTTTGACTGGTGTGGCCTGCGTCGAACAGGCCGACCGCGCGAGCCGGCACGGGGTCTACGTGGCCGGCGCGGCGGGCGAAGTCCTCGACTTTCTGCAAAAACCCACGGACGAGGAGATGCGGCGGCGCGGCGCGCTCGACGGCCTGGGCCGCGCCCTGCTTGACACGGGGTTGATGAGCCTTGACCCGGCGGCAGTGGAACGGCTGTGCGCCGCGGCGGGATTGTCGTACCAGGACGGCACGGTAAGCATCGGGCCGGGATTATTAGCCGCTATCCTCTCCGGCAAGGCGGCGGAGGTCGATCTGTACGAAGAAGTGGCGTTGGCCCTACCGCCGCGCATCGCGGCCACGGATTACGAGGCGCGCGTCCTGGCGCGGCCCCGCAACGCCGACCCCGGCCAGCAAGTGCGGCTGCGTGCGTTCCGGGACGCGCTGCACGGGTTGCCCTTTCACGTCGCGGCCCTGTCGCACTGCGACTTCTTCCACATCGGCACGAGTCGCGAACTGCTTGCCGGCGTCGCGGGTCGGAACCGCACGGGGTCCCATTACGCTTTCGGCCATGGGACGCGCGCCGTCATGCCGCCGCGCATCGGGGACACGGGTGCGTTCGTCTTCAACAGCGTTCTGGAAGCGGCGGCCTACCCGTTCGGCCCCACCACCCTCATCGAGGGCAGTCATGTTCGTGCCGTTCTGGAACTGGCCGGACGCAACGTCGTCACGGGCCTGCCTGCCGCGGTTACGCAGCGCGTCCGTTTGCCGGAGGGCGTCGGTCTACTGTATCTGCCGCTGCTAGGTGGCGCATGGGCCCCGGTCCTGTACGGGATTGACGACGATTTCGGTCAGCCCGCGATCGCCGGCGCAGGCACCTTCCTGAACGAACCGCTCGGCGACTTCCTGCGCCGCCACGAACTGCCGGCGGCCGCGCTTTGGCCGGGCGAGCCGTCGTCGGTTTACCACGCGCAGTTGTGGTGTACCGGCACGGCGGACGAGACCCTGCGCCAAATCCACTGGATGCTGACGGCGCAGGCGAACCCGGAGGCGGTGGCGGAATGGCAGGCCGCCCGGCGGTTCTCGCTGGCCGAACTACTGCGGCAGGTGGATCAACCGCGCCGCGCCCGCCGCCGCGCCGACCTGTTGCGCACCTGGACGATCCACAATCCCTTCGCACGCCTGGCCGCCGAACCCGACCTCGATGCCGCGCAGTTGGTCCGGCAAGTGGGCAGCCGCGCGGAAGCCGCCGCCGTCCTGGCCGACCTCGCGAACGGTACGGCAGGAGCCGTCACGCCGGAGTTGCTGGCCCGCTGTCGGGTGGTCGCGATGTTGCTGCGCCGCCGCCTCGACGAACTGGCGGCAGACCCAAAAACGGAGCCGGTGATCGACGCCGCCTGTCGCGCCCTTTCCGGCGGCGATGCCACGGCGGCGGCGCTCGGTCGCTCCGCCAGCGCGGCGGTCGCGGCATCAATCGCGCTAACGGTGCTGCTGCCCGACCGCGAACCGCGAGCCGCCATTGAGCACGACCATGTCGTCTGGGCCACTGCCCCAGCGCGGCTGGACTTCATGGGCGGCTGGACCGACACGCCCCCGGTCTGCAACGACCTCGGCGGCACCGTCGTCAACGCCGCCGTCAAGCTGAACGGTCAGTACCCGTTTCAGGCCGTCGTCAAGCTCAACGCCGACCACGTCATCAACCTCACCAGCATCGACCTGGGCCGCCGGGTTTGCTTTGACCGCATCGAACAACTCCTCGACTACGCCGACCCCGGCGACTGGAATTCGTTGCCCAAGGCGTGCCTCTGCCTGGCGGGGCTGACCGCGGGCCGGACGGCAGGCGACTTGCGGCCCTTCCTGGAGCGGTTCGGCGGCGGCATCGACCTGACCGTTTTCAGCGCACTGCCCAAGGGGTCGGGCCTGGGCGGCAGCTCGATCCTGGGTGCGACGATCCTCGCCGCACTGGCCCGGTTGCAGGGCGAGTCACTGACCCAGGATCAGCTGGTAGCGCGCACGTCACTGCTCGAACAGCGGCTGACGACCGGCGGCGGTTGGCAGGACCAGGTAGGAGCGGTGTTTCCCGGCGTGAAGTATATCCACACGGAACCCGGCCCCCGGCAAAGCCCGGCGATCTCGTGGCTGGCTTTCCACGAGGCCGGCGCCCGCGGTCGGCTGCTCCTGTATTACACGGGGCTGAAGCGGTTGGCGAAGAACATCCTGCAAAACGTCGTGCATCGCTACCTGGCGCGCGACCCGGAAGTTTTGCGCGCGCTGGCGCAGCTGCAGGCCGGCGCGCAGGAAATGCGGCTCGCCATCGAGACGCGCGACCTGGACGGCTTCGGTGCCGGCCTGCGCCGCTATGGTGAGCTGAAAAAACAGATCGACCCCACGGCGACGAACGCCGCCATCGAGCAGCTGATCGCGCGCGTCGAACCCTTGAGCAGTGGGCACGTCCTGCCGGGGGCGGGCGGGGGCGGCTTTCTGCTGATCCTGGCCCGCGACGAGGACGCCGCGAGGCGGTTGCGTGCCGACCTGACCGCGCGGCCGAGCCATCCCGGAGCGCGTTTCTTCGATTTTCGCATCGACGAACAAGGATTGGACGTGAGCGTGCTTTAGAGTGTCTAATTTGGAGTGCGGCGCTTTGCCGCCGCTTTCTTTTCGGGGGCCGGCGGTACCAAACCAAAGGAAGCGGCGGCCAAGCGCCGCACTCCAAATAGGCGTTAGCCAATTTATTCACAAGCTCTCCGCTTGGGAACGAGGATACTTGCTCCCCCCGCATACGCGAGAGGCTCGCCAAACTCGCCTCACATTTTGCCCCATTTCTCTGCCGGACGTAAAAACGTGAGCTACCGTTTCTGACGACAGCCGATTTTCCCCAAACGTTTGGGGACGCCTGAATTCGTGCTGCCTGCGCTGCCCGCAGGCCGCGGTGTCCTCCCCGCGCCTTTGCACGGCTCCCACGCCTGATTCCAGGCCAACGCTCCCGGTGCGCGCCCGTTGGCCACACTCCCTAGGGATTTCTCCTCATGATGCTGAAGACCGTGCAGGACTGGTTCACCAAAAAAACGCGCCGCAACCAAAAGAGGTTCGCCTTCCTGCCACGGCGCTGGCGGTTGCAACTGGAAGCCCTCGAAGAACGCACCACGCCGACCGCGACGCCGACCAGCACCCTGGCCGCGCCGGCCACGAACTTCCTGGGACAGGACGTCAACCTGTCGGTGTCGTTCGCGAACACCGGCACCACCGTCGGCTACGGGCCGTACGTGGACCTGTTCCTGCCCGCCACCGGCGCCGACGGCCCCAGCGGCCCGGCGCGCTACGACGGCATTACCTACAACGCCGGCAGGGCGACGTTCCTCGGCGTCCCGGTCACGACGACGCTCCTGACCTTTAACGTCGCGGGCAAGGCGACCCACCCCTACGCCAAGAATAATGCGGGACAGGCCGTCGTCGTCAACGGGACGCCGGGCGACCAGCTCGTCGTTTTCCAGTTGCCGTTCGGCAGCTTCACGCCGGGCCAGGTGCCGGCCGTCGTCAACCTCACGGCCCACGTCAGCAACCTCGCCAACGTCGGCACGCCGCTGACGCTCAAGACCGACGCCGGCTTCCAGTACGGCAACGATGCGCTCGACAACCCGACCGGCGACCCCACGATCCTTGGCGCGGCCGCCGCGCAGACTCTGACGCCGACGCTCTTCAAGGTCACCAAGACGTACATCGGCCCCGAGGACGAGACCGCGACCGGCCCGAATTTTCCGCGGCAATACAAGATCGACGTGAGCATCGCCAGCGGGCAGACGCTTACGAACCTCGACGTGACGGACGCGCTGCCGAACAACCTGCAATTCGTGCGCGTCGATAACACGACCATCAACGGCACGGCCACCGCAACCACGGCCCGCAGCACGCCCAGCACTTTGACGCCCGGCGGGACGCTTACCCGGCGCTTCGCCAGCGTGACGGGCACCGGCGGTGGTGCCGACGCGGAGATGGTGTTCACCTTCTTCGTGCCGGAAAAGGACGCGGCCGGCAACCCCGTGTTGAACCTTACCACCGGGGCGTTCGCGACCTCGACCGACACCGCGACGGCGACCGGCAGCTGGACTCCCATCGACACCTTCGACACGGGCGGCGTTGTCCCGGGCAACACCGCGACGCATACGCTGGCCGACAAGTCAATCGCCATCCAGAAAGCGGTGACAGACAAGATCGATGTCGGTGCGGCCGGGCCGACACCCGGCGACACGCTGGAATACACGCTCAACGTGCAGATTTCGGACTACTTCGCCTTCCAGAACCTCGTCGCCCAGGACACTTTCTCGGACGGCCAGCAACTCGACGCAAGCTTTACGCCGACGCTGTCGGTCAACGGCGACACCTTCACGCTGGGGACCGCCAACATCAACGCCGGCAATTTCGGCCTGGCGTTCGCTACGTTCGACCCCGCGTCGGGCGGCAACAAAATCACGTTCGACCTGTCCAAAGAACTGGTCGCGCGCGGCCGGGCCAACGGCCAGTTGCTCGGCGGCGCGGTGCCGACAGCGGGCACGGGCGGCCCCATCCCACCCGCCAACCCGGCGTTCGGCCCGACGACCGCGACCATTACGTTTCGCACGAAAATCCTCGACAAATTCAACGTCCTGATCGCGCCGAGCGGCGACCCCTTCGTCAAGCAGGGCGACTTGCTCACCGACGCCGTGAACGTCACCGGCGACGTGCTCAATTACGCGAACCTGACGCCGGACGGCAACGCACGCACGGACAATTCCGCCGCCGGCGTGCAGATCGCGCGCGGCTCCCTCTCGAAAATCATTTACGCAGTCAACGGCGTCGTGGCGGCCGACCCCAACGCCGGCTACGCCAGCGGCGTGCCCGTGGCGGCCGGCGACCGCATCACCTACCGGCTGCGCTACGCGCTCAACACCGGCGACGCCGAAGTACTGACCCTCACCGATTTCCTACCGCTGCCGGTCCTCAAGGCGGGCACGGTTACAACCTTCGACGCCGGCGGTCCCACGGCTGCCGCGCCCGCCACCGGCCACGCCGTCCTCGGCCCGACCGACACGCTGACGGCCCACGTCGGCGCAACGCCCACGATTAGCACGGACGCCACGGCCAACAGCGTCAAATTCAGCTACCCGAGCTTCGACGACCCGCAAAATCGGCCCGCGACCATCGACATCCTGTTTACCGTCACCGTGAGCAACGACCCCTTCGCCGACGGCCTGTTTCTGACGAACCAGGTCCACGAGAGCGAAGGCTCGACCAACAACGGCGGTGCCCAGGCCGACTCCATTATCCAGTTCAAGCTGACCGAACCGCTGCTGCGGATCACCAAGGGCGCGGTGTCCACGAACGACCCCGGCGCGACCTTCGCGCCGGCGACCGTAGGCCCGGTGCCCTTCAACCCGCCGGGCAGTGCGACCAGCTTTCCAGGCGCGAACACGGTCACGTCCAACGGCCTGGCCGCCAAGCCGGTCAAGAGTGCCCTTAACAACATCCAGGCCGGCGACCTGGTGCGCTTCGCCGTCGTCGTCGAGAACATTGGCACCGGCCTGCACGGCGCATTCGACGTGACGATCAAGGACACACTGCCCGCGGGTTTCACGCAGCCGGCGGGCGGCTTCAACCTCATCGTCACCGACGGCACCGGGGCCGTTCTGGGTTTCGGCAACGCCGGTGGCGGCACCGGCCTGTTCGACAAGGGTATCGTCGTCACCGACCCGAACACCGGCGGGGCAGTCGGGCCTTTCGACCCCACCAACGGCAAGAACATTCTCGTCATCACCTACGACCTGCTCGCCCAGACCGCCGTGCAGCCGCGCGACACGCTCACGAACACGGCGACGCTGACCAATTACGCTTCTGCCCCCGGTGCCCCGGACTTTATCCCCGGCGGCCTGACTGCGACCACGACCGTCACCGCGGCAGCGCCCGTCGTGGCCAAGCGCCTGGTAAGCACGTCGATCGTGAATGCAAACAACGACAACACGCACGCGGTCATCGGCGAGAAGGCCCAGTATCAAGTGACCGTGACCGTTCCTCAGGGGACGATGACGGCCGCAGTCCTCAAGGACACGCTGCCCGCCGGCCTCGCCTTCGTCAGCTTTGACAGTTTCGTCAGCTCGAACCCGGCCCGCGTCACTTTCACCGGCAGCACGACGCCGGACGTGCCGACGCTGACCGGCTCGAACGGCCAGATGGTTCAGTTCAACCTGGGCATGCTCGCCAACACCGACACCAACCCGGCCGTCGCGGAAACCCTGACGTTCACCTACACCACCGTCGTCCTCGACGTGGCGTCGAACACCAACGGCAAGACACTGAGCAACTCGGCGCAGCTGTCGTGGAACGGCAAAAGCCTGAACCCCGTCAGTGACAACACGCTGAAGGTCATCGAGCCGAAATTGCAGGTCATCAAGACCGCGAGCAACAGCGGCGGCCAGTTCGGCACCACGGTGACGTACACGCTCGTGGTCAAGCACGACCCTACTAGCGCGACCGACGCCTTCAACGTGGCGCTGAGCGACGGGCTGCCGGCGGACGTGACCTTCGTGGCCGGCTCACTCACCCTGTCAGGCGGCACAGTGCCCGACGCCGGCACACTCAAATACAACGGCGCGACACGCACCATCAGTGCGAATTATGCGAACTTCCCCCTGGCCGCGACGAGTACCTTGACCTTCCAGGTCACGCTCGACCTGAGCGTCACGCCGGGCGAGCAGATCGTCAACACCGGCCGCGCGACGTTCACCAGCCTGGCCACTGACCCCGGCAAGGTGTCAGTGTTCAACCCAGCTTCCACCCAGCGCACCGGCGCGGGCGGTGTCGATAATTACGCGACGACTGGGGCTAACACGGTGACAGTGAACGTGCCGGCGCCAGTGAAGTCGGTCGTCGGCACGTCCGAGGCCAGCACCACCGGCAACAACGTGACGGTCGGCGAGGTGGTGCGCTACCGGCTCAAGACGACACTGCCCCAGGGCACGGCCCCGAACTTCCAGATCGTGGACAACCTGCCGGCGGGGCTGCGTTACCTCAACGACGGCACGGCAAAGCTCGCGTTCGTCTCGGACCTGGCCGGCGGCGGCACGGTCACGTCGTCGGACGCCACGATCGGCACCGGCCCCGACGTGCAGGGCGATCAAACGACGGTTGACACGATTACCCCGACGTTCCTGCTGCCGGCGGGCGCGGTCGGCGGCGGGGCGGGTGACG
This sequence comes from Gemmatales bacterium, assembly GCA_038231495.1. Taxonomy (GTDB): domain Bacteria; phylum Planctomycetota; class Planctomycetia; order Gemmatales; family Gemmataceae; genus JBBRLG01. Next base: position 2,576 of record JBBRLG010000210.1, on the reverse strand, counting down.
GCGCGGTCGCGACCTTTAGTCTCGGCCGACTCGTCAACAACGAGCGCGACAACAATGCCCAATACGTCTTGCTGGAATTCGACGCGCTCGTGGACAACACTGCCGTGGACGTGGCAGGCGCGACCCTCGCGAACAACTACATCGTTCAGGTCAGCGGCGTGCAATCCGGCCCGAAATCGAATGACGCCGTCGTCGCGGTGGTCGAGCCTAAGATCAGCAACTTAACGAAGAAGGTCAGCGTCGCGACCGGCGACGCCGGGGATACGGTGACGTACACGCTGACCTTCACCAACTCCGGTGGCGCGACGGCGTTCGACGTGAACCTGACGGACGCACTGCCGGCAAGCTTCTTGCAACTGAACGCGGGCAGCGTCCAGGCCACGGTCCCGGCGACGACCAACGTCACCAACAACACGGCCGGCAACACCGTCGCCCTGGTCCTGGACCAACTCGCCCCCGGCGGCAGCGTCACAATCGCGTACACAGCCACGCTCACCAATGCCGTGACGCCCAAGCTCGGCCTCACGAATACGGCCAACCTCACCTACACCAGCCTGCCCGGAACGAAGGGCACAGTGCCCAACCCGCTCGGTTCCAACGCCCCCGGCGCGCCCGGCCAGCCGGACGGCGAGCGCACCGGCTCCGGCGTCGGCGTCAACACCTACCTCGGCAGCGGCTCCTTGACGGTGAACGTGACCAGGCCGGGACCGCTGGTGAAAACGGTCGCCGCCGTTTCGGTGCCGCAGGTGGGCAACGACCCGGCCAACACCGGCGTGCAGGGCGTCGCGGTCGGCGAGCTGGTGACGTTTGACGCGACTTTCACGCTGAACGAAGCAACCTTTAGCACCCTGAAGCTGACCGACGCGCTGCCCGGCGGCCTGGTCCCGGTCAGTTCGCGCATCGTGTCCATCGGCGGCAACACGACCGCCGGCGCGAAGGGTGGCGGGCCGATTTCCGGCTCACCGCTGGGCGTCGGCACGGCGGGCACGGTGGCCGGCAACAACGTGTCGTTCAACCTGGGCGGCCTGGCCAACGCGGGCGACAACGTCGTGGACGCGGGCGACGTGATTGTCATTGAGGTCGTAGCCCAGGTGGCCAACGTGGCCGGCAACAAGTCGGGCACGACGCTGACCAACGCGGTGACGCTCGACTACGGCACCGGCACGCTGAATGCCGGGGTGCCCGTGGAGGTGGTCGAGCCGAAGTTGACCGTGACCAAGACGACGAGCAGCCCGCGTGTCGATGCCGAGCAGGTTTTCACCTACACCGTCGTCGTCAGCAACGCCGTGGCGAACGGCGCGACAGGGCCGGCGTTCCTCGTGAACCTCAGTGACCCCCTGCCGGCCGGCGAGTCCCTGATCGCGGGCAGCGTGACGACGAACGCGGGCACGGTGACCACGGGCAACAACGCCGGCGACACGGCCGTCGTCGTGGCCGACCCAGAACTGGACTTGAACAACAGACTGACGATCACCTATCAGGCGAAGGTGGACGGCCCGCCGATTGCGGGCGCCGTGGCCCCCGGCAATTCGCTCGTGAACACGGCGACGACGACCTACAAGAGCCTGCCTCCCGGTGGCAGCGGTGCCCGCGCCGGCACCGTGAGCGGCACCAGCACGGTCACCGTCAACACCAACAGTGTCACCGGCTTCGTGTACCTCGACGCCAACGACAACGGCAACAAGGATAATGGGGAACTGAACGTCAACGGCGTGTCCCTGACACTGACCGGCACGGATTCGCTCGGCAACACGGTCAGTCTGACCAGTACGACGAGCAACACCGGCGCGTACTCGTTCGGCCTGCTCCGCCCCAGCGACGGCAACGGCTACACGATTACCAAGACGCCGCCGGTCGGCTACCTCGACGGCAAGAATCAGGCGGGCAACGCGGGCAACCCGTTCGGCGGTGTCGCCGGCGCGGTCGGCGTCAATACGGTCGCGGCGATCAACATTCCGGCCGACTCGAACCAGTTGCAACCAAACTTCAACTTCGGCGAAGTTCAATCCGTAAGCGTCGCCGGTACGGTGTACGACGACAAGGACGCGAGCGGCGGCCTGACCGGCGCGGACACGGGCATCGGCGGCGTCAGCCTGACCCTGACGGGCAAGGACGACCTGGGCAACGTCGTCAGCGTCCCGGCCACGACGACCGGGACGGGCACCTACTCGTTCACCGGCCTACGGCCCAGTGATGCCGCGGGCTACACGGTCACGGAAACGCAGCCGGTAGGCTACCTCCAAGCCACCAACACCATCGGCACGGTCAGCGGCAACGCCGACGGGGCGCTCGTGCCGGTGGACAAGATTTCCTCAGTCGTCCTCACGTCCGGGCAAAACGGAGTGGGTTACAACTTCGGCGATGTCAAGCCGGTCGCCGTCAGCGGCACGGTGTACGACGACAAGGACGCCAGCGGCAGCCTGACCGGCGCGGATACGGGCATCGGCGGCGTTGCCCTGACCCTGACGGACGCCGGCGGCACCACGATTGCCACCACCACGACAGCGGGCGACGGTACCTACACCTTCACCACGACGACCGCAGGCCAACCGCTGCCTCCGGGCACCTACACCGTG
>JBBRLG010000209.1:0-11570 GCA_038231495.1 Gemmatales bacterium | reverse complement strand
TGGCACCCAACAACCGGGACGTTATACTCAACGCGGGGGACTCTGACACAAGCCTGAAGCGCAAGCGAAGGACTATCCTTCGCTTGCGCTTCAGGCTTGTGTCAAACCGGGCCGCGTTGAGTATATTGGTGAAAGGGACCCCTTATTACCCAGGAGATTCACCGCCATGCCCCTCCCCGGCACTCCCGGCGCGGCCAAGTCCCTGCTGCCGCAGCCGTGCGTCCTCGTCATCTTCGGCGGCGACGGCGATCTGGCGTGGCGCAAGCTGCTGCCCGCGGTCTACAACCTCAACAAGGACGGCCAACTGCCCTCGCACTTCGCCGTCGTCTGCTTCGGCCTGCCCAGCACCAAGGACGCCGACGCCGGCGACCCCGACGACTACATCCGCAAGCGCGCCCGCGACGGCATCGAACGCTTCTCACGTCAGGCGCTCGAAGAAGCCCACTGGGCCGACTTTGCGCGGTGCCTGTCCTACATCCCCGGCAGCTTCGACGACGCGCGGGCCTACGAAAAACTCAAGAATAAGCTTACCGCCGTCGATCAGCAGTTCGGCATCCCCGGCAGCCGCGTCTTCTACTTGGCGGTGCCGCCCCAGTTCGTCGAGACGTGCGTCAAGCATCTCGGCGAGGCCGGCATGGTCAACGACCCCAAGGAGGAAGTGGCCTTCACCCGGGCCGTCGTCGAGAAGCCGATCGGCCGCGACCTGGAATCGGCCCGCGAGGTCATTCGCGTCGTGGACCAGGCCTTTGCCGAGAAACAGACTTATCGGATCGACCATTACCTCGGCAAGGAGACGGTGCAAAACCTGTTGGTCCTGCGCTTCGCCAACAGCATCTTCGAGCCGCTGTGGAACGCTAAGTACATCGACCACGTGCAAATCACCGTCGCCGAGGAGGAAGGGTTGGCCCAGTTCGACGCCGACACCGGCAAGATGACGGCCAGCCGCATTGGCTACTACGAGGGCATCGGCGCGCTGCGCGACATGGTGCAAAACCACATGCTCCAGGTGCTGTGCATTTGCGCGATGGAGCCGCCGCACTCGCTGGAACCCGACGTGGTGCGCGACGCCAAGGCGAACGTCCTGCACTGCCTCCGGCACATGACGCCCGCGGAGGTCAAGCAGAACGTGGTCCGCGGTCAATACATCGAAGGCGACGTCCACGGCCTGCGCGTGCCGGGCTACCGCAACGAAGTCCGCCGTTATTACGACGAGGTCGTCAAGAAGCCGATCCCGCCGCCGTCGGTCAACTCGAACACGGAAACGTTCGTCGCCATGCGGCTGTTCATCGACAACTGGCGCTGGGCCAACGTGCCGTTCTACCTGCGTACCGGCAAGCGCCTACCCAAGCGTTCGAGCGAGGTCGCCATTCAGTTCAAGGACGTGCCGTCGGTCCTGTTCAACGACCACCCCGAGGTGCCGTTGGAGCCGACCGTGCTGACCTTGAAGGTGCAGCCGGAAGAGGGCATGTCGATGCGCATCGCGTCGAAGCTGCCCGGCCCGAAAGTGCGCATCTATCCGGTGAAAATGGAGTTCAATTACGCCAATTTCGGCACGTCGAGTCCGGAGGCGTACGAGCGCCTGATCCTGGACGTGATGGCCGGCGACGCGACGCTGTTCATGCGCCGCGACGGCGTGGTGGCGGCGTGGGAGGAGGTCATGCCGGTCCTGGACTGGTGGGGGCACGAGCGGGCGCTGCACTTGCCGGAATACCAGTGCGGCACCTGGGGCCCGGTCGAAGCGGACCGCCTGATTCAAGAGGACGGCCGGCAATGGAGGACGCTATGACCGCGACGACGAAACCGCTCCTCGCCGACGCGATGCCGGTGGCGCTCCAGGACGTGGAGGCCGCGTTGACCCGGCAGCTGGGCACCTTGCGCGACGGCAAGAAGGAAGTCGTGCAGCTGGTGCGCATGTCCAACCTCGTCATCTACTGCCATTGCGAGGAAACCGCGACGCGCATCGCCGCCCAGATACCGGAGGTGGTGGCCGTCCACCCGGCGCGGGTGTTGTTGCTTGTGGGAGATAACGGGTCTTCCGAGTCCAAAATCGAGGCCGCGGTGCGGGTCAAGGCGCGCGACTTGAGCGGCCATCAACAGGCGTGTTCGGAGCAGGTGTTATTAAGCGCCCCGGCGGCGTTGGCGGACCGGCTGCCGTTCGCGGTGCGGTCGCTGATGATCGGCGATTTACCGACGAACTTGTGGTGGGCGTCGCCGGAGCCGCCGGCGCTGGCCGGCAACCTCCTGTACGAGTTGGGGGAGCACGCCCAGCAGATCATGTACGACAGCCTGGGCTGGCAGGACCCGGCCCGCGGCGTGGCGGCGACGGCGAGTTGGCTGGAGGGTGTGGAGCGTTTCGCGGACGCCAACCGTTGGCGGGTGGCGTCGGACCTGAACTGGCGGCGGCTGAAGTTCTGGCGGCGGCTGGTGACGCAGGCGTTGGAGCCGGTGGACGTGGCGACCGTGACCGAGGTGTCGGTGGCCCACGGCCCGCACGCGGTGGTACAGGCGTGGGAGCTGGTAAGCTGGTTGGCGGCGCGCGTGGGCTGGCGCGTGCAGACCGGCAACGTGCAGCAGGGGGTCGAAATGGCCTGGCACTTCCAGGCGCCGCAGGGCGACGTGCGTTTTCGCATCAAGCGCCTGGAAAACGGGTCGCCGGAGGTTCAGGGCATGCGCATCCGCTGTGTCCTGGACGGTAAGCCGGTGACGCTGGACCTGTCGGCAGAGGGTGCGGACAAGCTGATTATCCGGCTGGAAGGCGTCGAGGCCGAGCCGCGGACGCTCATGGTGCCGGAGCAGTCGCCCGCGGAGGTAATCGGCCGGCAGTTGTCGGACCGCGAGCGCGACCCGGTGTTCCGCGAGAGCATGCAGGTCGCCCAGGTGATGGCGAAGAGTTTGTTGGGTTAATTGCGCCTTACTTCGAGTTTTGGCGAGTCGGGAGCGTAAGCGACCGGAGTGTATCACTGAAACGCACTCCGGTCGCTTACGCTCCCGCTCACCGTCGCTCGTAGCCGCAAGCGGCCCGCTTGCAGGCTCCCGTCGCCAGAGCCTGCAAGCGAGCCGCTTGCGGCTACGGGGCTCGCCAAAGACGTTGACCCTCTCAGGGAGCCTTCAGACCAGCGCCGGCGACCGCCGAACCTTCCGCATCCTCGCGTTTCCGGTCCAACACTTCATAGACGTGGTACTGCGCGACGACTTCCTGGACGAAAGGTCGGCCGGGCGACAGCCTGCGTCCGAAGTCGTTCACCAAATCCGGCGCGCCCAGGAACGGCTGGAACTCCCTCGGCACCAGGTAGCGCAGCGGATCGACAAACAGGTAACGCGCCGCGGTCATGTGGACGATGCCCAGGTCGTGGCGGGCGATGTCCAGTTGATGAACGTATTTGTGGCGGTGGTACTGGGCCTTGCACGGCGGGTTGTCGAAATCGACATCGAGAAAATAGACGGGATGGGGTCCGGCGCGGGCCAGGAGCGCCTCCAGCTCGGCCGGCTGTTCCACGGCCCGGCGCGGGTCGTTGATGCCCGCGCCGATGGTCCAATAATTCCGGACGTGATTGCCGCTGCGCCACTTGATCTCTTCGCCGTGAATGACGTTGGACACGACCACGGAACCCTCGGGGACGTGGCCGCGGAACCAGTCGGCCGTGGTGTCGATGCCCTCGTAAGCCGCGTGATTGACGCAGTAGGACCCGTAAACATTCAGCGCCTGGTCGGTGCCGACGACGGCCAGGACGCCGGCCAAAGCATAACGCACGCGCACCAGGCCGGGCCGACCTTCGAGGCGCAGCCAGAGCGACTCCGCGGCTTGCGCCAGGATGAGGGCCGCCGGCGGCATGGCGTAGAGGAAGTGGACGTGTTCGGTGAACACGCGCAAGATCGGCACGAACGTCAACAGGAACCAACACCCCAGAAACAGGTCGCGGCGCAGCCCCAACGCCGCCAACCCCAGGCACAGGGCCACGCCCGTGTAGCCTCGCAGTTGCGGCGCCACGACTACCACGAACAGCAACACCAGCCAGCACGGCAGGGCCGCGCGCTGAATGCCGCGTTCGATCCGGTCGCTCCAGGTGTCTTTCTGATTTAATGAAGCCTGGGAGCGGTCGAAGAAACGGGCGACGGCCTCCGCGCCGCCACAGACCCAAAGCAAGGGCGGCAACAGCGGCAGAAAATGCCAGGCCGCCTCCCAGCGAATCTCATCCTTGCCGAGCGCCCCGGCCAAGGTCCCCAGGCGGTAGACGGGCTGCAACGGCAATCCGGGCAAGCAAAGCCAGTGGACCAGGGCGGTGGGAAACAGAGCGTGCAGGAAGCCGAGGGCCGCGACTCCCATCAACCACGTTGGCCGTCGCACGCGCCGCCATTCGAGCAGTATCAGCAACAGCGCGTTCAGTCCAAAGAATTCTCGCACCCACGGGCCAAGGAATAGCAGTAAGACCAATACAATCCCGAACGGAATTCGGAACCGGTTCTCGACCACGTTCCAGTAGCACAACAATGAAATGCAAAAGAGCAAGGGCACCAATACCTGAACCCCGGCGACGCACACCCAGGAGCTGGCGACCAGGGGCGGCGAGGCCAACACCAACAAAACAACCCCTAACGCAGTCAGATCGCGGCGGACAAAACGCCGGGCGACCGCGAAGAGGCTGACGGCCAGCGCGCCGTGAAGCGCGCCGACGACGAGCAGCAGTGGATACGGCAGGCAACGCGGGTCGTAAAAGAAATAAGCCGCGACGAAGGTCCACAATTCCGAAAGCGGGCGATACCCGCCGCCCTGGACGGATTGGAACGCCCCGCCGCCACCGGTCCACAAGTCCGACAACGCCGACGGTTGAGAAAGGTCGTGCGCTGCCGCCCAGTGCGGATTTGGCTCGTCGGCGTCGGGCGGGTGGAAGACGCACGGGCTATCATTCCAGACGGCAAACGCGGAGTGGCGGTAGGTGGCAAACCCCACGGCGGTTGTCAGGAACAACGCCAGGAGCCACAAGCCGCGACGAGTCCGCGAACAGGTTTGCAACATGCGGCCCCTCGGTTCCAACGGACCGGTCAGCCCGCGATCCGGACACGAAAAAGGTTTGCGAAGGCGCTGATGGTGCCGGAATCCCCGGGTCGCGTCAAGGCGGGTTCGATGCGAACTTGTTTCTGGCTCGCAATTGGCTGCAAATACGCCTTATCATTCGGCGCTGAAATGACTATCCTTTAGAAGCGCTTTCCGAACTTAAGGCGAGCCGGGGACGATAGTCCCCGGTGGTAGTTTCCGCAAATTAGCCTGCCACTGGTGGCTATCGCGCCCAGCTCGCCTGGGTTCGGAAAGCGCTTCCAAAGGATAGTCATTGCATCACGGAAGGCGCACCCCCATGACATCGGTTCCTCGCACCGTGGCCGCTACCAACGAGCGTTCGACCCCACCCTTGGTCGCCGCCAGGGTCGGACAATTAACTGCCATGCGGCGGGCATTGGCCGGCAAACTGTCGTCGCTAAAGAAACTGAGTTATGCCTGGATCGCCCTGCGCCACAGTCTAGGATTGCTGGTACGCGGCCAGATCACCGCCCTGGGCAAAAAGGCGTTGAAAGGGCTGAAAAGTTCATCCTACGCGGCCCCGGCCCCGTACGATCCGAGGCTCGCTTATGATCGTTGGCGGCAACGGCAAGCACTTACCGAGCAAGATCGCAATTACCTCCGCACCGAAGTCGTGAGTATGAGCGAAAAGCCTTTGATCTCAGTGCTCATGGTGGTTGCCGATGAACAGGAGTCGGACTTGCGCGAGGCGCTCGAATCGATCCTGGGCCAGATGTACGCGCACTGGGAGCTCTGTATCGTAGACGGCAGCGCGCCATCGGGGAGGTTGCGGCAATTGGTTGAAGATTATAGCCGACGCGACGCGCGAATTCGATGGATCGCAGGCGAAGAGACCGGAAGCAGCACCCTCATCAATAAAGCCCTCGACATGGCACAGGGCACCTATGTCGCCGTCTTGCACGCTGCCAACAAGTTGGCAGACCAAGCCCTTTATAGTGTGGCCCGCGCGATCAATGATGATCCTGCCGTGGATTTTCTTTACAGTGATGAAGACCGCTTCGACGCGGAGGGACATCACGTTGACCCCTTCTTCAAGCCGGATTGGTCGCCCGAATATCTGTTGGGTTATCCCTATGCGTGCCACCTTGCGGTACAGCGGACGGAATTGGTGCGCGAATTGGGGGGCTGGAGCGAAACCAGTGCGGGAGTGGAGCAATACGACCTGGTGTTGCGCATTGCAGCGCGCACGTCCCGAATAAAACACATTGCGGACGTTCTTTATCACAAGCGCATCGGGAAGCAGCCAACTACGACTGCTGACGCCAACGCAAGGGTTGCGGCCCGCCTGGCCCTGAGCCATCACCTTGTAGAAACGCAGCGCAGTGGGTCGGTAGAACCAGGACTCACGGAGGACACGCAGCGGGTGCGATTTACAGTAATCGGCCGTCCGCTCGTTAGCATTATCATCCCAACTGCCGCAGTCGCGAAAACGATGGCGGGCCGCGAGCAAATGCTGGTTACGCAGTGCGTACGCGGCGTCCGGCAGCTAAGCACCTGGCCGAATTATGAAATCATCATCGTGGGCGATCCCGGTATGCCGGATGACGTTCGAGAGGAACTTACGAGTCTCGGCGGCCGGGTTGTCACCTGCCCGGGTCCGTTTAATTTTTCGACCACCATCAACTTCGGCGCGTCCCACGCCGGTGGGCAGCACCTTGTGATGCTCAATGACGACACGGAGGTCATCAGCCCCGATTGGCTGGAGTGCATGCTCGAATTTTCGCAGCAGGACGACGTCGGGGCCGTCGGGGCCATGCTCCTGTTCCCGAACGGCCGGCTACAACACGCCGGGATCGCTTTGCTCGGCGGTCACCCCCTTCATGCGTTCCCCGACTATCCGTACGATCATCCGGGCCACGGCTTCAACAATCACGTCCCCCGGAATTGTTGTGCAGTCACGGGCGCGTGCCTCATGACGCGGTACCAAGTCTTCCGCGACTTGGGCGGCCTCGATACGGCCTTTCCCCTCGAATACAACGACATTGACTACTGTTTACGGCTACAAACCACCGGGCGAAGCGTCGTGGTCACGCCGTATGCCCGCCTGTATCATTACGAAGCGACCACGCGCGGTAAGACGGCCGGGACCGGTCGCGACCTGTTCCGCGCCCGCTGGGCCAAGGTGTTTTCGCGCGACCCTTATTACAATGTTAACCTGTGCAACGCTTCGCCGAACTATCACATTGATCCGGAAGCGGCTAAAGCATATCGGGAGTCGTCCATGGATACCTTGCCAAGCTAGAGGAGTTTTATAAAAGCCCCCGCACACGATCCCAAACTCGGCCGCCGTTGGCATACAGCCACTTCAAACTGCGGGTCGCGTAAGGAACCTTGTTACACAGCGCGTGCAATCGGTCGGCGGCGGCGTAGCGGAGCATGCCCCGGTGTCGCTCGGCGTCGAGGTGGAAGCCCACGAGCGTGCCCCAAAGTACGGCCCTTTCGCTTGCGGGCAGGTGGTCGATGCGCAGAAATTGCCGTAGAACCCGTTGGTGATTGCGGTAGTCGTCCGTGACCCGCGAGAAGCCGGCTTCGCGGTGGCGATAATAAAACAGGGCTGCCGGAATAACGCCGACGGCGTGGCCGGCGTTCACCAACTTTACGAAGGCTTCCCAATCCTCGAAAGAAGTGTCACGGTCGATTTCATAACCGCCGACTGCCCGGAGCGCCGCCGTACGAAAGATCGCATTCGCGTCGCCGTAGACATTACGGATGCTGGCCAGCGTGTGCGGGCCTCCGGTTGGCCGACAGGCGTAAAGGTACTCTTCCCGCGCGAGCGGCACCTTTTCTCCAAAGGCCAGGTAGTAACAGGTCATGGCACTCAGATCAGGGTTGACCTGAATGCCGTTGACGAACCGTTCCACCATGTCGGGGCGGGCAACGTTGTCCGCGTCCATAGGGATGAAAAATTCGCCGCTCGCCTCCTTTAATCCTCGGTTGCGTGTCGCACCAATGCCGGCGTTTTGTTGGCGGAGAAAGCGAAATTGGGGGTAGACGCATTGCATGCGCTCAAAGGCCGCGCTGGACGCCGGATCGTTGGAACCGTCATCAATGACCAATATTTCCAGATTCGGATAAGTCTGTCCAGCAAGCGAAGCGAGCGCTTCAGGCAAATAGCGGCCAAGGTTATAGTGCGGAACGCCAACCGTAACTAGCGGCCGGCACTTCTCCGAGACCAATGGCGTAAGAGGTAGGTTTCGATAAAGGCATGCGGTCGCTCCCTCGTAAGGCGTCTCGACAATAACATTGCTGGAAGGCGTCCAGCCAATGCCGCGAATGTAATCGAGTATTTCGGTGCTCGATGCAACCTGGATGTCGGCGCGTTCAAAGGCGTATCGCTCGGCAAAATCGATTTCCAGCTCGCTCAACCCCGATGGCCAGCGGTGTTCCTGGTCGCGGTGCCACTCACTGCACCGGTCGAGCCTTACGGCCAGCAGAACGCCCTCGAATCCGAGGCCGGCCCGTTTCGCTTGAACGGTGCGGAAGCCGAGACCACCGTCGGCCGGAAAGAGGATGAGATCGAAGTTGCGTTGCTGCGACAACCGCTCCAGGACGTACCGTACTTCGTCGCTCCGATCCGCATGGTCCGGGCCATGGACGTTGCGTACCCGCTGCGTGCCTGGGCCAGCATTGGGGTCGAGTGTGGAGAAGGTTGTGCCATCGCTCAAAAGCTGGCGCGCTGGTCGATCCAATTCGGCTGCCCGGTAAGGCCCGCAATGCAGGATGTGAACCTTGGCCCCGGCTGCCAGGAATTGAGTTACGAGAGTCGCGGCTACCTCGCTTCCCGATTTCAGGCAATCGCTGTCGCCAACGACGATGCAGACGGAGCGGCTTGCGGCGCACAGCGGGTGCGAATGTTGTTGAAGCATTGAAGCGCCTCCGAAATGACTTCGTCGGTGTTGAAATATCGATATTGAGCCAGGCGGCCGCAGAAATAGACGCGGTGGCACTGCGTCTCTTGTTCCGCCAATTGCTTGTATTGTTGATAAAGGTTTGCGCTGGAAGGCGTCGGCACCGGGTAATAGGGTTCGCCGACCGCGGTGGGAGTTTCATAGCTGACCACCGTTTCGGCATGGCGCTGGCCGGTTACGTGTTTAATTTCGACCGAGCGGGTGTAAGCATGGTCGTTCGGGTAATTGATTTGCACACAGGGCTGCTTGTACTCGGTCGCGTGGGGCACGAATTCAATATGGAGAGAGCGGTACGGCAATTTGCCGAGCCGGCAGCCGAAATACTCGTCAATCGGCCCGGTGTACACGGTCGCCCGGCGCGGCCGTATAAGGTTCTTTACTTCCTGGAAAGCACAGTCGAGGAGTACGCGAATGTTTCGGTGCCGGAGCATGCGCGCGAACAGGGCGGTGAACCCCCGACGGGGCATGACCTGGAAGCGCTGATCGACGTACCGGCAATCCCGATCGAGTCGCACCGGAATACGGCCGCAAACGTTTGGCTCTAATTCTCTTGGATGTATACCCCATTGTTTGAGAGTATAATTGAGATAAAATGCCTCGTACAGTTGCCGGCCGACCCGGCCCAACACGAACTCCTCCGAATTGCGTGGCGGGGCGTTGTTATGGCGTAGTGTGCGAAGCAACCGTTCCGCCGAGCCACGCGTCAGTCGCAGTTTGAAGAATTGTTCGAGCGTGGTAAGGTTAATCGGAAACGGATAGAGTTGGCCGTTTACCCAACTTTTCACTTCGTAGAGGGCAGGAATCCATTCCGTGAATGCGGAGAGATATTCTAACAGGGAGGCGTCATTGGTTCGGAAATAGTGCGGGCCATAATTGTGGACGAGTACCCCGTTGGCGTGCCGCGAGTCGTAACAATTGCCCGCGGCGTGGCGGCGCTTATCGATGACGAGGACTTTCCAGCCCAGGACGTTTGCCGCCCGCTCCGCAAGGACGCAGCCGACCGGCCCCGCACCACAGATCAAGAGATCGACGTCGTCGAGCATGGAGCAGGATTCTCAATTCGACTGCACGGCTTGCAATTGCGTGTATTGAATTTGGGTTGCGAACTGCTTTGGGATCAACCGGGTGCTAATGACAGGAAATCTTTTTTGGCCCGTCGCCAGGCCCGCAATGGCAAGCGGTGCAACGGTTGGGCACGGACGCGGCGCACGATGGAGTTGAATTCGCCAACCAGCCGGCGCACCCTTTTCCAGCTGCGCACGTCTTGAATCAATGCCCGCAGCGTTTGCTCGTCCGGGGCGCGCAGCAGTTTTGGATAACGACCCTGGAGAGCCTTGGTGGGGTCGAACAAACCGACACCCTTCGGCAAGGCGAACCATTCATCCCTGTGGATAAATAGATTGTAACCGTAGTAGGCCTTATGGACCCAGTACACGCAGTCGGGGGGAGTCGTGGGTTGGGTGCCCGCAACCCAATCGGGTTCTTGCCGCTCCGCCATTGCGTTCAACACGTCGCCGATCCGTACCGGGCTGCCGTCCGTTACGCCCTCAAGCCAGGGGTTGCGCAGGTAAGGCTGGACTCGGCCGGAGATGCGCGCGTGCAAGGCGCGCGACGACATGCACCGGCCGTCGTGCGGACCCTGGTAGTCGCTATTGAACCCCGATTGGTTTGGGTGCCAGGTGTGATATAAGTATTCGTTTGACAGCCAGCGCTCCCGACGGCCAAGGTTGCGCAGCCGAAAAGTCAGGTCGTACGGCCCGCAAACGTAGCCCAGATAGTCGAGGTGTTCGTCCGCGCCGCCCACTTTGAGCAGGTCGCCACGGCGGGCGGCCATGCAGGCGCCGTAATTGGCACCGTGCAGGCGGTCTTGCTTGGCAGCCAGGCCGGTCGTGGTCGCGCCGTCCCAATTGATACAGCCGTCACCCAACATGTCCTCCACGCTGGGATAATTGAAGGGGTAGAATCGCCTATTAATGGTGCGGACTTCGTCAATATGGACGACCGCGTTGGGCGTCTGTTCGTAAGCGCGTATCAAGTTTTCGATGAAGGTGGGACGGAAAACCGCGTCCGAGTCGCAAAAGACGCACACGTCCCCCTCGGCGGCGAGCAGGCCAATGTTGTAAAGACGGTGCTTGTGAAATAGCAGATTGTCGGGGTAGCCGAGGACGAGCCACTTGTCGAGGACCGTGTGTTGGCCGCGCGCCGATTCGGCCAGACGCTGTAAGTCTTCCGGCTGGCGCTTATAGAATTCGAGCCAGATCAGTTCGTAGTCGTCCCGACTGGCGGTTTGCCGGTTGAGGTATTCCAGGCAATGAAAGCTTTCGCGTACGCCCCAATCGATGAGGATGACGCTAATCTTTTTTCTGCGCCCGCCACGATTGAGGAGAATTTCCGGGTGTGCTTGCATCGGTGGCGTCCTCCTGACTCGTTCCCGAAAGGCGATCCATCGCCCGCAAGGGGATTTGACTACTTAGAGAGTCCGGAAAGAATGAGACGCGCTTCAGTCGGGCCTGCGAGTCCGCAGCGCGAAGCAAGGACGAGCGGCACGGTTCCCGGCATTGCGCGCTCGTCCTTGCTTCGCGCTGCGG
>JBBRLG010000208.1:0-11585 GCA_038231495.1 Gemmatales bacterium | reverse complement strand
CCACGCCGCGCGAGCCAATGGTTGTCTAACCGCGACCCCTTTGGATGACGACCGGGCCTGTCCGACCCTAGCCAAGCCAATCAACATATGGCGAGGGTCGAACCGCTTTTGCGCAAACGCTCTGCGCAAGACAGCCGTAAACCATTTTTCAGTATGCTCTTACGCATCACCACCGACGCCGGATCGACCCTGGCCAATCTCGACCCTCGCCACGAAAAAGGCCACCCTTGCCAAAGGAAAAGCAGTTGTCGTAGCCGCAAGCGGCTCGCTTGCTGGCTGAACCCGCGCAGAAGCCAGCAAGCGAGCCGCTTGCGGCTACGACCGGGCGGACCTTCAGCACGAGAAAAAGCTTCCGGGGTTGGTGAAGGCCTCACCCAAAACAGTTGCCACACCCTGTGGCTTTGCAAACCTTACTTGGAGGCGAAGTCCACGCGCACCGCGCGGCCGGCCTGCACGCGCACCGTCCGGGACCGCGTGACCTCGTCGCCGTTCTCGACCCAGCGGGCGCGAACATCATAAAGGTACGTCTTGCCCGGCTCCAGTTCCGGAGACTTGAACGTCCGCGTATCGCCGGTCTGCTTGGTCTTGAGATCGTCGAACCAAACTTCGGCGTTCGGCGGCACGTTCACCTCGACGAGGGAGGCATTGCCAGCCACCTGGGGCACGGGTCTTTCAAAGTCCGCGTTGCGGATGACCGACGGCGTTTGGAGGTTCACCGACGGAACGTAAGTTGTCGCGGGCGGGTAGTAAGCCGGCGCGCTGTAGTAGCTGGGAGCGACGTAGTAATTGGGGGCGTAGTACGAATTCGAGTAATAACCCGAGTTGTAATAGCCCGGATACCCGCCGGAATAGCCGCCCAGCCCGATACCGATGCCAATGCCACCGCGGTAACCGCCGTAATAGCCGCCGCCGTGGTAGCCGTCGTGATAGCCGCCGCCGTGGTAGCCGTCGTGATAGCCGCCACCATTGTGATAGCCGCCACCATTGTGATAGCCGCCACCGCTTTGATAACCACCGCCCCCATGACCGCCACTGCCGCTGCTGTGACCGCCGCCATGACCGCCGCCGCTGTGCTGAGCCTGGCCGGCACCGGCGGAGAGGAACAGTACCGAAATTGCCGCCACTCCCGCGAGCGGAAGAGACCATTTACTGAACATGCTTGCACCTCCAGTTGCCCAACTCGTTCCCGTATGCGTGATTCATTGGGCGTGGGAATCCACCTCAATTGTACGCAAGGCAACCGGCGTCCGCACGAATTATGCTCCAAGAAAACCCGCGAAAGCCGGCAAATAACCCCGCCAGTCGTCACGAATGCAACTCGACGACATCCTTGTCGTGCAACACGTGGTCGCGCGTCACCGTCTGACCGTCGAAGACGCCGGTGCCCCAGATGCGGGCCGACTTGAGCTTGTCCGCGAAATCCCGATGCACTAACTCCGCCATCTGCTGCACGGTGCTGCCGACGGGGCAAGTGAACGGCGATTCCATGTCCGCCGGCTTACCCGGCCGCTTGCTGTAGACGCGCAGGACGTTTAGCACGCCATAGATCGCGGTGCGAACTTCCTCCAGCCCGTTGCCGGACTCGGCGTCGAGGACGTGGATCGGCAACCGCGGCCCGAACATCTCGCGCACGATCTCCAAACGGTCCGCCGCGTCGGGCAGGTCGCTCTTGTTGGCGACGAGCAGCGTTTTGCTGTAATGGATCGACGGGTCGGCGATCTCGGCCGGCACTTTGCCGACGAGCATCGTTTTGACCCCTGCCAGGCGTTCGATGACCGTCTCGGCGGCAAAGGGGCCGTCGTCGTCGCCCAGGTCGAGCAGGAGTACGCTGGCGTCGGCGGCCCGGACCATGCTGGAAACGTAGCTTTCCAGGTAGTCGGCCGTCACCGGCGGCGTGTCGATCAGCTGCACGCGCGCGTCCTCCCATTCCATCATCCCGGCGTGCGGCTCGCGCGTGGTGAACGGGTAAGGGGCGACCTCCGGCGTCGCGCGGGTGAGACGGGTCAGCAGCCGGCTCTTGCCTACGTTCGGCCCGCCGAGGAGGACGACCTGGCCCGCGCCCTGGCGTGGGATTTTGTAGCTGATGCCCACCTTCTTGGGGTTTTTCTTCTCGTGCTCGACTTCTTCCTTGGTTTCGCTGATCTTGGTTTTCAGTTCCGCTTGCAGCTTCTCGCTGGCCTTGTGCTTGGGCACCAGCGTCCACATTTTCTTGAGGCATTCCAGGCGGTCTTCCGGCGACTGGGCGCGCTTGTATTCCTGCTCGGCTTCCAGGTATTGCGGGGTCAGGTTCACGGCCATCGGTACGGTCCTCGTCCAGCGGGCGGCACCCGGCGCGAAAGAAAAACGGCTAACCATTCACTCCCCCCCTTACGAAGGGGGGGTTGGGGGGGTAAGAACCAATAGAAGTAATCAGTCCTGGCGTCCACTCCACCCCCCCTACCCCCCCTTCGCAAGGGGGGGAGTGAACGGTTACAAAAACGGCTGCGTACTACCATTGTGCCACCTTCTGCCGTATTTTCATCCACACGAGGCCGGCGGACGACCGTTTCCGGCTCGACGCATCCCGGAGACGTGCTCTTCACCGCGGCTAGGAAGGACACAAGCCCGACGCGCCAGCGAGGGACCGTCCCTCGCTGGCGCGTCGGGCTTGTGTCAAGGTGCCCCGCGACTAATATAACAGGGATAATTGCGATGGTAGAAATCTTCGACCAGGTGGAGGCGGCCCGGCGAGCGATCTTGGCGAAGTGGACGCGCAAGCCGCTGGTGGGCATCATCCTCGGTACCGGCCTGGGCGGGCTGGTCGGCGAGATCGCGGCGGAGGCGAGCTTCCCCTACAGAGACATCCCACACTTCCCGCATTCGACGGTCGTTTCGCACGCGGGCCGGCTGGTTTGCGGCCAGCTGGGCGGCAAGACGGTCGTGGCGATGGAGGGCCGTTTTCACTACTACGAAGGCTACTCGTTGCAGCAAATCACGCTGCCCGTGCGTCTCATGAAGGCGCTGGGCTGCGAAGTGCTCGTGGTCACGAACGCCTGTGGCGGCATGAACCCGCAGTTCGCCAAGGGCGACATCATGGTCATCGAGGACCAGATCAACTTGCTGGGCGACAACCCGCTGATCGGCAAAAATGACGACCGCCTGGGACCGCGCTTCCCCGACATGAGCCAGCCGTACGACCGCGAACTCGTCAAGCTCGCCCGGCGCATCGCGCTCGAAGAAAAGATCGTCTGCCATCAAGGCGTGTTCGTCGCGGTGCCCGGACCGAACCTGGAAACGCGGGCCGAGTATCGTTTCCTGCGCGCCGGCGGCGCCGACGTGGTGGGCATGTCCACGGTGCCGGAAGTCATCGTCGGGGTCCACTGCGGGCTGCGCAACGTCGGGTTTTCGATCGTGACCGACATGTGCCTACCGGACGCCCTGGAGCCGGCAAGCGTCGAGGACATCATTGCCACCGCGAACGTGGCGGAGAAACAGTTGCGCGTGCTGGTGCGCCGCCTCGTTGAAAGTCTGTAGCCCGATTTCGCCGCTTGCGGCTTTGCGAAAGGTGCCAGCGATGCAACCACTGCGCCGCTCCTTGCTCGTCGCGGCCCTCGTATTCGGCATGGTCCTGCCGACGGTCGTGACCTATGGCTACTTCATCGTCCTCGCGCCGGACAAGGACGCCCAAAACCCGTTGCAGCAGGTCGCCTTCGGCACGGGCAAGGCAATCCAGTTTCTGCTACCCCTGCTCGCGGTGTTCGTAATCGAACGGCACTGGCCGCGCCTGGAACGCCCACGTTTCGAGGGCATCCTTCTTGGCGCAGGTTTCGGCCTGCTCGTCACGGCGGCACTCTTCGGCCTGTACTACGGCTGGCTGGCGGAGTCGCCGGTACTGGGTAACGCACCCGACCGGGTCCGTGAAAAGATAGACCAGTTCCGACTGCATACGCCGGTCCGGTACTTCCTGTTTGCCGCCGTGTACGTCGTCGGGCATTCGTTGTTTGAGGAGTATTATTTCCGCTGGTTTTTATTCGGCCGCCTGCGGACGTTGCTGCCGTTTACGCCCGCGGCGGTGCTGTCCGCGCTGGCCTTCATGGCGCACCACGTCATTGTGCTTTACGTTTATCTGCCCAACTATTTCTTTGACGCCGTCGTGCCGTTCGCGCTGTGCATCGCGGTCGGCGGCTTTTTCTGGGCGTGGCTTTACGAGCGCACCGGCACCCTCTATGCCGTGTGGGTGGGCCACGGCATCGTGGACGCCGCCATTTTTGCGCTGGGGTGGGTTCTGCTGCAACGGGGGGTTGGGTAGCGGGATCGAGGATCAATCCGTTCCAGTTCATTCACCGTCGAGGAGGAAATCGCCCGCGTCAAAATCGACCGTGCTGCCCTTCTTGCGTTTATGCTCGTGCCGCTGCAAACCCGCGCGCTCCAGCAACGACAGGCTCATGATGTCCTCGGTTTCGACCTCTTCCAGTTTGTTCTGGTCGGCCGGAAGGCTGTACTGGATGGTGAACAGTCGTTTGCCGATGGAAATCTTGTCGCCGGGGTGCAGAATCTTTTGATCGACGCGCAGGTTGTTGACCTTGACGCCGTTGGTGCTGTGCAGGTCGCGAATGTACCAGTAGCCGCTGCGGTACAGCAACTCGCAGTGCTTGCCGGAAATGTTGGGGAAATGCATCGGGATGTCGCACGAATCGCGGCGCCCGATGGTCATGACTTCGCGAATCAGGGGGATGGTGTCGCCGCCCTTTAGGGGGATCAGCTCGCCGTGGACTTCTACGCTCATGGTCGAATCTCGCAGCTTGTGCCGGAATTCCACCCCGGAGGGGACGACCGCGCGGACGAACACTCCGGGTACCCAAAGCCGAGTTCCCATCATTCTCTCATAATGATTATAAACAACAGACGCCCCTGGCAAATGAGTTTAACGCGCTTGCCGAAAAAATTGTCGGGCCGAGATCAGACTGCATGAGCTGTGCCGGCTATCGCGATTCAGCGCGACCCGGTACGATGAGACGGGTTTCGCTTCCGAGGAACAAGCATGGCCGCCACGCCGACCGCCGCCGGATTGCCGACCGGCTTTACCGCCGACCGCCGCTATTACCCGTTCAGCCGCTTCCTGCGCGAGCGCTTCGGCACCCGCGTTTACCGCGTCACGATCGACGCCGGCTTCACCTGTCCCAACGTGGACGGCACCGTGACGACCGGCGGCTGCGTCTATTGCGACAACCGCAGTTTCAGCCCCAACCGGCGCTTGCCGCGCACGTCGATCACTGCCCAGGTCGAGCGCGGCGTCGAGCTGCTCGGCCGCCGTTACAACGCCGACCGCTTCCTCGCCTACTTCCAGGCGGCGACGAACACGCACGCCCCGTTGGAACGCCTGCGCCGGTTGTACGACGAGGCTTTGACCCACCCGCAAATGGTCGGCCTCGCGGTCGGCACCCGCCCCGACTCGGTGCCCGACCCGGTGCTCGATCTGTTGCAAGGTTACGCCCCCGACCGCCACGTCTGCCTCGAACTCGGCTTGCAGACCATGCACGACCGCTCGCTCGACTGGATGAACCGGGGCCACCACTACGACGCCTTCCTCGACGCGGTGAGCCGTTGCCAGGGGCGCGGCCTGGACTTGTGCGTCCACGTTATTTTGGGACTGCCAGGCGAGACGCACGCCGACATGCTGGCGACCGCCGACGCCCTGGCCGGGTTGCCGGTCCACGGCGTCAAAATTCACAACCTGCACGTCGTTCGCGGGACGCCGATGGAGGCCATGTACCACGCCGGCGAAGTGCGGATGTTGGAGCGCGACGCATACGTGAGTTTGGTGTGCGACTTCCTCGAACGGCTGCCGGCGACGCTGGTGGTCCACCGGCTCAACGGCGACGCGCCGCCGGACTACCTGGTCGCCCCGCAGTGGTGTTTGGAAAAACCGGCGTTGTTACAGGCGATTCAGGCAGAATTGGGTCGGCGGGACAGCTGGCAGGGAAAGCATTGCCGGCACTCGACGGGACAGTCGCTGCCCTTGCGCCGGACGCTACCCGTCATCGACGCCGGGGAAGCGATTCTGGCACGGAAAGAGGCACGAGGCGGATAGGAGAAAACGCCCCGTGCCCCTCGGTCCGGTGTGTTTACCGCCCGTACCAGTAGCTAGGGGCCGGGTAATACCCGACCGGCTGGAAGGACGGCGGCTGGTAGTTCGTCGGTTGCAAAGGGTAGGCCTGCGCGGGCGCGGCCTGCGGATACTGAGGGTACTGATAACCCACTCCGGCGGCAGCCGGCGGCAGGGTCTGGGGCGAAGGCCAGTAGGGGAAGCCGATCGGCGCCGCCGACTGGAAATGCGCTTCGTACGGGAAATACTGGTACCACGGCCCGAGCTGGCAGCCGCCCGACTGACACTGACTGCCAGACACGCGCACGGAGACGTTGCCCCCCACTTCGACGCGGAAGGGGAACCAGTTGGCCCGCGCGGGCACGGCCAGGAGCGGCAGCGCGAGGAGCGCCGCCAGGAACAGTTTCTTCATAAGGACACCTTTTCCGATCCGGGAATACCGAGTTGTCTGCCGTCGGCAGAGGTCATGTCGTCCCACCCTGAAAGATTCCCGCAAGTCGGCGTCGGGTCCAGGGAAAATGCGCGTCCAAACGAATTGGGTGCTGGAAAAGAAAGGCAGGCGCGCAAGAACCGGCGAGTCGCACGAATTTGGCGAGCCGGGAGCGTAAGCGACCGGAGTGTACGCCGACGCAGGGGGTGCCATGCTTTCGTACTCGAAAGCATGCTTTGGAGTACCAAAGCATGGCACCCCGCGACCGGAGTCTTCACTGAAACTCACTCCGGTCGCTGACGCTCCCGGCTCGCCAAAGAGGAAATTCTACCGGCCGTACCAGTAGCTCGGACCCTGGTTGTAGCCGTAGTAAGAATAGCCGGCCTGCTGCACGCCGGTCGGGGCGGTCACGGCCATCGGCGCTTGATAATAGGCCGTGCCGT
Source organism: Gemmatales bacterium (assembly GCA_038231495.1). Lineage (GTDB taxonomy): Bacteria > Planctomycetota > Planctomycetia > Gemmatales > Gemmataceae > JBBRLG01. Next base: position 4,627 of record JBBRLG010000208.1, on the reverse strand, counting down.
AATTGGTGGCGGGCGCGTAGTAGCCGGCATAGGCCGGGTAATACGCCGGGGCGGAGTAACCGTAGTCGGAGCCGTAGCCATAAGCACAGCCGCCGCCATAACCGGACGGGCAGGCGCTCCAGCACGTCGGCTTGCAGTAACTGTTGCAACTGACATTAACGCTGACGCCGACGCTGATACTGAAGCCAAAGCCGCAGCCGCCGGCGGAGGCTTGCTGCTGACCGGCCAACGTCAGCACCAAGGCGGCGACGGCCGCCAAAACGAGTCGCTTCATCGGGTAGTCCTTCTCTCGTGTTCCGTGTGCCGGCCCCGTCTCCCACTGAGAGCGGAATTGCCGGTAGAGGAATAACTTCCCGAAATCCGGTCTCGTCTACCAGGGCAAACCGTTCCGGTTGCGTAGAAAAGGGAAGCGGCCCGGCGTAGCTTGCCGCATTTCCGCCGCACCGCATAAAAGTGACTCGACCGCTGCAAACCCCAACACACTCGCCACGCATCTAACCCGCAAGCCTTTCGCTCAACTGAACTCGACGCGCAGCTGCACCAGGTCGTTGCGCGTGATCTCCATTTGCACCGCGTCGTCGCGGGTGTAGGCATCGACCAGGCCGTTGCCGCGAGCGTCGAGCAGGGACGCACGGACCGGGTTGCGGACGCAGCGCAGTTCCGCGGGGCCGTCGTGGCCGCCACATTCGAGGAGGCGCGCCGTAACCGCGTCCGTCCCGTCCGGGCCGGGCCGCAGGTTGGTCAGCATCAGGTTCGGCGCGTCGAGATGGAACAGCCAGCCGGACGCGCCGACGTGGGGCGGACCGTGCGTGGTGGCGACCACCGGCGCGGGCGAGATCATGCCGAGCGCCGTTTGCATGGGGAATTCGCGATCGACGCCGATGGCGAGGTCGAATCGACGCGCGGCTTCCCCTTCGGACAGCAGCAGCACGTCGAGCATGCGCGTCCCTTGCCGCAGGTGGAACGGCAGACCGCCGGGGAAAATAACGGTGTTGTGACCGGCGGAGCGCAGCTCAAGAAAGTCTGGCGTGACCGGCCGCGGGTGCGTGGTCAGCTGGGCGCTGCCGTTGACGCCGCGGAACAGGTGGGCGCGCTCGTCCCGCCAGGCGAACCGTGCGCCAAAGTAGGCGTGCCACGGGTAGCCTTCCACCGGCTTGACGGGCTGGATTTCGACGTGCAGGTCGAGGACCGGCCGGCCGACCCAGGCGCGGAACCGCTGGCGAAACGTCGCGAGCACTTCTTGCTGGCTGTTCAGCAATTCGCCTTCGCTAACGATCTCGCCGAGCGCCGGGCCGGTGGACGTGGCCTTGATCGACCGCACGCGCGTGGTGCTGCCGGGGTTGAAGACGAGTTGCTGGCCGAGACGGTTGGTGCGCGTGCGGTGATCGCGGAGGGCGCGCAGGCCGCCGGTCGCCGGGTCGATCTCCGCCTCGAAGATGTCGTTGCGCACGCAGCGCTCGTCGGCGAGCCGCAGCCGCGAGGAGTGCGGTGCCACGGTGCCGCTGGTTCGCCGAGGAATCCAGGCAAAACCAAGGGCGGGTATCTCGACGACGACGCGGGCGGTATGGCCGTCAATCTGGCAGGCGATGAGCGGCGCGTTCAACGGCAACAGCGCCGGAATGTCGGCCAGCTCCAGCGCGAGCCGGCGGCGGAAGCTGCACGGGTTCAGGATGAGATAACCGGGCGTCGCCTCCTTCGCCCCCGCGAGCAGTCGCCCCGCAAGGGTGGCGGCGGCCTTCTCCTCGGCGGCGGTCACGGCGTCGAACGGCCCCACGGCCTGGCACTCGAAGGCGTCCTCGACCGCCGTGAGGTCGGCGTGAAACTGCCTGTCCTCGGCCGCCAGGTTTTTGTCGGCGAGACACCGGTGGATCGCAGCCAGGGTCCAGGCGGTGTCGAGCCGACGGCGGGCGCGGGCCTGTTCCGCAATGCCGCTGATCGGCTGTTTTCGGACCGGATTGTCTGGTGCGCCGTCCGCCTGGGTGCGTTCGTTAAGGTAGTCGCCGTGAAAGTCGTCGGCCGAGGCGGGCGACAGGTAGTCGCCGGCCAGCACCTCGTTAAAGTAGTTGGAAAGCGTGTTCCATTTGCCGAACACGGGGGCGAGCCGGCTCAACTCAAGCAAATCGTCGTACCAGGGGCTGGCCTGCTTGCCGCGGTGCAGCAGGGCGAGTGTCGCCGCCTGGTCCTGCATGATCGACCGGTTGAGATGATGGGCCAGGTGGAAGAAAGTTTGCGGCGTGTCGGCCGGGTGGGGCGTGCGCGCAAACGCCTCGACTTGCTTGCCGTCGGCGGAGGGCCAGTTGACAATGGTCGTCCGGTGCGTCGGCAGCACCGAGTCGTCGAACGCCACCAACAGGGCGCGGTTCATGCCGCAGGCGTTCAAAAACAACGGCAACTGCGGGTGGATGCCGAAGCGCTTGCGGCCGAAGATTTTCACCTCCTGGCCGAGCAACGCCTGCGTGACGGCCTGGCCCTTCAGGAGGTTCCAAAGCTGCGATTCCACCGGCAGAATGGCGTCCTCGCGCTCGACGTACGAGCCGCCGATGATCTCTGCGAGGCCGCCCGCGAGCCGCTCGCGCAGCGCCGCCAGCCGCTCCGGCTGTTCCTTCGCCAAGTGTTCGAGCACGGCCGCGCAGCCGATCACGTTCAACGCCAGCCCCTTCTCAAAGGACGCCGGCCACGTGGCAAGGTTCTTGTCATCGAGCAGGAGAAAATCGAGCAAGTGGATCGTGACGGGGTACAAAACCTCGCGCGCGGCGAGCAACCGTTCCGCCGCGGCTTGTAGGCTGCGCCGGGGCGCGTCGGCGTCGGGCCCGTGCAGCGCGGCGATCGCCTGCTGCACTTCCTGCCACAACTCCGCGGCGTTAAGTAGATTTTCGTGCGCCATCGCCTCGAACAACGCTTCGACCTGGCCGTAACCGTAGCCGATCCCAAAAAACGGCGCAGCGCGCGCGGAATCGAGATCAATCGAGGGTTCGCCGCTTGCGGCTTTGCGCAAACTCTCCCTGAGATTTTCCAACGTCGCCGTGCGGTCCGGCGTCGCATAAAAAAACGCCGCACCGGCGTCGGCGACGCGCTTGGTCCAATCGTCGGGCAGCATCGGCGTCGGCGTATCCGGCACCGCGTAGAGGTGGCCCGCGGTGGGGTTCTCGTAATCGTAGGGCGAGGCGACGCGCGGTGGCGATGTGGCCCCGTTGGCGGCGGCGGGGTGCCAGAGGGCGCTGTAGCCGTTGAGAAAAGCGGCGATGTCGTCGTCGCCGAGGTACAGGGCGTTTTGGGTCGGCAAACGGTACGGACTCAGAAGGATCAGTTCGCGTGGGTTCATCTTGTGGATTTAGCAGAGGGGCGGCGGAAAAGCTAGGGCGGGATCGATGGACTTGTTTTCGTTTCCTTGGGAGTGCCGGCAGCCCTTTGGAGTGCGGCGGTTTGACGCCGCTTTCTTTCTTTCTTTGCTGTGGTTGCCGGCTCAGATAAAGAAAGAACGAAAGAACGAAAGAACGAAACGGAAAGGGGCGCGGGCGGACACGGCTTCCTTGCACCCTTCCTTTTTCGAGCTTTCGTTCTTTCGTGTTTTCGCGATTCAATTCGCTTTCCGGCCTTGGCGGTTCAACTCGCTTAATGATTGAACTGGAACGCCTTCGAGTTAATCAACGCCCACACCAGGTCCTGCGTACCCGGCTGGCGCTTGTCGATCGGTTTGCCGATGGCCGCGATGGCCTCTTGGAAGCGTTTCAATTCCTTGTCCTGGTCGCGGAAGTAGCGCGTCAACTCCGCCACCTGCTCCGGCGTGCGCTTGGCGGGTTCCACCGCGAAAATCTTCGCCAACGGTTCCGGCGGCGCGGTCAGCGCCAACGGCGGCTTCGTCGTCGTCACCGACAGGCGGAACTTGCCGATGGTGTGTTCGCCGCCGTATTTTTGCACCATCGTAATCGTCAGTTCGGTGTCCTTGGCGGTTTGCACCGGCGTCTTGAACTCGAAGTACGCGGTGTGTGCCTTCCCGAACTGCGGCATCACCGCCCAACCGGCAGCTTGTTGGTTGAGCAGCGCGTTCGCGATCGGAAACCCGTCCTGGTTAAACGTCGAAACACCCTTGTGCAGCAGCACCGGGTTGGCGTTGCCCGCGGCACCTTCTTCCTTGGCTTTGATCTCGAATTGGTTCAGCACGAAGTTGCCGTTGGCGGCGCGGCCCGGACCCTGTGCCGGCAAACTCGGATCGGGCAACACTTCAATGCGGATCGCGGTGATGCCTTTCAGGTCGGTCTTGGTTGTAAGCGTATAGGTGTCGGTCGCCGCCACCTTGCCGCTCAAGAGGATCGCCCCGTCCGGCTGCTTGGTCAACGTCGCCCCTTCCTTCGAGGTCAGGGTCGCCGGGTCCAGTGTCGTCCAGACCGGCCGGTTGTTCAAGTCGGCCTCCCATTTCGCCTGGGTGCCGGGGATGGTTTTTTCGTAGGCCGCCAGGGCATCGACGTGCTTTTGATACTCCTTGACGTAGGTGTCGAAATCGGCTTCGCCGTCCTTGATTGTCTGGAGCGCCGCGGCCTTTTCCTTGTCGTTGGGCATGCGGGACAGCACGGACAGGTACAGCTCATCGATCACCTTGCCGTTGTCTTTTTCCGTGGTCAACAGCTTG
>JBBRLG010000207.1:0-11623 GCA_038231495.1 Gemmatales bacterium | reverse complement strand
CGCGCGACCGTCGGCCTGGCGCTTGGTGGCACCGGCTCCGAGATTGCGGCCGAAGCCGGCGACGTGGTGCTCATGGGTGCCCCGCTGCTGCCGTTGCCCTTGCTGGTAGGTCTGTCGCGCGAGACGGTGCGCATCATCCGCCAAAACATTATCGTCTTCGCGTTCGGCGTCAACGCGGTCGGCATCGTGTTGTTCGCCTGGGTGTGGCCGCTGGTGGCCCCGGCGGCGTGGGCGAAACAATCGGTCCTCGGCGGCGTCCTCTTTCACCAGGCCGGCTCGCTGCTCGTGCTGCTAAATTCCATGCGGCTGCTCTGGTTCCAACCGCAGGGCGCTACCAGTCCGGCGCTACAGACCGCCCGCAGCCGCTTCCTGAGTTTGAACAACCAGTTCGAAAAATGGGCCGACGTGGAAGAGGGCTTGCACTGGCTGGCACACCATTGGCGCAAGGCCGCGTTCGCCGTGCTGACGCTGGCCCTCGGCGCGTGGGCGCTGAGCGGTTGGACCCAGATCAACGCCGACGAGGTCGGCGTCCTAACGCTGTTCGGCGCGCCGCAGCCGGGCGACCTCGAACCCGGTTTGCACTGGTGCTACCCGTGGCCGATTGCCACCGTTTACCGCGTCCAGCCCGACCGCATTCAGACCGTCGAAGTCGGCTTCCGCACGGTGCCCGGCCGCAAAAACGACGCGGCGGCGCGCGTCTGGTCGAGCCAGCACGGCGGCGACGGCCTGCTACGCAAGCCCGAAGAAGCCGTGATGATTACCGGCGACGGCAATCTCGTCGAACTACAGGGTAGCGTGCGCTACAGCGTCACCGACCCGCGCGTTTATCTTTTCGAGGTAAGCGATCTGAATAGTCTGCTGCGCAGCGCCGCCGAGTCGGTGCTGCGTGAAACCATTGCCGGCGAGACGTTCGCGGAGCTGCTCACAACGGACCGGGCGGCGTTCCAGGACGAGGTGTTGCGCCGGCTCAAGGATCGTTGTGTAAAAGCCCGGCCCGAAGGCTTGGGCATCCGGCTGGAGGGCGTGTCGCTGCACGACCTGCACCCGCCGCAGGAGGTGGTGCAGTCATACCACGAAGTTACGAAGGCGATGGAGAAGCGCGACCGGGTCGTCAACGAGGCGCAGGCGGCCGCGCTGTCGCGCGAGCGCGAGCAGGAGGCGAAGAAACAGCAAACGATCCTCCAGTCCCAGGCCGCGGCCGGTGACAAGGTGAAGTTAGCCCAGGCACGGCAAGCCGAGTTCCTGGCGCGTTACCGTGCCCGCACGGAGTTGAGCGCGGCCGAGGAATGGGAACTATTGCGCGCAGCGTTCCACGCCTACGGCGATGGCCAGGAGACGGAGGCGGTGGCGCGCGACTACCACCAGCGCCGCGGCGAGTTGCTGGCGGCGCGGGCGGTGCTGGTGGATTTCGCGCGCTATTGGGAGGCGCTATCGGCGGCGTTGGTGGGCCGCGACAAGGTGGTGATCGACGCCGACAAGGTGCCGGGCCGAACGCACCTGTGGCTGGTGCCGATTGAACCGTTCGGCTTCCCGATCCCCGGCATGGCGATGCCTGGACGACAAGGCGAAGAGCCAAAATGAAACCACGGAATACACGGAAAACACGGAAAAAAGACAGAAGAATTAGGAGCGTCGGCTTAAACACGAACTAAACACAGGTAAGGCAACAAATCCTTTTGCCTTTTGCCTTTTGCCTTTTGCCTTTTGCCTTTTTTCCGTGTTTTCCGTGTTTTCCGTGGTTTAATGCGAGGTAATCTCCCATGCGGATAGCGATAGGCGTTTTTACGGCGATCCTGTTAATCGTGCTGGCGCGGCTGTGCCTCTTCACCGTAGACCGCACCGAGTTCGTCTACCGGACGCAATTCGGCCGGCACGTCGCCACCTACGACGGCGCGGCCGGCGATGCCGGGCTACACGTCAAATGGCCCTGGCCCGTCGAGTCCGTGCAGCGCCTCGACCGCCGGTTGCAATACTTCGACCTGCCCGGCGCCGAACTCATGACGCGCGACCCCAAACGCAAAACCATCGACAAGACCCTGACCCTCGACGCCTACGTTTGCTGGCGCATTCCCAACGCCAAGGGCGTCGATCAGTTCATCCGCACCGTCGGCACCAACGAAGGCGCCCAGGCCATCATCGGCCAGCGGCTCAACAGCGAGTTGGGCGCCGCCGTCGGTAAAATGGAATTGGAAGACCTTATTAGCGTGGATACGAGCGGCGACGGTGGCCGGCGCGTGGACGTAAAGCGCGACGAATTGCGGCAGCGACTCCTCAAGGAAATGGCCAGCACCGACTACGGCATCGAGATCGTGGACATCCGGTTGCGGCGGCTCAACCACCCGCCCGCGGTGCGACAGGCCATCTTCGACCGCATCATCAGCGAACGCGAAAAGAAGGTCGCCGACTACCAGAGCCAGGGCGTGCGCGAGGCGGCGGACATCGAGAGCAAGAGCAAGTACGAAGTCGCCAAGATGAGCACCGAAGCGGAGGCCGAATCGATTCGGTTGCGCGGCCAGGCCGACGCGACAGCCGACCGCATTCGCAGCGAGGCCGCACTAAAAGACCCGCAGTTTTACGCCTTCCTCAAGAAGCTCGAAGAGTACCAGCGCATCCTCGGCGACAACAAGAGCGTGCTGCTGCTCTCGACGCACCGCGAACTGTTCGACGCCCTCTTCAATCCGCCGACGCCCGGCGGTCCGCCGCGCCCGCCCGCCGGAACCGCCCCGATGACGAAGAAGGGGGATTAGCCATGCGCAAACGAACCCGCATCGTCGTCGTGTTGCTGCTGCTGCTGCTGGTGGCGGCCGTCGGCTACAGTCTGACCGGCGTGGTGCAGGTGCGGCCCGGCGAGCGCGCGGTCGTGCGCCGCTTCGGCCGCGTGCTGGAGGACAAGCCCGAACCCGGCCTGTGGGTCGGGTTGCCGTGGGGCATGGATCGCGTGGACCGCGTGGCCGTGGACCGCGTGCAAAACGTCGCCGTCGGCTACACCGAGGACGGGGGCGGCAACGTCATGCCGGCGGGCCAGCTCCTGACCGGCGACCACAACCTCGTCAACGTCCGGGCGACGGTTTATTACAAGGTCCTGCCCGACCGCGTGGAGGAGTACGTCGCCCAGGCCGACCGCGCCGACGGCATCCTGGTGCGGGCCGTCGAAACGGTCATGGCCGAGTGGGTCGCCGGCCGCACGGTGGACGACGTGTTGCTCAACGGCAAAAACGAGATGGGGCCAAACCTCGTCCAGCGCACGCAAGAGCGTATTGCCGGCTACAACCTCGGCGTGCAGGTGCTGGAAGCGCGGGTGACGCTGATCGCGGCCCCGGACGAGGTGAAGTCCGCGTTCGACAATGTGGCCCGTGCGCAGACGGCGATCCAAACGCTGCTCAACAAGGAGGAACAGAAGCGCGAGAACGCCTTGCGCACCGCCGAGGGCGACACGTTTCGCAAGGGACAGGAGACGGCGTCCTATGTCCTGAACCGCACGGCGGTCGCGCACGGCGAGGCCGACCGCTTCCGAGACCGGCTCAAGCAGTACGAGGAGGGTCGCAAACGCAACCCGGATTATTTGCGGCAAATCTGGGAGGAGGAGCGCGGCAAGTTGTTTGCGAAGTTGAAGGAGAACGGGCAAATCGGTTTGCTCGATCACCACCTCGGGGCCGACGGTTTGGATATGACCATCGCGCCGCCGCTGCCGCCGAAGAAGCCCTGAATTGCCGCTTGCGGCTTTGCGGGCTTACCCGTCCAGATCCCAAACCACAATCGCCCCGTCGCCGCCCGCAGCGGCCGTCATGCCATCAGGCGCGACCGCCGCGCAGTGGACGCGGCCGACGCCGAAATCGAACGCCGCCCGTTGCCGGCCCGCTGCCACGTCCCACAGGCGCACGCACCCGTCCCAACCTACCGAGACAAGCGTCCGGCGGTTCGGCAGGAACGCAACCTGACAGATACGCCCGGAGTGAGCCGACCATTCACCGACTTCCCGAACGTGAACCGCGGCGTCTTGATCTCGACCCACCCCGCTAACGTCCCATACCTTGATTGCCCCGTCTTCGCACCCGCAAACGAGCAAGCGGCCGTCGAGGGAATAGGTGAGTGTGCGAACCCAATCCGTGTGTCCGGTCAGCGTAGCCTTTTCGCGGCAGAAGATGGCGTCCCACAATTTGACCGTGCGATCGTGGCTGCCGGAAGCCAGGGTCCAACCGTCGGGCGCGTAGGCAACGGCGTTCACCGGCCAGGAGTGTCCCCGCCCACAGACGGACGAGGTGCCCAGGGCCGTTCGCAAATGGAAAAGGTGAATCGTTCCGTCGCCGAACCCCGCGACGTAGGACCAGCCATCCGGGGCGATGGCCACCGACCACACCCCGCCCGTGCAATCCCCGGTTCGGTTACCGTGCCGGAGCCGTTTCAGTTGGGGCTTCCAGTCGGACAGAAAGGTAACATCATCCCAACCCCCGGTGAGAAACCGCGTACCGTCGGCAGAAAACGCCACTGCCCGCACCGCGTCTTCATGACCGGTGAGGACGCGCAGCACCGCATTGCCGGCCAGGTCCCACACCCGCACCGTTGTGTCGTCCCCGCCCGAAACGAGGGTGCGGCCGTCCGGCGAATACGCCAGGCACCGCACCGGGCCGGTGTGGCCCTGCAATAAATACATCGGAGCGCCCTCCGTGAACCGGGACCGTCCCGACGTTTCGCAACGGCTGCGCTACTTGGGAAGTAGTGTCCCAAGTGAATTTGAAAAGTCTGCAATCCACCGTTGTTGGTCGGGCGTTTCGGGGACGGAACAACCACGTGCCGAGCTTACCCGCTGGATGGCTGCCGCCTGCTCAATGCCGGAGAAGATTAGCACACAGATCGCGACCAAGGCCGCGCGCCCGATGCCTTGCCCCGCTCATTCCCACAATACGTTGACCGGGTACCGGGCGAAGATCGCATCCGCGCTCACCAACACGGCCCGCTCGACATTCGCCTGGGCAATAAGCAAGCGGTCAAACGGATCTTTATGCACCGGCGGCAGGCACTCCACAGCCAACACATGGTCAAGCGTCACGGGGAGGATCTGGACACCATTCGCCTGTTGTTGAGCGAGGATGGTCCGCAAGGGCATTTTCAAGGTCATCTTTCCCAGCTGGAATTTGATCAGAATCTCCCACACGCTGACGACGCTGAGCAGGACGATCCTGGAAGGGTCATGGAAGAACGCCAAAGCCGCGGCCGAGAGGCGAGATGGATCGCTGTACCACCAGATGAAGGCATGAGTATCCACCAGTCCTTTCATGGCGTGCCCAACCAGAAGTCATCGGGTAAGGGGTCGTCAAAATCTTGGGAAGTGCTGCTTGCACCTGCGTGCAAACCTGGAATTCGGGCCTGGCCTGGTGTCAAGGGGACCAGCCTGGCTACGGGAATGTGGTTCTGGGTGATGAGGACTTCGGACCCGGCGGCTGCCAAGGAGAAGACCTCCGCGAATCGCGTCGATAATTCCTGCACATCAACCGTGGTGGTAGACACGAGAAGCATCTCCTGCTTATGACCAACGCAAGCAAGACCTAACGTTGAAAATAAGTTGCAAATCCGGCTGCAAAAAACGTTATTTCTCGAAAACCCGTGATGCCGGCCCGGTCAACTTCATCGGCTGATTCGGCACGGCCCCTATGCCTTTGAGACGCGATAAAGGTATGGCTCGACCTGCTCCAAGAGGATCCGATCACCTGCCTGAACCCGATTCGCGCCGAAGAACTCTCCTACCCATCCCCGCTTCCGGAAGATGTTCTTGGTTCGATCAATGTCCGTATCGACGACCTCATCACCCCACTGAACGCGGACGATCCGGGAAGCCTCATGTGTCACGTCTGGGCCGCCGAAAACATCTTCGGGAAAGATATCGAGAACCTCTGTCAGGTACAGATGGTTGTTGTCCAAGTTGCCCTGAGTAACCGTCAGGTATCGTGAAACAAGAGTCATGGTGACACCTCATCCAAGCCAGAGCGATCAGGGCCGAACCAATTTGGTTAGCTGACCGGCATCAGTCAGCCTATTACCGGCACCGGTCAGCATATCGTGGAGTAGACCCGTCTGGCCGTCGCCTGTCAAGGAAGAGGAGTTAGCCGCCAAGGCCAAACCCATCTCGGCGTGAACCGATCTCCACCAAAACGCGGCAGTACGGTAAAATGTGTACTCGCGCGTTTCCAAACTTCGGCAAAGGCATTGATGACGGCTTCCGTTACCATTCTTCGCGGTCCGGCCGGTTCGGGCAAGACCGCGGAACTGTTGCAGCGCTTCCGAGAACGGGTGCGCGCCGGGCCGGGAACGGCCCTCTGGCTGGGGCCGACGCGCCGTGCCGTGGAAGAGGTCCGTACCCGACTCATGCAGGGCGTCGCCGGCTTGTGGGGCGCACGCCTACTCACGTTTCCCGACTTCTTCGACGAAATCTTGCGCATCCACGACCCGACGGCGCAGTCGTTGTCGGGGGCACAGCGCCGACTGCTCGTGGAAGAGATTGTCGCGCGGCTCCAGCGTAGTGGGGGATTGTCGCACTTCGACGCCGTGCGCGAGACGCGCGGCTTCACCGAGGGCGTGCTGGCCCTGATCGCCGAGTTGAAGCGGCACGGGGTCACGGTCGCCCACCTTGCCAGCGCTATCCAGCAAGGCGGGGCTGCTGGTCACAAGGAGCGCCAGTGCGCTCGCATCTACGCGCGCTACGAAAAGGAACTGCGCCGGCAGCACGTGCAGGACGTGGAAGGCCGCGCGCGCCAGGCCTGCGACTTGTTGGGCTCCCACCACTGGCAGCCGTTTGACTCGGTTCGCGCGATCTACGTCGATGGCTTCACCGACTTCGCGCGCGTCCAGCACGACACCCTACAACGGCTCGCGGACCACGTTGACGAACTATGGATTAGCCTGCCCGACGAGGCTGGCGACGAGCGGCAGGAACTCTTCAGCCGGCCGCGCGCCAACCTGCGGCAGCTTCAAGCGTGGTGCCCGGACCTCAAATCCGAAATCCGCAATCCGCAATCCGAAAGCGATTTGCCCGTGAGCCTGGCGCATCTGCGAACGCAACTCTTCCGCCCGCTACGGCAGGTCCTGAAGGCGACCGTTGCGGACGGGTTGCAGCTCATTGAAGCGCCGGGAATGCTCGGCGAAACGCGGCTCGTCGCCCGGCGGATCAAGCAGCTTTTGCAGGACGGCACAGCCGCGGAAGACATTTTGGTGACGTTACGCGACGTGCAACCCTACGCCGACCTGGTGCGCGAGGTGTTCGCGGAGTACGACATCGCCATCGAGATGGACGGCACCGAACCGCTGACGCGCAACCCTGCCGTGGCGGTGCTGCTGCGTGCCCTACGAGTGCCGGGCGACGACTGGCCCTTCGCCGGCGTGACCGCACTTTTGCGCAACACTTATTTTCGCCCCCGGTGGCCCGAAGTCGAAGACCCGCAACGACCGTCGCAGGCGGAAGTCTTGTTACGTTTGCTCGGCGAACCGCGCGGCCGCGACGCCTACCTGGCCGCCGTGCGCCGCTGGGCGGAACAGCAGCAACCCGGCCTGGAGGACGAACAGGCCGAGGAGTCGCGCCGCCGCCGGACCCACGAACTGGCCCAACTCTGCGGCCCGTTTTTGCAGCGGTTCTTTCAGGCGTGGGACGCCGCGCCGGGCAAGGCAGCGCTCGTACAGCACCTCGACTGGTTGCGTGCCTTCGCCGACGACATGGGTTTTGTGCAGCAGGCCGCCGAAGACCAGCGCGATCGTGCCGCGCTGAAACGCCTTTGGGACGAGATCGCAACCTGGCACGAACGCGACGGCGGCCAAACCGTCCTCGACCGCCGGACGTTCTTGCGCCGCCTGAACGCGGTCGCCGCCGAGGCGGGCCTGCCGCGGACGCCGTTCGGGCCGGGCCGGGTGCGCGTGTTGTCGGCCAACCTCACGCAACAACTGCACGCGCCGTTCGTGTTCCTCATGGGCCTCGGCGAACGCAGCTTCCCGCGCCTGACCACGCCGCACCCGCTGTTCGACGAAGCGCTAAGGCAGCGGTTGGAGCAGGCTGACATCGGTTTCCCCGTGGCGGACGACGCGCTGGCAGGCGAGATGCTGCTGTTCTACCAGGTCGTCACGTCGGCCCGGCGGCAGCTGGTGCTTAGCTACCCCGCCGTGGACGAGCGCGGCCAGGTACTCCTACCGAGTTCGTTCCTTGAAACGGCCCTGGAATGCTTCGAGCCGGGGGTCATCCCCACCGAACGGCGGACGATGCTCCTGGACGGCTTTGAAAAGGCAACGCCGCTGTCCCAGGCCGAATACCGCGTGCGCCTCGCCCTCGTGTGCGACGGGCCGGCACTGCGCCGCGTCGAACTGCCCGACGACCTGCGGGCCAACCTTGCCGACGCGGAGGATTTGCGGCGGCTGCGGTTCCGTGAGAAGGAACATAACAGCTACGACGGCCGATTGCGGAACCCCGCCGTCGTCGCCGAACTGCAACAACACTTCGGCCCGGCCAAGGTGTTCAGCCCGACGGCGCTCGAAGACTACGTCGCCTGCCCATTCCGCTTCTTCCTCGGCCACGTCCTGCGCCTGGCACCGCTGGAAGAGCCGAGCGAAGAGATCGAAGTGACGCGCCGCGGCCAGGCGGTTCACCGCGCCCTCGCCCGGCTGCACCGTACCCTCAAGAACCAGGGCGTCCACCAACCCGGTGCCGTGGCCGACGCGCAAGTGCTGCTCGAAATCCAGGCCGCGGTGGACGAGGACGTGCGCCGGGCACCGAGCCTGCCGTCGAAGGAACTGTGGCGGCTCGAAGGGCAGCGCTTGTTGCGCACGGCGGCGCGGTACGGCAGCCAATGGCAGAAGTTCCTCAAGCCGTGGGGCGAGCGCGGTGTCGTGCCGCAACCGCACTATTTCGAGGTCGATTTCGGCCTACCCACCGCCGACGGCACGGTCGCGATGCCGCCGCTTGTCATCAAGGCCGACGGGATCGAGGTGCGCATTAGCGGCCGCATCGACCGCGTGGACGTGGCCGAGACGGCGGCCGGCCCGGTCTTCTGGGTCATCGACTACAAGACGGGTCGCGCGGGGCATTACACTGGCACCGACCTTGCCGCATTTCGCCGCCTGCAATTGACGCTGTACGCCCTGGCCGTCGAGGAGGTGCTGTTGCGCGACCGGCAGGCACGGCCCCTGGGACTGGCGTACTGGCTGGTCAACGAGGACGGCCCCAAGATCGCATTGCCAGCGTCGCGCAACCAGGTGCTTTACTTGGACGAGCCGCAGCAATGGCGCGCGGTGCGCGAACAGCTGCAAGCGTGGGTCGTCACGCTGGTCGGCCACATCCGCGCGGGTACTTTTCCACTGCACCCGCGTTCGGAAGACTGCACGCAGACGTGCAACTTTGGCCAGATTTGCCGCATTACCCAGGCACGGGCGGTGGACAAGCCGTGGAGCCTGGAACTGCCGGGCGTGGAGGAGTGATGCGCATTTCGCCGGTGGACACAACGTCGGGCAAGCGGTAGCTTGAGGGCAATTCGCGTTCGAGCCACACTACCGAGGACGTTCCGCCATGAACTGCAAGCTCGCCACTATTTCCCTTTGCACCTTCGCCTTGTCCCTGTTCGCCCTGACCGCCGGAATCAATCCCACCCAGGCGGACGACCCCCCGAAGGCTCGCGGACCCGTCAAGCTCACCGAGGAGGCGCTGAAAATCCAGCGCGAAGCCATCGTCATCGACGGCCATAACGACCTGCCCTGGCGGTTGCGCGAAACCGACATGGAGTTCCGCAAGATCGACCTCAACAAAAACCAACCCGACTTTCACACCGACATCCCGCGCCTGGTCAAGGGCGGCGTCGGCGCGCAGTTCTGGTCCGCGTTCGTCCCCGCCGACACGCGCAAGAAGGGCACCGCCGTCCGCGATACGCTCGAACAGATCGACGTGATCCGCCGCATGGTCAAGACCTACCCCGACACCTTCGAGATGGCCTACACCGCCGACGACATCGTGCGCATCCGCAAGAGTGGCAAAATCGCGTCCCTCATCGGCGTCGAGGGCGGGCACTCCATCGACAACTCGCTCGGCGTTTTGCGCATGCTCTACGAGCTGGGCGTCCGCTACATGACATTGACGCACTCCGAGACGCTCGACTGGGCCGACTCCGCGACCGACAAACCGAAAAGCAACGGCCTGTCGGAATTCGGCGAAAAGGTCGTCCTGGAGATGAACCGCCTCGGCATGTTGGTGGATATTTCGCACGTCAGCGAGGACACCATGAATAACGTCCTGCGCGTCAGCAAGGCGCCGGTGATCGCGTCGCACTCGTCGGCCTTCGCCCTGGCCGACCACCCGCGCAACGTGCCCGACGACGTGCTAAAGCAGATGGCAAAGAAGGACGGCGTGGTCATGGTCAACTTCTTCTCCGGCTTCATCCTGCCCGAAGGCGCCCGCGCGATGAAGGACATGTTCCAGGTGGGCCGCGAGTTGAAGGAGAAGTACCCCGACGAGAAAGAGTTTACGGCCGCGATGAAGGAGTGGCGCAAGGAACACCCGATGCCGGCCGGCAGCATCCACAATGTCGTCGATCACATCGAGCACATTATCAAAGTCGCCGGCGTCGATCACGTCGGCCTCGGCTCCGACTACGACGGCATCACGACGGTGCCCAAGCAGCTCGAAGACGTGTCGTGCTACCCCTACATCACGCAGGAGTTGCTAAACCGCGGATACAGCAAGGAGGACATTATCAAGGTCCTCGGCGGCAACCTGCTGCGCGTGATGCGCAAGGCGGAAGGGGTGGCGAAGGAGATGAAGAAGTGAATCCCGCAGTTCGCTTAGTGGTCCGTTTCAGAAATGTTGTCCAGGACAATCGGGGCGGGTGCCATGCTTTCGTACTCGAAAGCATGCTTTGGAGTACCAAAGCATGGCACCCAACAACCGGGACGTTATTGGTGAAACGGACCACTTAGCCGCTGTTCAGTGAATCGCTGCTAAACGAATCGGACGCCCTGCCATTTTGTCCGCCGACACCTCTGCCGACCGTCACATGGACGCCTTTGCGCTAACCGTTGCGCACCCCATCTGCCCCAAATCCTATCTGAACAAAGGCTTACATCACCTCCCCGTGCGCGGGGTCTTTGGCACCCCGATTGCTACTACATGGGCGACGCCTCGGCAACGTCCTCACCTCGAAAGCTAAGCTGAGAAGCGATTGCGGGGCCGTCGGAAGGAGAACCCCTTACATGGACCTCAACCGCTGCACCGAAAAAGCCCAGGAAGCGCTGCAGAACGCTCAGCGAATCGCGCTGCGCGGCGGGCAACAGCAAGTGGATGTCGAACACTTGTTCCTCGCCCTGCTGGAACAGGAACCCGGACTCGCCGTTTCCATCCTGCGCAAGGCCAACGTCAACGTCGATGGACTCAAACGCCGACTCGAACAGGAGGTGGAGCGCCTGCCCAAGGTCTCGGTCTCCCAGGGCGAAGACAACATCTCGATCACCGGCCGGCTCAACCGACTGTTCGCCCGTGCCGAGGACGAGGCCAAACGCCTCAAGGACGAGTACGTCTCCGTCGAGCATTTCCTGCTCGCCCTGACCGAGGACACCGGCACGTCCGGCCGTCTGCTGAAAGAGTTCGGCCTGACGCGCGACCGGT
>JBBRLG010000206.1:0-11784 GCA_038231495.1 Gemmatales bacterium | reverse complement strand
TGAGTAATACCGGGCGCGGGGGAAAGTGGCACAAACGCCCGTAGCCACAAGCGGCCCGCTTGTGGCTACGGGCGTGTGCGTCACATTCGTGCCGAGTTAATATTACGGGAACGGGTGCGGCGGGATCGCCTGGTAATTGTGCAGGCCGCGCGGACGCCACAACGGGCTGCCGAGGTACGGCAACAAATGGTGCCCGTGCAACGGCTGCAACCCCGGCACGAGTACACGCGCCACGCGAAAGTCGAGCTGTGCCGCGAGCAACGGCGGCGGCGTCAGGTGCCGAACGTAAACCGGCCGCTCCGGCCCCAGGCGTTCGGTCAAATTGGCAAACCCTTCGACCTTCGCTTCGTCCTCCGCGTCCGAGCCTAACGTCGCCCTATGCAACACCGTCTCGGCCAGCCGCTCCGGGTGATAACTGTAATACGCGGCGTGGTCGGCGAAGGTCGCAGGCACGGCGGGCGGCGTATCCTGCCGCGCTTTCAGGAAGCGGACGTAATGCCGCCCCTGCACCGCTTCGAGGATCGCCTTGTTCCAGCTCGCCGCGCGCGTCTCGCGGCAGGCGGAACCGACGCTGAAGCAAAAGCCTTCCCGGTCCTCGCCGGCCAGGGTGACAATCGTAACGTGAGCGCTAAAGGGCGTCGCCACGCAGTAGCAACGGTAGGTGAGGTTGGGTCGCAATAAGCGCGCGGGTTGGTCCGGTGCCAGCAAGCGCAGCACGCGCTGCGAGTCGTGTTCTACCAACGGGTAGCGGCCCCACCACGCGCCGACCAGGGCGTCGCGCTCGATCGCTTCTTGCAAGCCGCGCAATAGCACCGGGTCGCACGTCCGGCCGCAGGCCAGGCCGGTCGAAATCGCCGGGCCAAAGCGGTGGCCCCGACCGGGGCGCGGTGCGAGAAAGACAAAATCCTCCGGCACCCAGGCAGGTCGGCCCGATCCGGCTTCCCGGCAGCAAACCCAACTCCGCACCGCGTCGGGCGTCCAAGGCACGAAAGGGAAGCCGGTTTGGGCGTACTGATCGGCGTGGAAGGCAACCCAACGCTCCGGGCGGAGGGCGGGTTCGTCGAGCGTCCAGGTGGTGAAAGCGGCTTCAACGATCTCGTCCTGGGGCAAAGCGCCCGGCAGCCAGCGTTCGACGGCCTCGCCGACGCCGGCCCCTTCGGCGGCGGTCGCGTCCCAGCCCGCGCCGCCGGTCGCCAGGTCGCTGCGGTCCAGACCCCACTGCGGCAACGTGCCGGCCCAGACGGGTACCGCCGGGTCGTGCGGCCGGCGGGCAAGGGGTCCGTGGCGGCTGAACAGGCCGGTGTACCGGCTGTCGTACCAGGGCGTCACCGTCGGCCGGAACATGCGGAACACTCCGGGTCGCGATAAACGCGGTGGGCCGTGACTTCGAGCGTCCCGATTTCCAGGACGTGCAGTTGGAACAGGGCCGCGGGCGCTTCCGGCTCGCTTAGCAACGCAACCTTCCAGAGTAGAAGTTGCTGAAGGATGGCCACGCCCTGTGGCGGAAATGGCGCGGCACAAATCGGCTGACCACGGCGGGCTTGCTCTTTCAAGTCGTCGTACAGTTCCGGCGCGGGCGACAGGCGTTGAAAATGCGTCAGCAGGCAGTGCAAACACGGACCGGCGTCGGGCAAGAATACCGGGCTGACGTAACCGCGGTTGAGCGGGCCGACGGTCAGCCAGAGCCACGGACTGGCACCCTTTACCATGCGTGCGTTAAAGTGCAACGCCTCCGCATAATCCAGCCGGTCCTGACACAGGGCTGTCACCAGCGACGCCGCCCCGGCGACTGCTTCCGGCGGCGTCAAGTTGTCGCAGAGATTGCTCGCACCTTCGACCAGAAGGCGATGGGCGGCCGGGCGGTGAGCGCGGGCGGGAGGGCCGTCGATCAGCATTCTTTCGCCGAACATGCGACCGAGCAGTTGGCGGGCGGACGCCTGGCGGTCGGCGGGCAGCGTCGCCAAGATTTCGTCGAGGGTGATTCGGCCGTCGAGTTGGGATAGTACACCCGGCAGCCACGTTTCCAGGCCGGCGGCGTCCAGGGTGTAGCGAAAGTCTTCACCGGCGATCAGGCGCACGCGGTCCGGAGCCGTCAGCACGGTGAACGGCAGGGCAAGACAAGGGTGCAAGGGCAGGCGAGACATTGCAGCCTCACCACTTCTTGCCGGCGGCGTTGGTGCGCAGCCGGGTTTCGACGCCGCGGAGGACTTCCGGCAGGCGCTGCATCGACAGGTTGCGCAGAATAAACGTCGGCACGCCGCGCACCTCGACTTCGAGCGTCAGTTCGACGAGCGTTTCGGTCGGGCCTTTGGGCGTCAGGCTCCAGTGGCCGCGATTGACCAACACGTCGCCACTCGGCTCGTCCCACGTCGTTTGGTAACGGTCGAGGAACTGTTCGTGGCGCAGCGCGACCGCGAAGGGTACACGGCCCGGCAAGCCGGATTGGGCCGCGGCGTCGAGCCGGCACGTGCCGTTGGGGTCGTGCGTCACGTCGGCGGCGCGGATGCAGGAGCAAATGTCGCCGTAGTTGTCGTAATCGGTCACGACCTGCCAGACGCGGTCGAGCGAATACGGCACCAGCCTGGCACAGCGCACCTGCTTGCCCTCGCCCGGCACGTCGTACAGATGGCACACCGTCCCGGAATTTACCGAGGCCGGCACGCGCGGCTCGGCGTCGGCCCAGGTGCCGCGGACGAACGTGGCCAACGCCATCAGGCCGAGTAACCCGACGGCAGAAGCAGGAAAGGTCAGGCCGACGAACCAGCGGCTGCGGACCGATAGCCCCAACGATCGATAGGCGTTCAATGACCTTCGGCACGCGGCAAGTATTGTCATCATTTGAACATCCCGCTCAGTGCGCCGGTCACGCCGCACAAGCCGAGCATAAGGAGAATGCCCGCCAGGCTGCCGAGGACGCTCCACAGGGTAATTTTGCCCACGCGAATCATCGCGGCCGGTTTGTCGATGTAAAAGACGGCCGCGACCGCGACGGTCAGCAGCGACGCGGCGAGTTGGATGGCGGGCAGGCAAAACAGGGAAATAAAGCCGCCGATCCAGAGGTTGTTCGGGTCCAGGGACGGACCAGTGGCCGTGAAGAAGTAATACAGGGACACGCCGCCGACGACGAAAAGAACGAACATCCAGTACACGACGGCGATGGGAAAGGACGCGGCTTCCTCCTCAAACTCGTCGCGGCGAAAGGGAAAGGGGAACGACGGATCGACCGGCCGCGGGCGGGAACGCACCTGCAACAGCGAGCCGCCGATCGCGCCGATTAGCCCGCCGATGGTGTGCAGGCAGCAACAGCAGCAACAACAACAGCCGCACGCCGCGGTGGCGGACGCGGACCGTTTGCCGCGCTCCGGGGCGTGAGCGGTGAACTGAATGACCGCGTTGGCTGGCTTCGGCATAGGAACCATAATCGAATCTCGCGGACAAATTGCGGATGGTGTCACGGGGCCGCCTGGGATTGTAACCGCCGGTCAACCGCGCGGACAACTTGTTTCAGCCGGTACAGGAAGAAGTTGCGCAGGAAAAACGTCGGCGTCGATTGCACTTCCGCTTGCAGGCTGAGGACGAGAAGCGTTTGGTTGTCTCCAGCGGGCGTCAGCTCCCAGCTACCGCGGTTCAACGTCACTTCGCCCTGGTGGGGTTTTTCGTCCCAGCGGACGCGCCACCCCTGCCCGCGCCCTACGAACTCTTCGTGGACTTGGATATCGAAGGGCCAGGTTCCCCCGATGGCGGATTGGGCTTGCCCCTTCATGAACCAGTCGCCGTCTGCCCGTTCCGTTTGGATGTCGTGGAGGTAGGGAAGAAAGTCCGAGTAATGGTCATAGTCGGTAACCACGGCCAGAACGCGTTCGATTGGGTAGGGAAGCAGGATAGCGCAGCGGATGACCTTATCGCCGTCGGGATTTTGGTAGAGCTGCGACACCGGACCTTCCTGCACCGTGGCCGGGTTGCGCGCGTCCGTCGAGGCCCAGGTGCCGCGGATGTAGAAGACGACAAACGCGAGCAACGCCAGCGCAAGCAAGCCCACAGGGATCACCACCAGGCGCGCCCGGCGGCGCTTGGGTTTGGCCGCCGGGGGAGGGGCTGGCGCACTCATCAGACGGTTCCTCGCTTTCGGGTTCCGACCGGACCATGAACCCACAACCATACACGGTGCGGGACGACTTTACACAAGCCCGACGCGCCAGCGAGGGCCAAACCCTCACTGGCGCATCGGGCTCGTGCCAGTCCAAACCGGGTTGAGTTTACTTCGCCGCGGCCCATTTCTCCTTCATGAACTGCAACCCTTTCACATAAACGTCTTCCGGCGCGGCAAACAGGTCGCGCCAGACCTTGGTGGCGGCAGCCAGCGCCGGCAGCGCCCGGCCGAACGCCTCGATCGTCATCCAGCCGTCGTACTGGGCTTCTTTCAACGCCTTGAACGTCTCGTCCCAGTGGACCATGCCAGTGCCCGGCGTGCCGCGGTCGCTCTCGCTGATGTGGACGTGGATGAACAGGTTGCCCAACGCCTTGACGCCTTGAGCCGGACTCTTTTCCTCGATGTTGGCGTGGAAGGTGTCGTACATGGTGCGGAAGTTCGGATGGTCCACCTGACGAACAAAAGCAGCGGCATCGGCCGCCGTCGTCAGGAAATAGCACTCGAAGCGGTTCAAGTATTCGATGGCGAGTTTGATCTTCCGTTTTTGCCCTTCCTCGGCGACCTGGTGCAACACGTCGGCGGCGCGTTTCTTCTCGTCGGCGGTGGGCGGGTTGCCGGAAAACTCGCCGAGCGGCGAGTGGTACGGACCACACAGCGCGTCCGCTCCGAGGATGGCGCCCAGCTCGAGCTTTTCGGTAAGGTTCGTCACGGCGGCCTTGCGCACGGCGGCGTCGGCGCTGATGGGGTTGGCGGTCGGCGTCGCCACGGTGACGACGGTGCAGCCGAGGCCGAGGTTGTCGAGTTCCTTCTTGATCTTCTTGTAATGGGCCTCGTCGCCTTCAAAGAGCGGGATTTCGACGCCATCGAAGCCGGCCTTTTTGAGCTTGGCCAGGGTTGGGAAAAGCTCCTCGGTCACGTGCGTCGTCCACAACAGCAGGTTCATACCGTACTTCATCGGAAAGGCTCCCGTTGCCAGGCAGTTTTCAGGGTGCGTGAATCGTTCGTATTGTCGGCCAGTAAGCGGAGGTTAGCAAGCGGAGATTTTGGATGTCCACCGCAAAGCCGCAAGCGGCGGGTTTCCTGACTCACAACTGCTTCTCCGCCATCTCCAGCGCCCGCAACAGGCCGCGGGCCTTGTTCATGGTCTCCTCGCGCTCGCTGGCCGGCACACTGTCCGCCACGATGCCCGCGCCGGCTTGCAGGTACGCCGTCTGGCCCTTGAGTACCAGCGTGCGCAGCGTGATGCAAGTGTCCATGTTGCCGCCGAAATCGATGTAGCCGACCGCGCCGCCGTACGGGCCGCGGCGGTGCGGTTCCAATTCGTCGATAATTTCCATCGCCCGCACCTTCGGCGCGCCGCTCAGCGTCCCCGCCGGCAGGCACGAGCGCAGCGCGTCGAACGCCGTCATGCCGGGCTTCAGTCGGCCCGTCACCGTGCTGCACAAGTGCATGACGTGGCTGTAACGCTCCACCGTCATCACGTCGCTCAACGCAACGCTGCCGTAGGTCGCCACCCGGCCCACGTCGTTGCGGCCCAGGTCCACCAGCATGATGTGTTCGGCGCGCTCCTTCGGGTCCGCGATTAGCTCCGCGCCCAGGCGGGCGTCTTCCGCCTCGTCGGCACCGCGCCGCCGGGTGCCGGCCAGGGGCGGATCGTCAGTTTGTCGCCCTCGACCCGCGCCATGATCTCCGGCGAACTGCCGACCAGGCACACCGGACCGGTACGCAGGTAGAACAAAAACGGGCTGGGGTTCACCACGCGCAGGGCACGATAGATGTCGAACGACCGCGCCCGCGTCTCGGTTTGCAGGCGCTGGCTGAGGACCACCTGGAAGATGTCGCCGGCCTTGATGTACTCCTTGCACTTCTCGACCGCGGCCTCAAACGCGGCGTCGGCGAAGTTGGAGCGGTACGCCGTCTGTACCTCACCAACGGGCGCGATGTCGGTCAACTGCAAGTCGGCAACCCCCTGCTGCAAGCGTTCCACCAGCCGATCGACGCGCTCGCACGCGGCCTGATAACACTTACGAAGATCGCTTTTATCCACATGAGCGTGGGCGACGACGGCAACGGTCTTGTTGATCTGGTCGAAGATGACCATGCGGTCGTAGAAGGCGAAACACAGGTCCGGCAGGCCGCGGTCGTCGGGCGGCGGGTTGGGCAGGCGTTCGACGTAGCGCACCGCGTCGTAGCCGGCGTAACCGACCGCACCGCCGCAGAAGCGCGGCAAGCCGGGCAGGTGCGGCGTCCGGTACTTCGACAGCAATTCTTCCAGCAAGCGCAACGGGTCGGCGTGTTCCTGTTCCGTGACCCGCAGGGGACCGGACCCGGACGCGGAGGCGGCGGGTTGGGCGGCGATGCGGACGCGGTGGCCGTACGCCTCGAAGCGCAGGAACGGGCCGGAGCCGAGGAACGAGTAGCGCCCCAGGCGTTCGCCGCCGACGACGCTCTCGAAGAGGAACGACCATTCGCCTTCCTGAATCTTGCAAAACGCGCTGACGGGCGTGAGGCTGTCGCTGAGCAGTTGGCGGTAGACGGGCACGAGGCTGCCCTGGTCGGCCAGGGCGACGAACTGCTCGTAGGTCGGGTAATGTCGCATGGGTTCCTCGAAACGTCGGCGAGTCGCCTTGTCAGCGCACCCAGGCAATGATAAGGTCCGGCTACGCCTATCGGCAAACCGGATTGGTGGGAAAGAAGGGAAGGGCGGATGCGCTGTGCGGCCTGCAACGCCGAAAACCCGCCGAAAGCGACGGCGTGTGCCGCCTGCGGCGCGGCCCTGGCGCGCAAGGGGCGTCGCCGCGGCGTCGTGGACGAAATTGAATCGCCTTTCGGCCCCCTCAGCGACGGCCCCAACCGCCGGGCGCTAGTCGCCTACCGCTGTGCCGTCGTCGGGCTGATTCCTATGGTCGGCCTGGTCGCCGGGCCGCTGGCGTGCCTGTTCGGTTGTCACGCCTGGCTGCGCGACCGCAAGGAGGCCGGCTTCACCGCCGTGGGACCGCTCCATGCGTCGATCGTGCTCGGCGGCCTGGTCGCGCTGACGAACTGGGTTGGCGTGACGTTGATGGTCCTTGGGGCGAATTTCTGAAGACGTGATTAGTATTGCGACGGCAAACGAACGCTTGTTTGTTGGACGGCTCTCCTGAGCCGTCCGGCTTTTGTAGGACGGCTCAATTCCCTTCCGGCGTCTTCACGCGGAATTCCCGCTGGGAACAGAGCACAGCCCCCGCCAACGTACACACGACGCTGACCCCCACCAGGATCGCTAAACACGTCCCCAGCGACGGATGGCCGGCGAGCGTCGGGTCCGCCTTAATGTTCAGTTGCCACGCCTCCGCCGCCATGTCCACCTGGAAGCCAGGCTGCGGGGTCAGAATGAACTCTAGCGAGCGGTACGCGGTCAACCGGGCGTAATAAATGACCGTGAGCAGGCGGACGCCGAACGGCAGGTTGGCCAACAACCCTTCAAAGAACGCGGTGTACAAGAAGCCGAGGATCAGCGTCCGCTTCGTGAGCAGACTCAAAAAGCCGAGGAGACAGCAGTAGGTCACGACGGCCAGGGCGTGAATGCCGACCGCCTTGAGACAGCGGAGAGGGACGTTCTCGCCGGCAGGAACGGTCGCGCCGAGGTAAATGACCAGGTAGGTCAGCGTCGTGAATACAGCCGTGAGGACGATTGTGGTCGTTAGCGTGGCCAGTACCTTGACCGCGTAGATCGCCCACTTGGGGATCGGGCGGACCAGGAGGTAGGTAAACGTCTGCTCCTCCTGCTCGTCGTGGATGATGCCGGAGGCGTACAGGAGCGCCACCAGCGGCAAGATCGCTTGCGGGATGAACATGAAGACGAACAGGAACTCCTGCAAGACGGGCTGCACGTCCGGCGCGGTCGCCCGCACCAGGCCCGCCAACAGGGCCGGCAACAGGAACAAGGCACCCATCACCAGCCAGCGCTTGCCGTGCAGGTGTTGACGCAGCGTCAGCGTGTACAAGGCCCCCAGCGCCGCCAGTCCAAACCCACCCTTCGGGGCGCGCTCGACCGGCCCGGTAACGGGGTGCGCGGGGTCAACCGGGGCCAGGGTCGGCGCGGCGTTCATTTATTCACCAAGTATTTGAAGACGGCTTCCAGGTTGTCGTCGTCGGAGTACACCTCGCGGATGGCGGTGCCCGCTTCCAGCGCCAGTTCCGGCAGGCGGCCGTAAAAGACCTGCGGCGACCGCGTCTCGACCATCACGCCGCTTTCCTTCGCCATCACCTTGACGCCCTCCACGTCCTCCCACGTCACGAGCTTGGCCGCGAGCTTGCGGTAGTCGTCGCAGACCAGGACGATGTGGTGTGGGTACTTGTCGATCAGGTCGCGGATGTCGCGGACGTTGCCCTCCGCCACCAGCCGGCCGCGGTTGAGCAGAACGATGTTGGGCGTCAACGCCTCCACTTCGTGCAAGACGTGGCTGGAAACCAGCACGCTTTTGCCCTCACCCGCCAGGCGGTGAATGATGTCCATGAGGTCGCGCCGGGCCACCGGGTCGGTGCCGGTGAGCGGCTCGTCCAGGAACAGCACGTCGGGGTCGTGGACCAGCGCCTGGGCCAGTTTCGTGCGCTGGCGCATACCCTTGGAGTAGCCGCCGATTGCCCGGTCGCGGTTCTTGGTCATCCCGACCGCCTCGATGGCGCGGGCCGCGGCCTCCCGCGCCTCGGCCCGTCCCAGGCCGGACAGGCGGGCGCAGGTTTGCACGAAGTCCATGCCCGTCATCCACTCGTAGAAGGCGTCCTGCTCCGGACACAGGCCGATGAAGCGGTTCAGCGATGTGTTGTTCCACGCCCGCCGGCCGAGCACGCGCACCGTCCCCTGGCTGGGGCGCAATTGCCCCGTCGCCAGCTGCAACAGCGTCGATTTGCCCGCGCCGTTCGGCCCCAGCAACCCGGTCACGCCCGCCGGAATGTGCAACGTCAGCTTGTTCACGCCGATGACGTTGCCGTACCACTTGGAAACCTGGTCGAATTCGACGACCGCCCGCGGAGTCGGTTCCGGCGGCGCGGACTCGTGGCCCAAGCTCCCGGCCTGTGACAGGATTTGCCCAGACTGTGAGCTTGCGCTACCGACTTCGGAACAGTTTTTTACTTCAGTCGGTCGAGTGACCGGATGCGGTAGTTCAGGGTGCATACGGAAAATCCGAAAAGAACGGCCAGCACGCCGGCCGACCAGTACCAGGGGTATTGTGGGCCAAGGTTGTTCCCCAAAAAAAAGTCCCGCTGTTCTTCGGGCCTGAGGCGGCTCAGGTCGCGCCAAACCGCGTCGGTGCCGAGTAGCTGTTGGCCGATGCGCGACAGGTTCGCGGTATAAGAAACCAGCGGCCGCCAGTTGGTCTGGGAAGCCCGCAAGTCTTCCGCCAGGGACTCTTGCTGAGCCTTGCGATTCGCCTCCTGAATGGCGATCCTGTCCTCGCGCGTCAGGCCGTTCCCTTGCGGCTGGACCTGGGACGGCACCGTCCTGTGCCGCCGCTCGGACCGGCGTTGGTCGTGGTTCACCCCTTCGAGGACGACGCCAACGATGTTGCTGACGAACCACAGCGCCACCCAGAAGAGGGCGATGTAGCGCGAGTTGCGCGACAGCGACGACAGCGCCAGGATGAGCGTCCCCGCCGACAGGACGATGACCGCGCCGTAGGCGAGGCAGGCGAGCAGGAGGGGCAGGGTGTCCCAGAGGATCGTAATGTCCAGGCTGAACAGGAGGCCGAGGACGTAGGCGATCAACGACGGCACGACGACGACCATGCCGAGGAACCAGGCGACCACGCCCAGCTTGCCGACGAAGTAGTCGAGCCGCCGCAGCGGCCGGGAGAAGTAAAGCGGCAGGGCGTTGAAGCGGAGGTCCTGGCTGATGAGTCCGGGCCCGACCAGCAGGATCACGACCATGGAAAAGGTCAACTCGATCTGCATGAAGTAGTGAAAGCAGAGCGTCCAGATGTCAACGCGGTAGTTCCGGGGGTTTGCCAACATGTCCGGGTCGAACAGGCCGGACAGGAATGGCAGCAGAGGCGCCACGAGAGCGGACTTCTGCTCCAGGAGGCCCCACAGGCAGAGCATGAAGGCCAGTCCGACGGCCGGCAGCCACGAGGTGATGACCAGGAGCCGGAGGAAAATGTTCTTCATGCCGACCCGGACGCCGTGCCGGCTGATCGTCAGCCAGCGCAAGGCGTGGCCGGACAGAGTGCCGGACCAGTGTTGATACCCTTGATCGAAGACGGGCATTACGGTCACTCCACGGCTTTGAGGAAGACTTCTTCCAACGTGCTGCGCTGCGGTCGTAGGTAGCGGATTTGCTGCCGCAATTCGGCCGCCGTTTGCCACAACAACTGCAGCGTGCCGCCTTCGGGCAGCCGGACGACGAGCCGGTCGTCGCGGCGTTCCGTCGTGCATCCCAGGACCGCCAGCCGCCCCGCAAAAGCTTCCTCGCCGGCCTTGAGCCGCACGTCGTAACAGCGGTCGTGGCCCAGTTTCAGGTCGCGAATCTTGCCCTCGGCCAGCAGCCGGCCGCCGCCCATCACGACGACGTAGTCGCACACCGCCTCCACGTCCGGCAGCAGGTGGCTCGAAAAGATCAGGCTCATGCCCTTGTTCAGGGTCAGGTCTTTCGCCAACTCCAGGACTTCCTCGCGCCCGGCCGGGTCCATGCCGTTGGTCGGCTCGTCGAGGATGAGCAGCTTGGGGTCGTGGACGATGGCGGAGGCGAGCTTGAGCCGTTGCTTCATGCCGGTCGAATACGTCTCGACCTTGCGGTAACGGGCCTCGCCCAGGCCAACATAGTCGAGGACTTCGTGGGCGCGTTGCAGGGCGTCCTTGGCCGCCATGCCGACCAACTCGCCGGCGTAGGCGACGAACTCGACGCCGACGGTGCGGGGGAACAGGCACTCGTCTTCGGGCGCGAAGCCGACCTCACGGCGGATGTCGAGTTGCCGACGGCGGAAGTCTTTGCCGAGGATTTGGCCCGAACCCTTGTCGATGGTGATGAGGCCGAGCAGCGTGCGGATGAGGGTGGTTTTGCCGGAGCCGTTGGGTCCGAGCAGGCCGATGGCACCGGCCGGAACGGTCACGGAGAGGTTGTTGAGGGCGGTGACAGCTCCGTAGGTCTTGGTGACGGCCTCGAGCTGAAACAGCATGCGAACTCCGGGTGCGGAAACAGGCCGCGCGGCGGCGGCGGGACCAGTCAACGCCAATCTATTCGCAGTGGCGGCGTGAATCTTTCAGAAAAGACGCCGGTGGCGCTGTTTCGTCCCAGGATTTGTCGGTCGGTTCCATCCTTGGCATCGGAAGTCAACGACGCGCTTCAAAAGGCAGCGGGGTTGGCCTGGAGGTCATCATTTACCCTGTTTTCATATCCTTGGGAGTGCCGGCCGCTCTTTGGAGTGCGGCGGCGCGACGCCGCTTTCTTTCTTTGCTGGGGCCGGGTGGTTCGGCAAAGAAAGAAAGAAAGGTAACCGCTCACCCCCCCTTACGAAGGGGGGGCAGGGGGGGGGCAGGGGGGGGGTAAGAACGAAAGCAGTTGGTCACGGCGTAGTCTCCACCCCCCCAAACCCCCCATCGTAAGGGGGGGGGTGAACGGTTAAAAAGAAAGAAAGCGGCGTCGAGGGGCCGCACTC
>JBBRLG010000205.1:0-11786 GCA_038231495.1 Gemmatales bacterium | reverse complement strand
CTGCCCCAAGTGTTACCCGCGTTTGAACCAGGCCCAAAGCGGGAACCTTTGAATTACTTAACGACGTGGAACTCTTGGACTTCTGCTTAACTTGATGCGTATGGGGTGCGCGAGTACGCGACCCCCGGCTCTGTTATTGAACCGCTTCGCGGTACGGAACCATCCCGTAACGGGAAATTATTACGGCCGTCCGGTTCCGGGGGTGCGCGAGTACGCGACCCCCGGCTCTGTTATTGAACCGCTTCGCGGTACGGAACCGCTGTGAATGCAACGAGGATACTGCCATGACCGCTCTCCTGACCCGTCCCCTGATTGTGGACAAGCCCGTCAGCCACACGACGCCGCCCGCGCCGCCGCGGCCCGCCGAGAAGCCGCCGCGCCTGGTGTCCCTCGACGCCTACCGCGGCTTCATCATGCTGGCGATGGCGTCGAGCGGGTTGTACCTGTGGCGCGTCGCGCGCAACGTCCCGACACAGGACCCGCTGTACGACGTGTGGCAGTTCCTCGGCTTTCACACCGATCACGTCGCCTGGGTCGGCGGCGGCTTCTGGGACATGATCCAGCCGTCGTTCATGTTCATGGTCGGCGTCGCGATGCCCTTCTCCTACGCCAGTCGCAAGGCCAAGGGCGATTCCGAACCGGTCATCTGGTTGCACACGGTCTGGCGGGCCGTGGTGCTCGTCGCGCTGGCCATCTTCCTGACCTCGCCGCTCACGCTGCGCGTGCCCGTGACGCCTGGCGGCGCGGCCCTGGGGCCGTCTGCCGCTGCGGTGTCGTCCCTGCAAGGCGAGACCCATTTCGTCTTCACCAACGTCCTGGCCCAGATCGGCCTGGGGTATGTGTTCGTCTTTATGCTGCGCGGCCGCGGCCTGTTGGTGCAGTTCGCCGGCCTGGCGGCGGTGCTGGTCGGCTCCTGGCTGCTGTTCTTCCTGTACCCGCTGCCGGGACCGGACTTCGATTACGGCTCGGTGGGTGTGCCCGCGGACTGGGGCCATCTGCCTGGCTGGTTTGGACACTGGGACAAGAACACCAACGTGGCGTCGGCGTTCGACGGCTGGTTTTTGAACCTGTTCCCGCGGCACGGCGTGTTCCTTTACAACGACGGCGGCTACACGACCCTGAATTTCCTGCCGTCGATGGCGACGATGATCCTTGGACTAATGGCCGGCGAATTCCTGCGCGCGCCGGGCAAGCGTTTGCACAAGTTTGCTTACCTCGTGGTGGCAGGTCTGGTTTGTCTTAATGTGGGCCTGTTGGCCGGTGAATTCGTGTGCCCGATCGTCAAGCGCATCTGGACGCCGTCGTGGGCGGTCTACAGTTCCGGCTGGACGTTCCTGATGCTGGCGGCGTTCTACGGCGTCATCGACGCGATCGGCTGGAAGCGCTGGGCGTTGCCGTTTTCCGTCGTGGGCATGAACTCCATCGCGATCTATTGCATGTCGCAAATCGTGATGCGCGGCTTCCTCAAGGAGCGGTTCCGGATGCACTTGTCGGCGTTCTGGTTTGACAACCCCTACGGCATCGTCATCGAGTCGGCCGCGATCCTGTTCGTCTTGTGGCTCATTTGCGCGTGGATGTATCGGCGTGGCATCTTCCTGCGCATCTGACCCAAAGGCCGTCTTTCGATTTTCGCGGGCGCGCGGTATAGTGCGTCGGTGTGAACCTGTCTACAGTGCCACCCACCCCACGCCGAACGCGCGTACCCCGCCATGAACCGTCCGCGTTTCCCGGCCGCTGTCTTGCTGACGCTCCTCGTGGGCGGCCTGGTGCCGGTCGCGGGCAGCCTGATCGCCCACGTCTTTTTCGGCGACCGCCGCTGGCCGCACGGGCCGTTTCACGCCGTCGTCGAAACGATGGGGACGTTTGCCGGGTTCACGCTGGCCATCCTCCTCCTGGTCCTGCGCAAGTACCGCACCGACTTTTCGCACCACCTCTGGACGAGTTGCGCGCTCATTACCATGAGCGTCCTCAACACCATCCACGCCAGCCTCATGCCGGGCGATGCGTTCATCTGGTTGCGGTCGATGGCAACGTTGGTCGGCGGCGGCTTCTTTGCCCTGGTCTGGTTGCCGCCGCTGCAATCCCAGTGGCGCAGGGCAACGGTGCTGCCGCTGCTGGTCTTGACCGTCTCCACCGTCTTCGGCGTCCTGTCGGTCGTTTTCGAGGCAAGCCTGCCGTCGATGCTGGCCAACGGGATCTATTCCCCGATCGCCAAGGGCATTCACGTCGCCAGCGGGTTTGTTTTCGCCTCGGTCTGGATCTGTTTTCTCCTCCGCTACCGGCGCAACGGCCAAACCGCGGAACTGTTCTTCGCCACGTCCTGCCTCCTGTTCGGAATGGTCGGCCTGATGTTCCTGTTCTCGCACGTGTGGGACGCCGACTGGTGGTGGTGGCACTTCCTGCGCCTGGGCGCTTACCTGATCGTCCTGGCTTACGTCTTTCGGCTCTACCAGCGGACCGAGGCGGAGCTGCAGTCGATCAACGAATCGTTGGAGCAGCGCGTGCGCGAACGCAGCCGCACCGCCGAGGCCCGCGCGCAGGCGCTGGCCCACTCGGAAGAAGCCCTTCGGCAACAGACGCAGGTTTTGCAGTCGATCCTCGACCAGATGAGCGACGGCGTCGTCGTCGCGGACCTAGACGAGAAGTTCCTGATCTTCAACCCGGCCGCGGAAAACATTTTCGGGACCGGCTCCACCGACGCCCGGTCGGACCAGTGGTCCGAGCACTACGGCCTTTTCTACCCCGACCAGCGGACACCCTTTCGCGGCGAGGAGTTGCCGTTGATCCGCTCCATCCACGGCGAGATCGTAAACAACGTCGAGCTGTTTGTGCGTACCGTCAAGAAGCCCGACGGTGCCTGGGTGGTCGTCAACGGCCGGCCCTTGCGCGACGAGCACGGCACCCTGCGCGGCGGTGTTGTCGTTTGCCACGACATTACCTTGCGCAAACGCACCGAGGAGGAGTTGAACAAGACGAAGGAGGCGGCGGAGGCGGCCAACCAGGCCAAGAGCGAGTTTTTGGCGAACATGAGCCACGAAATCCGCACGCCCATGAACGGCATCCTCGGCATGACGGAACTGGCCCTGGAAACCAACCTCAGTCGCGAGCAGCGCGAGTACCTGACGATGGTCAAGTCGTCCGCGGACGCGCTGCTCGCGGTCATCAACGACATCCTCGATTTCTCCAAGATCGAGGCGCGCAAGCTGGAGTTGGAGTGCATCGATTTCAGCCTGCGCGACACGCTGGGCGACACGATGAAGTCGCTGGCCCTGCGGGCGCAACAGAAAAACCTGGAGCTGGCCTGCCACATTCCGCCGGACCTGCCGGACGGGTTGGCTGGCGACCCGGGCCGGCTGCGGCAGGTGATCCTCAACCTCGTCGGCAACGCCATCAAGTTCACCGAGAAGGGCGAGATCGTCGTAGACGTGGCGGCGGCAGCGGGCACCGAGGATGACGTTTGTTTGCGGTTCGCGGTGCGCGACACCGGCATCGGCATCCCGCCCGAAAAGCAGGATTTGATTTTCGCCGCGTTCTCCCAGGCCGACGCCTCCACGACGCGCAAGTACGGCGGCACGGGTCTGGGCCTGGCGATCTCGTCGTTGCTGGCACAGATGATGGGCGGCCGGCTCGAAGTCGAGAGTGAACCGGGTCGGGGCAGCACGTTCCGCATGACGGCGCGTTTCGGCCACGCGACGGGACCGGTGACGGCACGCCCGCAGCTGCCGCCGGCAACGCTGCGCGGCCTGCCGGTGCTCGTCGTGGACGACAACGCCACCAACCGCCGTATCTTGCAGGAAACGCTGGCGTTCTGGGGCATGAGGCCGACCCTCGTGCCCGGCGCCAACCAGGCGATGGCGTTCATGCTTCAGGCAATTGCGGTGGGCGAACCCTACCCCATTGTCCTGCTCGACGTCATGATGCCGGGCATGGACGGCTTCGAGTTGGCCAACTGGATCAAGACGCACCCCGAACTCGGCGCGACGGTATTGCTCATGCTGTCGTCGGCGGGCCGGACCGGCGACGCGGTGCGCTGCCAGGAGTTGGGCGTCAGCAACTACCTGACCAAACCCCTCAAGCAGTCGGAATTGCTCGACGCCATCCTGACGGCCCTGCACGTCGCCCCGGAAGCGGGCGCGGCGGCGGTCGTTGCTCCGGCGGCGGGTCTTGGCGGGCTAAAGATTTTGCTGGCGGAGGACAACGCCGTCAATCAGCGGCTCGCCACGCGCCTGCTGGAAAAAGAAGGGCACGCGGTCGCAGTCGTCGGCAACGGCCGGGAGGCGGTCGAGGCGTGGGGACAAAATGCGTTCGACCTGGTGTTGATGGACGTGTCGATGCCGGAGATGGACGGCCTGGAAGCGGCCCGCACCATCCGCGAGAAGGAGCGGACGGCAGGCGGCCACGTCCCGATTATTGCCATGACGGCCCACGCGATGAAGGGCGACCGCGAGCGTTGCCTGGAAGCGGGCATGGACGACTACGTTCCCAAGCCCATCCAGGCGCGCGAACTCCGCGCGGCCGTGGAGCGGTACCGCGGCGGCATTCCCCGCGGCCCGCTTGCCCGGCCGGAAGCAGTGCCCACGGCAACAACTCCGGTCGATCTGGACCTGCAACAAGCGCTGGTTTGCGTGGGCGGGGACAAAGATCTGTTGCGCGAAGTCGCGGCGATTTTCTTGACAGACTATCCAAAAGTGTTGGCGGGTCTGTACGAAGCCGTCGCCGCGGGCGACGCCCGCAAGCTGCGCCTCAACGCCCACACGCTCAAGGGCAGTGTCGGCCACTTCGGCGCGCCGGCGGCCGCGGAGTTGGCGGACCGACTGCAAATCCTCGGCATCGAAAACACGGTGGCCGGCGCAGCGACTTTGGTGGACGCGCTCGCAAGGGAACTGGAGCGCATAAAGCCGACCATCGCCGCGTGGGCGAGCGGGGTCGCGTAAGCGCCCCGAGTAGTCGGTTCGGGCGCACTCGGGGCGCTGACGCGACTCCGCTCACCAAGGCGCGGGAAAAGAAAACCGCTGCCCAGGCAACGACCGCTCACCCCTGCGGCCGCAACGCCCCCTCGGCCGCGGCCGGCGCCTCGTAATCCTGCCGCGTTTCGCCGGACCGACCCTGCTGCACCCGGCTCAACAGCGTCTTCCCCGACATGCGGTGGGCGGCGTCGTGCGGGCAGGCGTACACGCAACTCGGCTGGCCGTCCAACTCGTAACATAGGTCGCAAGTCGTCGCCTTTTGCCGCACCACCGGCAGCATGCGCGCGGGGTTCGCCGGGTCGGGGGCCAGTTCGTCCGTCTTGAACGGGTGCATGTTGATGTTGCCGTACGGGCAGTTCTCGGCACACTTGCCGCAGCCGATGCACCAGTCCTCGATGATGATCTCGCGCGAGTTGCGGCGGCGGATCGAGCCGACCGGGCAACCCACCATGCAGTACGGGTCCAGGCACGACCGGCACGAAGTCGTCACCAGGTACTTGTCGAAACGCAGCCCCTCGCGGATCAGCCGCGTCACGCCGCCGTGGGAGTCGGCACACGCCTTGGTACACTCGTCGCAGCGCGTGCAGCGCTCCAGGTCCAGCACCAACAGGCTCTGCGCGTTCATCAGCCCCTGGCCCAGGAAGTCGCCCAGGGGGTTGGCCTCGACTTGCCGCCGGGCCGTCTCGTCCTGCTTCAGGGTTTCGACGGCGACGCCGGCCAGGTGTTCGCGCACGCCGGGGAAACGCTCCAGGATGTGCTGGAAATCCGCCGCCTTCACGCGCACCAGGTCGACGTGGTCCAGCGCGCTGCACGTCGCGCTGCGGACCCCCGGCGGTGCCAGACCTTGCAGCTCGGGCAGGTGCGCCATCAGGCCGATCTCGCCGAAATACTTGCCCGGTCCCACATAGGCCAGGACGTGCTGGCCGCCCGGCTGCGACTGCGTGACCTTCACGAACCCGATGCGCACCAGGTACAGGCTGTCCGCCGGGTCGCCCTGGCGGAAGATCACGTCGCCGGGGTTTACCCGGAGCAAATCCACCCGGTCGCGTAGGTAATCCACGAACGCGCGGAACTGGGCTTCGTTTTTCAGTAGGCTGGCGAAAATCGGCACGGTCCGCAGGTGGTTGGCGATCGCACGGCGACGGTACTTCTCCTCGAGTTGGGCGCGCGACGCCTTGCTCCGTTGCAGGATGTACAGCACGTTGCGCAAGATTTCCAGCACCGTGCAGTCCTGGGTCGCCTGCACCGTCGCCGAGCGCGGGTAGAAGCTCATGCACGTCATCTCGCCGAAAATCTCGCCCGCGTCCAGTTCGGCGACCGGGTCGTCGTAGGCCAGCGCGACCGGGGCGTCGATGGCGAGGTAGCGCGCCTCGCTCTCTTCGCCGCGCTGGTCCTCGTCGCGCTTGACCAGGCTGGTGGTGAAACGGCGGATCAGGCCGAGCGGCCCCCAGTTGACCTTGTCCCCCGCCCCGCGGTCCTTGCGCACCTTGACGTGCTTGAACGGCGCTTTGATGAAGATGCTGACTTTGCCGTGCTCGATGTAGAAGGCAGTCGAGCCGAAATCGCCCTCGCGGCAGATGACCTCGCCCTTCTTGAAATGGCGGCGCACGACCGCACTCTCGTTCCAGCGCAAGAAGGGGTGGGCCACGCCGGCGAACAGCGGGTGGGCGGCCAGGGCGTCGGCGGACAGCGGCTCGTGTGCCGTTTTCTCCTCCTTCCATTTGGTGTCCACGGGCGTGCGGCTGGTCAGGGCACCCGTGGGACAGGAGACCATGCACTCGCCGCAGGCCACGCAGCTAGAGTCGCCCATGGGCTTGTTCAGGTCGAAGGCGATGCGGGCCTGGTAGCCCTTACCCATGCGGCCGATGACCTGGTTGTCGCGGATGTCGTTGCAACCGCGGATGCAGCGGTCGCACAGGATGCAAGCGTTGTGATCGACGGCGATGACCAGCGACGTGGTATCCAACGGGCGGCGCGCGGGTGCCCGCGGCAGTCGCGGTGCCGGCACGGCCAGGTCCGCGGCCAGGACCTCCAGCTCGCAGTCGCCGTGCGCCGCGTGCTTGGCGCACGGGGTGGGGTGGTCGGTCATCAGCAGCTCGGTCAGCACCTTGACCGCGGAGCGCACGCGGTCGTTGGTGTGGTGCGTGGCGACGACCATCCCCGCCTCGGCGGGCCGGTAACAGGCGGGTGCCAGCCGCCACTCGGCGGGCCGGTTTTCGTAGCCGACCTGGACCGAGCAGACCCGGCACACGGCCACGGGGTTCATGTATTCCCGGTGACAAAGGATCGGAATTTTGACGCCAACCGTGACGGCGGCGTCGTAAATCGTCGTGACGCGCGGCACCACCTTGCCCTTGGGGTCGAAGCTAATCGACACCCGCGGCACCTCGACCTTCGTACCGTCGATGGTCAATGCGAGGGCTGGCAGTTGGGCGAGTTCGGCCATCGCCCGCGGCAGGGTGAGCAGCTGGCCGTCGATGGTAGTCTGGACGAGATCGTCGGGGCCGTTCATGTGCGTGTTCCTCGCAGAGGCGTTCCGCTAGGGGCGGGGGAGCGCTCGCCCGCCAGGTATTTGTCGAGTTCTTCCGGGAAATACTTGAGCACCGAAGTAATCGGGTTGGGGGCCACCTGGCCGAGTCCGCAGATCGACGTAATCTGCATTGCCTCGGCCAGTTCGCCGACCACGGCCAACTCCGTCCGCTGCAACTTCCCGGCCCGGAGATCGACGAGCAACTCGACCAGCTTCTCCGAACCCATGCGACAGGGGACGCACTTGCCGCACGACTCGTTGCGGTAAAATTCGACGCAGTTCAGGGCGTGTTCCACCATGTCGGCGCGGTCGCCGTAGACCACGAACGCCGCCCCGAGCATGCCACCCAGCGCGGCGACCGTGTTCAGGTCCAGCGGCAGGTCCAGGACATCGTACGCCGTGGCGTCGGGGGTCAGGCGCTCTT
Source organism: Gemmatales bacterium (assembly GCA_038231495.1). GTDB lineage: Bacteria > Planctomycetota > Planctomycetia > Gemmatales > Gemmataceae > JBBRLG01. Next base: position 3,865 of record JBBRLG010000205.1, on the reverse strand, counting down.
TGGCGAATTTTTCGGGCAGCAACGCGCGGGCGATCCGGGCCGGGATGAAACCGCCCGACGGCCCGGACGAGGCAATGGCCTTGAGTTGCTGCCCGTCCCGCATGCCGCCGGCCGTTTGGAAGATGAGTTCGCGCACGGTCTGTCCGAACGGCACTTCGTACACGCCGGGGGCATTCACGTCGCCGCTGATCGAGACGAAGCGCAGGCCGGCGGCCCCGTTGACGCCCTGCTTGCTGTACCATTCGCCGCCGCGCAGGACGATGCCCGGCACCCAGGCCAGGGTTTCGACGTTGTTGATGACGGTCGGCTTGCCGAATAGCCCGCTGAGAGTCGGGAACGGAGGTTTGTTCCGCGGCTCCCCACGGCGGTCCTCCATTGCTTCCAGCAGCGCGGTCTCCTCGCCCTGGATGTAGCCGCCGGGGCTGACGAAGATTTCCACCGAGAAGGCACTGCCCGAGCCGAGGACGTTGGCACCGCAGACCCCTTGCGCTTCTGCTTCGGCCAGTGCGGCCCGCAACACCTCGATCTCCTGCTCGTATTCGTGGCGGACGTAGACGTACCCCTTTGTGGCCCCTGTTACCAGCCCCGCCAGGACAATTCCCTCGATCGCAAGGTAGGGCGTGCGCCGCAACAGCTCGCGGTCCTTGAACGTGCCCGGCTCGCTTTCGTCGGCGTTGCAGACGACGTACTTGACGTTGCCGGGCGCGGCGCGGACTGCCGACCATTTCAAGTGCGTGCGGAAGCCGGCGCCGCCCATGCCGCGCAGGTCGGCGGCCTTGAGCGCGTTGATAATGCCGTCGGCGTCACGGCCCTCGATGAACCGCCGCAGCGCTTCGTAGCGCGGCTTGCCGTCGTAGGGGTCGATCTTCCAACCCAGGGGTGCCCGGTCCGCGTGCTGGGGCGGCAGCGGTTCGTTGGCCGCGGCCAGCCTGACCAGGGCGCGCAGCTCGGCTTCAGTCTTGCCGCGGTACACCTGGTCGTTGATCGCCACGGCCGGTGCCCGGTCGCACTGGCCCAGGCAGGAGACGCCGCCGACCGCCACCTGCGGGGGCGCGCCGCCGATCTCGTTGGCCTGGGCAGTCAGGGCGCGGCGCAGCGGGGCCGACCCGCGCAGGTGGCAGGCCATGTCCCGGCACACCTTGACTTCCACCGTTGCGGGCGGCGCCAGGCGGTAGTGGGGGTAGAAGCTAGCCACCTCGTACACGCGGTGCAGCGGCACGGCGAGCGTTTGCGCCAGGGCGCGCAATTCCGCTTCCGGCAGGTAACGGCAACGGTGCTGAATCTCGTGCAAGGCTTGGACGATCATCGCGGTACTCGCAATTACGGAGACTTCGCGCCGCCGGGGCGGCCGCCCGACAGGAACTCGGCGATGCCCCCCGGCTGGCGGGCGCCGCGCTCCTTCGCGCCAAGGCCGCCGAGTGCGTGGTCGCCGTTGTGGTAGCGGTGGCATTCAACGCAGTCGTACCGCGCCCCGCCGTGCGGCTGCCCGTCGCGCACCGTCGCCGGGGCGTGACACTCCTGGCACAGCCGCAGGCCGGACAGCTTCCCCCCCGGCCCCGATGCGGTAACGATTTCGTCCTTCAACCGGGAGACATTCGCCGCATCCGGATAGGCACGGGCGTGGCACTCCTTGCAATTGACCGCCCGGTGCGCGACGTGATTGAACTTGGCCCTTGTCAACCACACGCCTTCCACGGGTGACGGCAGCACCGACCGCGGTGCGGCCAGCGGGTCGTCGCCTGGCACGTCTTGCAGGTACTGGTGGCAGAGGCCACAACCCTTTCCGCCGTAATAGAGGGCGGATTCCGCGCGCTTGACCCGTTCGAGGACCTGCACGCGCCGCGCCAGCGCGTCGGCGTCGTCGGCCCGCGGATGGTCCGGGCGGATGCGCGGCGGGGGTTGGCGCTCCGTCGCATCCGGGGCCGCTGCCGGGAGCCGGTTGAGATACAAGCCCGATAGGAATAAGTGCAATTCCGGCGGCTGCATGCGGTGTGGGACGTTCAGGTGCGGTTGGGAGTCGTCAAAACCCAGCGGGTGACACGTCTTGCAATGGTCGGCGTAGGAAACCGGCAACAGGTTGGCACCGGCGCTCCGGGCCGGCTTGCGGCCGTCGCGGTCCAATTGATGGCAGGACGCGCAATCGAGCTGCACGCGGTCGTCGTCCGGTCCCGCGCCCCGGTAACGCTCGCGCTCCGCAGGGTCGGCGATGTCCGAGACCTTCGTGGGGTTTTTGCCGTCTTTGATTGCGATACCCGGAGACAGGTGCAACTGGTGGCTGAACGTGATTTTGCCGCGGTAGGTCGGGTCTGGCGCGCGGGCACCCATCTGGAAAGGCGGGTGCTGGTCGGCCAGGAAGCCCGTCACATTGGCGGGCAGGTGCTCGCCGTCCTTGGTAAACTTGGCAATCTCCCGATGGCAGCGCAGGCAGTCGGCGTCGGCGACCCGGACCAGCGAGGCGTCACGGCCGCGGTGGTCGTGGTGGCAGCTGGCGCAGGCCAATTCCTGGTTCTGATTGACGTGGTGAACGGTGCCCGCATGACAGGTTTCGCACTTCTGGTTCAGCTCGTGAACGTCGCCGATGAACCGCCCCGGCCACGCCTCGCCGGTAATGGGCGTGAAAGGCGTGTGGCAGGCCGTGCAGTTGTCCTCCCAGGTCGCGTGGACGGCGGCCACGGGGCCGCGCGAGTAATAGCCCTGACCTTGGCTGCCGGCGAACCAACCGGTGGCCGCCGCGCCCAACGTCAACAACGCCGCGAGCGCCAATGCCCGCCAGCCGCGCCCGCGGTCGAGGGGGGTGGTGTGCTTGTAGTAGTCGAGGGGGATGCGGGCCGCTCGCTGCCTGCCGGTTTCGGGAGGGGGCATACTGACCTCAAAGGCTACCAGTATTTCAGGGCCACCCAAACGTGGACGAACATGAGCACGACCAGGGCGACTGACAGGGGGAAATGCACCCACAGCCAGTTGTGCAGCCAGAAGTGCAAGCGGGCCTGGCTGTCCCACTGCCGGCGCTGGTCGCACAAGCTTTCCAATGTATCGACGGCCGGGTGCGCCGCGGGGGGCAGCCGGGTCTTGAGTTCCGCGAACGTGTGCGCGGCGCGCTCGCGCTGACGCAAGGACGCCTCGCCGCGGGCGGCCCCGCGCAGAAAGGGAGCGACGGCGTCCACGAAGAACGTCCGCAGCAGTTCGGCCCCGGCGACCGGCGGCGCCGGCGCGCGCGTTTCCAGCGTCTTGCCCTGGACTTTGCCCACGGTCCGCACCGCGCCGATCACCAGGAACGGGGCGTGCTCGTGCTCGGCGCCGGTGCCGTCGGCCGCCCGCTCTTCGTCACCGGGTGCCGGGCCGCAGGTGGCGCGGACCAGTTGCCGACCCTCGGCGGCCAGCTGGCCGGCAAGTCGGTCGATCTGCGAATAGATCGTTTCCGCGGGGACGTTTTCTAACATGCGCTTGGGCAGGAACTGCTGCACCACGAACCCCCAGACGCCGCTGGCGATCGCGAGAAAAAGCAGCACCATGAGGGCCGTGCTTAACACGCCGCCCAGGCGAAAGCCGCTGTGGTAGACGAGGAGCGGCACGCAGAGTAGGCCGAGCCAGATGTGGGCGCGCATCCAGGTTTGTGCCCGGCCGATCCGCCACACGCGGACCTTTTTGCGAAACCACAGGAGGAACTCGAAGAGGATGATGAGACCGCCGAGGACGCCGAACGTGAAGCCGGGCAGACTGCCGCCGCCGGGCCAACCTGGTCGCCCGTCCGTGTAAGCGAAGCCCAAGTAAGTGCCGTTTGCCGCGATGACCGCCGTCGTCACGAAGATCACCCAGGGGCGGTGCGGCGGCCAGTTGTCGCGATCGAACAGCAGGACCATGAAGG
>JBBRLG010000204.1:0-11793 GCA_038231495.1 Gemmatales bacterium | reverse complement strand
TTGACAGCTGCCGAACCGCTACTATACATAAAGATACGGAACAGGCGTCTCCGTCCTTTAGGAGGAGTTCTCCATGACCGTCTCCGTTACGCTCCCGTCCGGCGCGCCGGACCAGCCGCCGACGAAGCAAAGGGGACGGGCACGACGAAGCAAAGGGGACGGGCATGTTTGTTTTCCTTTGTTTTGGTGATTTCTTCAATAGAAAACGTGCCCGTCCCCTTTCACGAGCAATAGAAAACGTGCCCGTCCCCTTTGACGAGCTTCGTCCCCTTTGACGAGCTTTGATCCGTACGCCATTGGTGAAATCGTTAAGCTACGGGTCGAGGTTCGAGCGTACCAGACCAAAAATGGTCCTCGGTACCGCTTGATCTTACCCGGTGCTGTGGAAGGGGAATTCTAAGCGTAAGGGCGCTGGCTAGGTTGGCGTGGGTCGAGATTGGCGAGGGTCGATTGGGGCCTGTCATGGATGCGTAAGAGCTGATCGGCAAAGGTGTTGCGCTAACACTTTACAAAGCGATAGCGACTTGGAGGGGGTCACCCTCGCCAATTGTGATTGGCGAGGCTTACATCGGTAAGCATCCATCGACAGAGCCGTACTCGGCAGCATTCCACGCGTGCGGACAAAGGATTTGCATGACCTCTCGGTGCCAGTCGCATTGGCGACCGCTTCGAGGCAGTGGCGGTCGTTCACCTCGCCGGCCGGTGTCTTTTTCAATGTCACGGCTCTGATTCACTTCCGCGCCTCGATTTTCTTAACCGCACCGTTGATCGTGTCGAACAGGGTCTTGTTCTTCTTGGCACCCTTCTCCCCGTTGATCGACTTGAGGGCATCCACCACGTCCTTGTCGTCGGCGGTCGCGATGTTGCCCAGGGCGTCGGCGGCTTCCAGGCGGATGTCGCCGTCCTTGTCCATCTTCTTGCCCTTGGGGGCGACGCCCTTCAGCGCGTCCATCAGGGCCGGCACCGCGTCCTTGGCGTCGGCGCCCATGTTGCCCAGCGACTCCGCGGCCCGACGGCGGAGCAAAATGTCGTAGTCCGGGTCCTTCACCACGGCACCCAGGAAGTCGAGCGCGCCTTTGCCCATCTTGCCGATCGCGAGGACGGCGGCTTCCTGGACTTCCTTTTTCTCCCTGGCGTCCTTGACGACCTTCTGCAACGCGGGCATCGCGGACTTGGCGTCGGTGCCGATCGCGCCTAGCGCCTGGGCCGAAAAGCGGCGCACGAAGAGGTCGTTGTCCTTCAGGGCGGCGACCAGCACGTCAACGGCGGGCTTGGCGTCGGCGCCGGCGTCGGCCAGTTCCTTGGCGGCCTTGCGGCGGAGGTCGGGATCCTTGTCCTTCAACTGTTTCACCAATCCATCCACGTCGGCGGCCTGCACGGACACGGTCAGGCACAGGAAGGCGGCGGCGACCCCCAGCAGCGTTTTCATGGCAGTACCTCACAGAAAGGAAGATGCGACAGCGGTCGGCAGAGACGGTCTGCCGGTCAATGAGACGCAACGCTGGGCCGGACAGTTCCCGGTCTCAGGCCGGGGACCACAGAAATCGGCACAGGAAGGCCAAGGCCCCGACGACGAAAGAAAGCGGCGTCGAGCCGCCGCCCTCCAAAGAACGGCCGGCACTCCCAAGGATACGAAAACCGCTCCCTTGATCCCGCACTAGAATTCGCTTTCCCCAGCCGCTTCCCGATAATGGAAGACTACGCCCCTCGAATAAGACGACAGGACGACTCGAACCGGCTGGAGCAGGTGCCGCATGAACGAGACCGAAATGAGTCCGTTGGAGCAGGTGTTGCGCTACTGCCAGCAAGCCGCGCCGCAGCCGTGGTATCCGCGCGCCTTCGCCCGCCAATCCGGCACGTCGAAGGAGGATTTGTCGCTCGACATCGAACACCTATTGCTCGACGGCCTTTTGGAACGAACGACCGGCACTGCCGAAACGGGGCCGGGCCTGGTACTCAGCGCTCACGGCGTGCAGCTCCTCCGCGACCCCGAAGCACTGGAGCGCCTGCGGCAGGGCACGCCGGTGACCGACGGGGACCGCGGCGGCATCGTACGCGAGACCCTGCGGCGGAATGCGACGCCCTACATTAGTCGGACCCTACTCGCGCTGAACCTGGTCGTCTTCGCTTACGGTATTTATTTGGCGTCGTCGGAGAAGATCGTCCAGGCGTTTTTGACCGGCATGCCCGACAAGGCGGCCCAGTATCGGCCGTTTGTCGAGGTCCTGGCAAAGAGCGGGAGCACCACCGCGGAGTCGTGGCTGACGGGCGAGTGGTGGCGAGCCGCGACGGCCTGCTTCGTGCATTTCGGCGTGCTGCACCTGTTCATGAACATGTACATGCTCTACGCGGCGGGCGGTTTCGTCGAGCGGATGTGGGGGCGGGTGCGTTTCCTCTTGATCTACCTGATTTCGGGATTCGTGGGCAGTTGTGTCGGGTTGGCGCATCACACGCCGATCGTGAAATTGACCGACAAGGACGCGCCCGAATGGCTCACAGGCCCCCTTGCCGGCGCGTCGACCGCACTCTGCGGAATTCTCGCCGCCGAGGCGATCTGGGTTTGGCTCAACGGCAAGTACCTGCCAACGTCCCAGGCGGAGCGGTGGCGCAACAACATCCTGATCCAGGGGGCGTTGATCGTCTTCATTAGCTTTTTCCCCGGCATCAGTGGGTGGGGCCATTTCGGCGGTGCCGTCGGTGGCGCGCTGACGGCCTTGATCCTTCATTACCAGCGGTTCGCGCCAAGTCCGTGGCGCTGGGTGGCGGCAGTCGCCTTGCTCCCTTTGCCTTGCCTGGGCTTGCTTGAAATCCAACGCATGCGCCGCTGCCGGGACGAGTTCACGCTCAACTTGGTGGTCGTGCGGCTCCACGTCAGTGACACGGAGTGGGAAGACGTGGAAATCCTCGATTACAAGAAGCGCTTCGAGAACCGCATTCACACCAAGATGAAGGCGGAGGAGCAGAGAGAGTTCCAGGACCGCGTCGGAACCCTTTTGGACATGGAACCGGCCCGGCGCGAGGAGGCGAAGAAAGCCGAGGTCGAAAAGGCGTTGGCGTACCTGGGCCAGGAGCGTCAGCAATGGTCGGAGTTCCTTGCCGTCGTGAACCAGGCCGGTCCGTATTACCAACCGCCGGCCCAGGAGCAGCAAAGCGCGGACCGCGAGGCGATCGCGGCCCATTCGAAATTATTCGAGCTGGCGGAGCATTGTCTGCGCGAAGGCAAGAACTGGAAGCCCGAAGACGAGGCCGCATTGACCAAACAGCGCCAATTCGTGAAGGAAGCCAAGGTCAAGGACGACAGGCCGAAACCGGCCGACAACGACCCGGAAATCAAACCGGCGGTGCAGGGTGAACGGACCCCGTTCAAAAAGGAGTTTTTGGATCAACTCATTCAAACCAGTAATGGGATGACGGGTCCGGGTATATGGGATTCGGCGCGAGCGGAAGCCCTCAAACCGCCAATAGAGCGCGTGCAAAAGGTCGTGGACGCGCGGCTGAAAGAGGTCGAAGCGCTGCGTCGGAAAATGAGCGGGCTGGCCAAAGATCTCGACCAGGCCGGCCCTTTCAAAGATGAAGAGTTGGAAATCGTAAGGAAGGTAGCGCGCGATTCCCGCCTCGAGTGGGCGAAATTGCTGGAGCAGACGGAAAGTAGTTTACGCGATGGCACGCCGTGGAAGGGGGAGGAGCAACAAAAACGAGCGCGGCAGCTGCAAGACGACCTTCACGAGGCACTCCGCGCACTCGAGTGGGTCAGCTGATTCAATCGAGCACGGTAACGGTGCCGCTGCCGCCGTCGACGCGCAACCGCTGGCCCGTCTTGAGCCGCCGCTGGACGGCGGACAACCCGGCCACGGCGGGCAAGCCGAACTCGCGGGCCACGATCGCGCCGTGCGACAACACGCCGCCGGTTTCCATGACCAGGCCCTTCGCCTTGACGAACAACGGCACCCAGGCCGGGTCGGTCGAGGGGCAGACGAGGATGTACGGCTCGTGCGGCAGGTTCGCCGTCAGAGGCTGTTCCAGCACGAGGGCGGGAGCCTCCGCGACGCCGGCGGAGAGCGGCACCCCTTGCAACGTGTCGGCCCCTTCGACGACGACCGCGCGGCCGATGGCTTCGAGGTCGTCGCTAAACAGGACTTGCGGCACTTCCAGCGTCAGCACGATGGTCCGACGGCGGCGGCGCTCGGCGATCAGGGCAGTCAGGTCTTCACCTTTTACAAGCCGTGGCAATTCGTCCGGCGTCAGAAAGAAGACGCCGCCGTTGAGGCGATAACGCCCGTCCAACTCGACGAGGATGCGGCGAATCAGGGCGTAACCCTTGAGCAGATAATGCTTCGCCGTCTCGCGCAGGCCCAAGAATTGGTGCAGCGTGTCCAGATCGCTCTTCAACATTTTTTGCAGCGCCGGCACCATGCGCACTTCGGCGACGACGCGCTCCCAGGCGGACGCCTCAGGCACTTTTTGCGTAGCGACCGCAGCCTCCGTTGGCAGCCAGGCGCCGCTGTCGGCCAACTCGGACCAGCGCGGGTTGGCGAGTTCCATCTCCTGACTGCCGCGGTGGCCGAACCGCTGGAGAAACGCAGTCCGGTCCAGGCGGCCGGCGGCCAGGTCGCGCATGCCGTGGGCGAGGTCCGTTTGCGGATCGGCGCTGACGCCCATGATGAGGTCGCGCACCTGTTGCTGGGCCTTCTCCGGACCGACCATTTTTACGAAGCGCTGTTCGAGGCTCGCCATTGCAAACGCGGCCAGTGCCGTCGGCTTGAGGCTTTCGCGCGCGAAGTCGTACAGGGTGCGCTGAATCCAATGTTCCAGCCGTTGCAAAAGGGCGTCGGCGTCGAGCTGGCCCAGGTCTTCCTGCGCGCCCGTTTCCGCGGCGCGCAAGAAGGCGGGTACGGTTTCGTCGCGAAACCGTGCCGCGAACGTCCGGGCAACCTCCTGCCGGCGCAGGTCCGCCTTCATAAATTTCAGCGTCATGAGCGGCAGCGTCACGGGCATGAACAGCCAGAAGCGCCAGCCGAGCCGGGCGTGGTTGATGACCGGCGTCGGGTAAAGCGCCTTGTGCGGTGCCTTCTTCAGCACGGCGAACGGATGCTCGAAAGGCAGTTCCTTGTAGTGCAGGCGCGGCTCGCGGCTGAGGTTGCAGTAGGGTCGGCCGCACACCAAATCGAAGACGCCGTCGTCGTCCAGCGACGGGTCGGGGTCGTAGCCGAGGTCGCGGAACATCAGGCCGAAACCGCCCCGGCCGGACATGAACCGCTTGACGACGGCCCACGTCATCGGCATCGGCTCGGCCAAAATTTCGGACAGGTTGAAGCGGCTCCAAACGGTGCCGCGCGGGTCGGCCTTGGCGGCCAGGGCGGCGATCTCCTCGCGGCGCACGCGCTCGCGCTCGCCGGCGTCCGCCGTGGTGATCGGCCGGGCTTGCAACAGCCAGAAACGGCCGTCTGCCCAGGCCCATTCCACGTCGCGTGCCGAGCCGTAGAACGCCTCGACGCGCCGGCCCAGTTCCGCCAGTTGCAGAAGCTGGTTGTCGTCCAAACACGCGACCGCTTGCTTGTCGGCCGGAACGGGACAAGTGCCTGCCGCGGTAACTTGCACCGTTTTTACGGAGACGTGGCGGTCGATGACGCGGCCGGTTTGCCTATCCACGGCGAAGCGGTCCGGCGTGACGCGGCCGGAGACGACGCTTTCGCCCAGCCCCCACGACGCCTCGATCAACATGCGGTCGCCGTCGGGGTCCATCGGGTCGCGTGTGAACAGCACGCCGGCGACCTCCGCCGCGACGAGCCGCTGGACGACGACGGCCATCGCCACGCCCGCGTCGCCGACGCCCTGGTGCCGTCGGTAGGCCGTGGCCCGTTCCGAATCGAGCGACTCCCAACAGCGGCCGACGGCGTCACACACCGCGCTTTCGCCGCTGACGCCGAGGAAGGTTTCTTGCTGCCCCGCGAAGCTGGTGACGGCCCCGTCCTCCGCCGTGGCGGACGAACGCACGGCGACCAGGCCCGCGCCGAGTTCGCGGTAGGCGGACTGGATTTGTTGGCCGAGTTCGTGGTGATTGGTGAGTGCTTGCCCGCGCCAGCGGCGAAACGCCTCACTGGTGACGCAGAATCCCGGCGGCACCGGCAAGCCCGCCGTGGCCATTAATCCCAGACTCAAGCCTTTGCCGCCGACCGTCTCCACGTCGTCGGGCCGAATCTGATCGAAGGTGAGCAAGTCGCTCATTGGCGCTGGCTTCTTTCCCGGGCAGGTTGGCGGACGTGGCGGAACGGGGGGCCCGGTTAGAAGTGACAATCTTCCAGCTTCGCAAGCTCCAACGCCTGCCGGAACAGCTGGCGCAACTTGTCCATGTCGGTAACGGAATTGATTTGCGTCAGGAGTTGTTCGGGCACCGCGCCGAACTTCGTTTCCAGGGCGATGCGTAAGAACTCGCGGGCGGTCTTCAATTCGCCGGTCGTTTTTCCCTGGCTCAAGCCTTCCTTCCACCCCTGGGCCATGAGGGATTCTGCCATCGTTTGTGCCATTTGTCCTACCTTCCCGTGGGGTTAACCGTCCGTCCATTGCGGGTAACAATTCGCAAGCCGGCGTGTTCCTGGAGTGGACAACGCCGTTAAATTTCGATTGGTTACAACGACAAATCTTCCAACTTTTTCAAATCGAGGGCTTGTTGAACTAGTTGCTCCATCTGGTCGAGGGCGGACACTGCGTTGATTCGGGCGACCAGCGAATCCGACAGAGCGCCGAATTTATTTTCAAGGACCATTCGCAAAAATTTGCGGGTCGCCTCAAATTGACCTTGATTCCACCCCTTTTCGACGAGGTATTCCGCAATGGTCTGTTCCATCGTCCTGACCTCCTCTTGTCGCGCCAGAGTCGCTTGACCGTCAACCGCGATCTGGAATAATTTCGCATGTTCGGCGCGCGGACGGTAGTGCATCACCACCGTCAGCATCATACGCAACAATTCGTCGTAGCGTGCCTTGTCGCGAGCCGCCAACTCTTGCAAACGTCGCACGCCCTCGCTCAATACCGTTTCAACGTGGTGGTTGTCGTCCCTCACGGACCGTAGTAACCCCAACAATTGTAACCACTCTTCACCCGTGCTTAATAGCGTTTCCGCGTCCCGGTCTGCCAAATTCCAGAATAGGGGTTCCCATTGCGGCGCGAAAGCGTGAAACGCCAACGGCTCGCCCAGCAGATCCGTCAAGCGGCGGTTGCTGCCCCACGGAATTGGCCCGGTATAAAACACGATTGGCAGCACCGGACTCAAACGCAAGGGCCGACGCGGCGCGGGCAAGTTCTGCCACGCACGCCACTGCCGATCCCAGTAAAGCGTGGCAAAGGTCAACAGGCGTAACGGCAGCATTGGGTCGGTGTCGCTCTGGTGTTCGATCAGCACGCATACGAGTGCTCGCACCTCCTCGCCGCCGCTTTGGTAGGGAATCTCGAAGGGCAGGTCCGCCTCGCGCTCGCGCCAGTCTTCCGTTTGGAAACTGCGTTCGAGGAGTTGGGCGCGGTCGCAATCGAAACCCTCGGCCAACTGCGGCACCGCCTGGCGCAAGAACGACCGCAGGTGGGCGGGGTGGCGCAACGAGTCGCGCAGCAGGCGATCGATCAGGTCGCGCGGCAAGCGGTCGGCAGGCGTCGTCATTCCTTGGCCGTCGGGGTTGTTTCCTCGTAGCAGTATAGCACCGCCGTCCGGGCCGAGGCCAGGATCGTCGCGCCGACGTAGAAGCGCCGCAACCCCCCGGGGTCCGGCGTGGGGTCGCGCACCGGCGGCGAAAACAGTTCCAAGGGCGACGACGCTTCGTCTATCAGATTAAGCGTCCACACCACGCGGCCGGTAGCGGCGTCGAGGCTCGCCAATTGGCCGCCGGTCCCCAGGGCGTCGATGCGCCAGGTTCTGTCACTGCACGGACACGGCACCAGCGCCGGCGACGTAACCACCGGGCTGCCGAGGTCGTAGTGCCAGCACGGCTTGCCGGTCTTGCGGTTCGTGCAATAAACCTTCTGGTCGCGCGAGCCGAAGTAGACTTGATAGGCGTCCACCGTCGGCCTGCACAACACGCTGTCTTGCGCCTCGAAACGCCACGCCGGCGAACCGTCCTTGGCGCGGACGCACAACAGTTCGCCCGCGGGATTCTTCTCCGCGCTTTCGTTCAAGCGGCCGTTGCCGACGCCAAAATAAACGAGGTCATCGACAACCGTTGGCGAACCCCACACCGGCAGCTTCGTCTTGATTAGCCATTCCTGCGCACCTGTTTCGGCATTCAGGCACAGAATGGCCGGTTCGGTGTAGAGGTCGCCAACGCCCGCGCCGGCATAGACGAATTTGCCCGACACGGCCGGGCTGGCGTCGATGTGGTAGCCGGGAAAGTTCCAGAGCTTGTTGCCGGTCGCCGCATCCAGGCAGTACAGGCCGTCGTCGCCGGCCCCGCAGTATACCTTACCGTTCACGACGCACGGACTGGATTCGGTGTGGCTGGTCGTCTCGAACTCCCAGATCAATTCACCCGTGTCGGCGTTCAGGCAATAGAACTTGCAGTCCTTGTCCTCGTGAAACCCCTCGCCGATGTACAGCTTGCCGTCCACCAGGCAGGGCGTGGAGTAGACCTGGCGCATTTTCTTCTTGTTGTCGAAGTGCCACACCTCTTTGCCGGTCGCCCGGTCCAGACAGTAGAGCGCCCCGTACGGATTGTAAACGAAGGGGTGGGCGATCCCAAGGTAAATGCGCTCGCCGACGACCACCGGCGTCGAGGCGATGTCGCCTTTGCCCGGAGCGGTGAACGTCCAGACCAGGCGCGGCCGCACTTCCGCCGCGGAGGGGCCACCGACCTCCCCCCCACTGCGTTGGCCTACCGTCATCAAGCCGATTGTGGCGAACGCCATGATCGCGAGCATGACCGCTTCCGTGGCCAGGGCGGGTAGGCGGCGCGGTATTAGGTAGGCGTAGAGGACGTAGAGTAAGGCACCCCACGCGCTGACGCAATACGGCAGCATGGGCATCCAGTCGGGGGACAGTAACGATTGGCGATTGAATTTCGCGTAGACCACGATACCCAGGCCGACCGCGCTGACCAGGCTTAGAACGATCAACTCCACGCCGTTCGGCTGGAACGGCGCTTCGCCTTCCAGCGCACGCGTGCAATGCCGCTGAAACGCCCACACCGTCCCGGCAAGCGTCACCAGTGCCATCGCGACCCACAGGGTAGAGGACCGGCCCCAGACGGTGCCGCTCAGTTCGTTCGAGAACCAGTATTGCAGCGAATACAGCGTGCTATTAGTGCAGGCGACGGAGAGGAGGGTAAGCCAGCGTTTCCAACCGCCGAACACGGTCGGGAAGAGCATCGCCAGCAGTGCCAGCGGGCCGCCGATCAGCACCGCGGGGATGACGCCGAACACCGGCCCTGTCGTCACGGTGCCGCGAAAGGGCGGCCGGTCGACGATCGACCGGCTCTCGTTTCGCGTGAGGTCTTCGGGCTTGGTTTCTTTCTTCTCCGCCTCGAACTCGGGGCCGAGGCCGGGCTTCTCCTTGGCATCGACTTCGGGCAGCTTTTTCTTGTCACTCAGGTAGTCGGCGATTGCTTTTTGCAAATCGGCAGTCGGACCCTTGTAAGTGCGGCGCAGGTAAGGTTCCAGGTGGGTAAAGCTCCAATGCACGGCGTCGGAATCCTCGTCCTTCACGCCGATCATCTGGAACCAGGTGCCGTTGGTATAAGCGTTAACGACGTAGGTCGTGTCGGGCTTGCTTGCCAGCATTACGAGCGACAATTTCGGCCCGACGCGCTTGAGCAGGTCCGGCGTTTGCTTGCCCTTGGCCGCCTCCGTGTCGCCCTTGAGGAGGACCACCATTTTCTTGAACGGCATCCTGCCTTTGAGCTGTTCGTCCACCGTCAGGACCATGGACGGCTTGTCGGCGTCCACCGACTCGACGGTTGCCGTGAGGATGATCGGCGATTCCTCGACCAACTCCTTCAACGGCAGCAAGCGGGTAATCAACGCCTGGGCCGGCGTCGCCAGGAACACGAACCCCAAACCCAACAGCACGCCGGCGACGACTATCCGACCTCGAATCATGGCTGCCCCCCTTGCAGTACCTGCGCGGCTCTGAATGGTTGCGGAACCGGTCCTCAGTCCAACTGCCGCAAGCACCACTTTAGCAAGCGCTGCTCCCGCTCGTCGCCCGCAGTTTGGAGGGCCAGGGCCACTTGCAGCTTCGCCGCCGCGGCGGGCCGGCCGATATAGCCCAGCGCCACCGCCGCCCGCTCGCGCGTCGCGAGGTCCTTGGCCGCCAGGCCGGGTGTCAAAACCGCCAACGATTCTTCCGGAAACCGTGCCAGCAGGTTGTAACCCCAGGCGGGCACGTTGCCGGCGGTTCCGGCCACGATCTTCTTCAACAGGGCTTCGGCTCGCCCCTCGCCCCTCGTCCCTCGCTCTGCGGCGACCGCTTCGGCCGCGGCCGGACCCAACGTCGCGACGGCCTGCAACGCCGCCCGCCGGACCAGCACGTCCGGGTCTTTCAACAACGCAGCCAATTTGCCGGCCAGGGGTGCACCGGCCGGCCCGGCCAAGCCCGCGGCGCGGGCGGCGTGCCGGCGGGTCGAGGCGTTCTCGCTCTGAAAACCCTTGGCCAAGATGTCCAAGGCTTGCGTGTCCTTGGGCTTGATGCGCAGCAGGGCCGCGGCCGCCGCCATGCGGACCCGCGGCACGTCGTCGTCGAGCAGCTTCACCAATTCGGGGCCGGCGGCCGCGGCGGCCGTGCCGAGCGAGCCGAGGTCGGCCGCGGTTTCGGCCCGTGCCGTGCCGTCCGCCGCCTGGAGTTTTTCAACGAGCGCGGCGATTTCGTCCGCACCCGCCCTGCCGGTGCCGAGTACGAACGCGGGGTTTGCCCCCACGCCCAGAGCCACGTCCGGCATGCGCAGGCCGGCACTCAGTCGTTGCACCCGCACCAGTCCCGGCAAGCTAGCACGGTTCAGGGCCAGGTCGAAGCTCGCGCCTTCGCGGTCGGCACCGTGCGTCAAGGTCGTAATAACCGCGTTCTTGTCGGCGAGCAACAGGGGGATCGCGTCGGCCAACCGCGACACGGTACCGTAATAGGCCAGGGGCAAGTCGGGGCGCGGTGCGCCGAGCCGCCACCAGCCGTCCTCCGCCGCATGGGCCTGATACCAATCTTCGCCCAGGCAAACCATTACGGTCTTGCCATTTACGAAAGCCACGCCCCGACAGCCCGGCTCGGCCCATTCCAGGATCGCCCGGTCCACGCCCGATTCCTTGGCCCGGATTACCTCGTGCTTGATAGGATCGGTGCCCGTTTCGCCCTTCAGATCGCGCACTTTCTTGAGGACGACGACGCCCTTGTCCCGGCTAAACCGGTCCACTTCGACGACGGAGATCGTCTGGGATTCGCGGACGATCCGGGCGAGCGTCGGGGCCAGGTCCACATAGGCCGGGGCCGACGGCGCGGACAACAAACACCAGGCCGCGGCAACGGTCAACCGGCACTGGAAGCATCGCATCAATCAATCCCTCTGGTTGTTTCAATCCGCCCCCAGTTTCAAGGCCGGGGGAAACCTGTTGCCGCCGCGGCAGCGCAGGTGCATTGGCTACTGGAAAAGGAATATCGATGTTTCAATCCGCCCCCAGTTTCAAGGCCGGGGGAAACTTGGCGCTCTAGGGCGTCGTCAATGATCGGTTGCAATCCGCCCCCCGCTTCAAGGCCGGGGGAGAATGTGGCGGTGAACGATTACGGAAAACGAACCGTCATTCGAGATAGCCCAGGCGAAGCCACCCGGA
>JBBRLG010000203.1:0-11869 GCA_038231495.1 Gemmatales bacterium | reverse complement strand
GCTGGCCGTAGGCGGCACACGCGGGATTTGGACAGGCGCACAGCGACCAGTCTGGTTCGATCATGGCCCTTCCCTCCTGGTACTCCTGCCACCATAGCAGGCCGGAAACACCGCTGGAAGGTCGGTGGAGTCACGACCAGAAAATCGCCCGACACCTGCGAAGAATTGTCGGAGAACGAGTCAGACCGATTTAGGACAACGAATTCGGAAAAGCTTAACCGGAGTACCGCTCCCACAAGGAATCGTGCCACTGAACCGTGGACGCCCTTTTTCTCAGCCTTGCCCAAAAGGTCGGCGATGAACTGCTGCACACTTTCTGACCGCTGGAAGGCGACCTTTAGCTGTACCCAGTTTGGATACCGATGTAACTCCTGGATCAGCTTCGCTTGAAAGGCAGTTAGCATTTCAGCCCTACCATCACGGGTCAATTCGTTTAAGCCGGCTGCTCCTACCGACCGTAGGAGCGTATTAGCGATGGCGGGAGTTCCGCTGTTGGTCCGTCCACCTTCACCAACAAACGGTCTTGTTTCCCCGAATCTTGTCAGGATGGCGCGAACGGCAGCGCCAGAGGCTCCTTGAATTTGTGCCCCTCCGGGAGCCAAGTGGGAGGCTAAACGCAGGTCGAAATTTTCCTTTAACCGCTCCAACAGAACCAGCCCAACCGCGACGGAACCCTTGGCCGGCGCACCGCTGCCCGACTTGGGACGCGGTAGGGCGTCGTACCAAGCTTGGAACACTGCCAAAGCGTTTTTCCTCAAGGGCATCGCGGCTTTCCTGAAGGCGGCGTGGAGTTCGCTTGGGCAAATTCGTACCTGAACATTGGTATTGTGCGCGACTTTTGGTCGCTCAGCAAGGTATCTGCTTGAAATTGTTGTGGCAATTTCCGTGGAGGCGGTAAGCAGCGCGGCGCAGTACGAACCGCAACAAGGTGGGCCGGCCGCCACTAGCCGGCCCGCCTTGTCACGGTTCGTAGACCGGGGGAAACTGGTGACAGGTCAATTTACGGCCGTTGCCATAAATGAACTGCCGCCATCTCCACCCCATGCGGCACAGCTTCTTTGTGCGAATTACTCATACCGCAACGCTTCGATCGGGTCCAACCGCGAAGCCTTCCACGCAGGGTAGTAACCAAATACCAGCCCCACCGTCGCCGAGACCAGCACCGCCGCGACGATTGCCGGGATCGACATCTGCGTCGGCCAGTGCAAGATCGTGGACACCAGCCACGAGCCGCCGCGGCCCAGCAGGATGCCTACCGCACCGCCGATCAGGCACAGTAGCACCGCCTCCACCAGGAATTGCCGTAAGATGTCCGCCGCCCGCGCGCCGACCGCCATGCGCAGGCCGATCTCGCGCGTCCGTTCCGTGACCGACACCAGCATGATGTTCATGATGCCCATGCCGCCGACCACCAGCGAGATCGCCGCCACGACCACCAGCAGCCGCAGCATCAGCACCGATGTGGACGACAACGCCTTGGTCATTTCCGTCATGTCGCGGATGTCGAAGTCGTCCGGCTGGCCC
Organism: Gemmatales bacterium; assembly: GCA_038231495.1. GTDB lineage: Bacteria > Planctomycetota > Planctomycetia > Gemmatales > Gemmataceae > JBBRLG01. Next base: position 10,345 of record JBBRLG010000203.1, on the reverse strand, counting down.
GACTTGATGCGGTGCCGTTCGTGCAACAATTCGGTCATCTGCCGGATCGCGTTGGGGATCTCCTCGGTCGAAGAAGCGCGCGTCAGGATTTGATCCACGTTAGTAAACCGCACCGGCTGCGGCGTGTCGGCCATTTGCATCGCCGACTGCACCGGGTACTGCGCGGCGTTCGACTGGCCGGGGTAGGGCTGGCTCAGCGAATTGATCTGCTGCGTCACGTCGCCGCCGCCGGAAGTGCTCTGGTTGACGCTCGCCAGCGTGCCGCCGCTGACCCGGTACTTGATCGTCGTCCACGGGGCCAGCACGATGTCGTCCTGGTCCAGCCCCATCATGTTCGCGCCCTTCCGGCTGAGAACGCCGACGATCTTGAAGCTGACGTTGCCCACCCGAATCTCCTTGTTGATCGGCGATTCGACCGGGAACAGTTCCTTCACCAGCGTCTGGCCGATGACGCACACCTTGCTGCCGTTGCGCACGTCGCGGTCGCTGAACATGTCGCCTTCCTCCAGCTCCTGCCAGTCGCGCACGACCAGGAACGAGGGCGTGGTGCCGTAGATGTACATGGGCACCCAGTTCTTGTTGCCGTAGACGATCTGCGTGCGGGCGCGGACCACCGGCGCGGCACTGGCGACGGCGGGACACTCGCGCAGGATGGCGTCGCAGTCTTGCGGAGTCAGCGTGATGACGCTGCCGCTGCCGAAGCTGACGCCGCCGCTGGACGCGGTGCCGGGCTGCACGAGCAGGTTGTCGGCACCCATACTGGCGATGGTCTTTTGCACCGCCGCCGACGACCCCTGGCCCATTTCCACGACGCCGATCACTGCCGCGATGCCGATGACGATGCCCAGCGTGGTCAACGCCGAACGCATGATGTTGCGCGTCAGGGCGCCGAAAGCCAGGATGACGATACGGGTGATGAAATTCATGGAAAGCTCTCCCATTCGCTCCTCGTAGAGCACGCGGCTCGCGTGCTGGGCGGGATTTCAGCACGCGGGCCGCGTACACTACGACGTGCGGCGCCTAGAGCACGCCGTACACCTGCACGGGCTGCACCTGGCCGTTGGACTCCGCCACGGCGGCGTCGGTGTCCTGGAACGCGCCCTCGACGATCAGGCCGTCGTGAATCTTGATGGTCCGCTTGGCGTAACTGGCCACGCCGGCGTCGTGCGTCACCAGGATGATGGTGATGCCCTCCTCGGCGTTCAACTCCTGGAACAGTTGCAGCATCTCCTTGGCCGTCCGCGAATCGAGGTTGCCGGTCGGCTCGTCGGCGAACAGGAGCGGCGGGTTGTTCACCAGCGACCGCGCGATGGCGACGCGCTGCTGCTGGCCGCCGGACAGCTGCGACGGGTGGTTGTCCAGCCGGTGGCCGAGGCCGACGCGCTCCAGCCACTTCTTGCCGCGCGCCTTGGCCTCCGCCCGCGTCATGTTCGACGCCGTGTAGGTCAGCGGCATAATAACGTTGTCGAGTGAGCTGGTCCGCGCGAGCAAGTTGAAGTTCTGAAACACAAAGCCGATCTTTTTATTGCGGATTACGGCACGCTCGTCGTTGGTCAGGTTCGAGACCTCTTCGCCGTCGAGCCAGTATTCGCCGGCGGTCGGCCGGTCCAGGCAGCCGAGAATGTTCATCAGCGTACTCTTGCCCGAACCGGACGAACCCATGAGCGCGACCAGTTCGCCGCGGCCGATCTCCAGCGACACGCCCTTCAGCACGGGCACGTCCATTTCGCCCATGTGGTAGGTCTTGTAGAGATCGACGAGTTTGATAAGAGACATTGCGAATCTCCCGCGCGCGTTTCGCCGTGACGTTAGCAGAGCTTACTGCTTCTTCCCGCCGAACATCTGGGTCTGGAACGGGTTGACGGTGTTGTCGGCGTTGCTCTTATTCTGGGTGCCGGTGACGATCTCGGTGTTGTCCTGCAAATCGCCGCCCGTGATCTCGGTCGTCGCGCCGTCGCTGAGGCCGATGTTTACCTTGACGGGCCGCACGAAGCCTTCGTCTTGCACCCACACGGTGCCACGGTGCGCGCCGTCCTTGTCGGCCCCCGGCCCGGTCAGGCCCGCCGCCTTGGCCTGCAACGACCGCAGGTACTCCTTGCGGATGTCGGGGGCGATCTGTGCCGGCAGCGGCTGCCAGCGCAGTGCAGCGTTGGGCACCAGCAAAACGTCGTGCCGGGTGTCCACCTCGAACTGAACGTTGGCGGTCAGGTAAGGCTTGAGCAGCTCTCGCGAGTTGTCGAACTCCACGACGACGGTGTAGGTCACGACCTGTTGGGTCATGGTGGCGTTCAGCCGTACTTGCAGGACGGTGCCGTGAAACTTCTTGTTGGGGTAGGCGTCCACGGTGAACGACACCGGCTGGCCGTCCTTGATCTGGCCGATGTCGGCCTCGTTGACCGACGCCCAGATTTGCATCCGGGTCAGGTCCTTGGCGATGAGGAACAGGCTCGGCGCGTTGAGGCTGGCCACGACCGTCTGGCCGACGTTGACGCGGCGGTCGATGATGACGCCGTTGACCGGCGATTTGATCGTGGTGTAGCCCACGTTAATCTCGGCCAGTTGCCGCGTCGCCTTGGCCTGGTCAAGTGTCGCCTTGCCCACGCCCAGCGCGGACTTCGCACTCTGGTAGGTGGCCAGTGCCAGGTCGTAATCCGCGTCGGAGATGGCCCCGCGCGACGCCTGCAATTGCTGCGCGCGTTTCCAGTCGCGCTCGGACTGGACGAGCTTTGCGTCCATCTGCTCGATGTCGGCCTCGGCCCGCTTGACGTTGGCGTCGGCCTGGTCGAACTGCGCCTGGTAAACCTTGGGGTCGATCACGGCAAGGACCATGTCCTTGGTGACGGGCGTGTTGTAGTCCACGAACTTCGGCTTGGAGTTGTTTGGATCGACCTTGGCTATCGAGTCGATGTGCAGATCGTCGCCGAACTTCAGGATCATGCCGGCGACTTGAGCGCCCACGTCCACGACTTCTTCGGGTTCCAGGGTGCCCGTCGCGCTAATGGTGGCCGACAGGTCGCCGCGGGCGGCGGTCGCTGTCTTGAAGCCAACGGTGGGGCCACTGCCGGCGTACCAGTACCAGCCCAGGCCGGCGACGCCCGTGGCGACCAGCAGCACCAACGCGATCGTCAAAATTTTCTTCATGGCGGAAACCTCGACGAGCTTGGAATCGCTTACCGCAGGGAGCCGGCCGACGCCGGGGTAGCTGATGAGTCGCCCGGTAAGGCGGTCAGGTGCAAACGCAATTTATACAAAAGGCGAGCCAATTCGGTCATTTCCTTGGGGTTCAAGCCGCCCATCACGCGGTCGATCTGCAGCGGGTGGACTTCGAGGACGCGCTCGACGGTCGCGCGGCCCTCGGTCGTGAGGCTGACTTGCTTGGCCCGGCCGTCGGTCGAGAGGCTGTCGCGCTGGACGAGGCCGACGCGCTCCAGGCGATCGACGACGCCGGTGACACTCGGCGGCCTGACCAGCAGCCGCTCGCTAAGGTCGGTCAACCGCAGCCCGGCCAGCCCATCCAGTTCGGCCCGGTGCAGCTGGCGGAGTACGCCCCACTGCGCGCCGCTGATGCCGAAGCGGGCGAAATACGGGTTCATCTGTCGTTCCAGTAGTCCGAAGACGCGAATGACTTCCCGAAACGGACTGTCTTGCGGCGGCTTGCTTTTCAGGTTTTGCGGGTGCGTTCGATCGACGGCCATGAGCCAGTACCTGTTCCCGGTCGATTATTTAGGATGCTAACTAAGTACCTAATGGTATCGTAAGCAGACCTTGCGCGCAATTCAAGACAATTTTCGGCGAGTTTGGAGGAAATGAGAGGGGCGTGAGGGCGGCGGGCCGTAAGTAGGTCGTAGAACGCGCATTGGCGAGCGTCGAGGCGTAAGCCCTAGGTGGTGGCGTAAAATCCACGTCGGGCTTACGCCCCGACGCTCGCTAGTGACTTTGAGTTAAGCGAACAACTCCTTGACGACATTGCCCTTGCCCGCGAGCTTGATCGGCCGGCCCGACGGCGTGTGGTAGGTGAACGTCGGGTCGATGCCGAACGCGGTCAGGACCGAGGCGTACAGGTCGGGGATCGTCACCGGCTTGTCCTTGACCTGCTCGCCCTTGTCGTCGCTTTTGCCGATCGCCTGGCCACCCTTGATGCCGCCGCCGGCCAGCACCATGCTGAACGCCTCCGACCAGTGGTCGCGACCCGTCTGCGGGTTGATCGTCGGCGTCCGTCCGAACTCGCCCATGCACATGACCAGCGTCGTGTCGAGCAAGCCGCGCGTCGCCAGGTCCGCCGTCAGCGTCGCCAACGACGGGTCGAGCTGCTTGCACAACGCCTCGACCTGGGTGAAATTGTCGGTGTGCGTGTCCCAGCCGTCCAGCGTCACTTCGACAAAGCGCACGCCGTGTTCGATCATGCGCCGGGCCAGCAGGCACGACTTGCCGAAAGTCGGCGGCTGCTCGCCTTCCGCCACCTTCTCCGGGATGCCGTAAGCCCGCAGCGTTTCGGGCTTCTCCGCGGTCAGGTCGAACGCCTTCAACGCCGGGCTTTTCCGTAGCTTCAGTGCCTTGTCCGTGACCTTCTTGTGTTCGTTGACCCTGGCCAGGTCGCCCTTCTGGCCGAAACGGTCGTTGAGCGCGGCCAACGCCTTGATGCGGCGGCCGAGCCGGTCTTCGTCCACGCCATCGGGCAGGTTAAGGTTGTCCAGCGGCGCGTCGAGGTTGCCGACGACGTAGGGGTCGAAGTCCAAACCCAGGAAGCCGCCGCCGGGGGGACTGCTATTGTTGAGCGCGACGAACGACGGCAGGTCGCCCTCGTTGTCCTTCCACTCGTGCGCGACGACGGCACCGAGGGCCGGGTAGTCCACGGTCTCGTCGCGCAAATTGCCCGTATGCAGATAGAAATTAGCGCGATCGTGGTCCGCCTCTTTCGAGGTCAGCGAGCGGACGACGGCCAGGTGCTTGGCCTGCTCCGCGAGCCGCGGCAGGTGCTCGCCGAACTTCAGGCCATTGACCGTGGTGTCGATCGCCTTGAACGGCCCGTTGGTGTCGGCGCCGGGCTTGGGGTCGAACGTGTCGATGTGGCTGGGTCCGCCGTTGAGCCAGACGAGGATGCACGCCTTGGCCCGCTTCGTGTCTTTGCCGGCGGCGAGGAGGGCTTGCATCGTCGGCGACAGGGCCAGGCCCAACGCGCCGAGCAGACCCGCACCGAGGAACTCACGGCGGCTGGCGTGACGGAAGGTCGGTAATCGCATGAGAGTCTCCTGGATGGCATTGGGCCAGTCAGAGCCGCGACCGTAAGGGAGCGGTGGGAGTTCACCGCTCCCTTACGGTCGCGGCTCTGACAAACCACACCCACTAAGTGGCTGTCCGGATATAAATTGGCATTTGTTGGCATCGGTCAAATTGCTCGGGTAAGGCTTGCGCGCACAGATGTCCATTTGGTGCCTTCATGTGCAGTTTGTTGATCTAGCCTCCTACCAATTAAGTAATACTGACCGATCCCATCTCCGGACAGCCACTGATCAATCAGGGCATCCCGCCGGGACGCTTCCCGAGGCGTTCCAGGGCCGCCTTTGCTTCCTCCGTCTCGCGCGCCCCCGTCGCGCCGCGGGCCAGTGCTTCCAGCACTTCCCGGCATTTAGGAGAGCCGATCTTTTCGAGGACCATGACGCCCCTTACCGTCCGCAACGTTTCCGGTTCGATGGCCTCGTGCAGCGCGTCCGCGATGGACTCGAGCCGGCGGCGTGTTTCCTCCGGCAACTTGCCCGCCAGCGCCTTGTCGATCTCTACCCTGGCTTGCCAGCCCAGCTTTCTTAATTCCTTCGTGGCTGCTTCGCGAGTCGCGAACTCGTCGGCGTCAAGGTCGGCAATCAACTTCCGTACCTTGTCGGCGTCCGCCACGGCGAAGGGCTTGAGCCGATCCCGCAACATTGGCACAGCCTGCTCCGGGGCGGAGACCAGGGCGTAGCTTGCCTCATACGCTTTTTTCGCATCGTTGTCGATCAAGTCGGTCCAGTAGGCTTCCAGCTGGTGCTTTTCCAGTGTTTGGGGCTGCCGTTTGGCAGTGACTTCATCGACCTTCCAAACCAGGATCGTGCTGTCTCGAAGCCCGGCGGCGAGGTAAACACCGTCGGGGGAGAAAGCAAGACTGGTCAAGTCGGCGTCGTAGCCGCTGAACCGCGCCAGTTCTTTGCCGGTTACCGCGTCCCATAGCCGCGTGGATCGGACCGCCTTTTTCTCGTCGCCGTAATGCCGACCTTCGCCGGTGGCCACGACGCGGCCGTCGGGCGACAAGACGATCGCATCGACGGAACATTCGTGTCCTTTCAACCGGAGTACGTCCTTGCCCGTTGCCACCTCCCAGAGCCACACGTCATGGTTTCCCCGCCACCGGCCCGTTGCCAGCATTCGACCATCGGGAGAAAGCACGACTGGTTGCATCCAGCCACTCACCATGCCTTCCTCGCGGCCGAGCAGCAACCGGTCCCGGCCCGACTTCACGTCGTGGAGCGTTCCGACCTTTTCACTTTGCGCGACCACGGTTTGGCCGTCCGCGGCAAGCAACAGCGCGCGCAACCCTTGCCGGAGCGTCCACAGCTTCTCCTGCTTGCCCGTTACCGCGTCCCAGTGGCCAAGCCGGAAGCCTTCTTGGTTGTTTTCATCCGTTGTCCGGTCCAGTGTGAAGAGCTTCCGGCCGTCCGGTGAAAACCGTGCCGCTGTGAGATGATCCGTGCCAGGGACGGTGATCGTCAGGGCGTCCTTGCCGGTCGCCACCTCCCAGACGACTACGTTGTTGTTGCTGGGACACGCGACCAGCCGCTTGCCGTCGGGTGAAAACGAAAAGGTATCGCCGCGGCCCTTCAGGGCGCGGTCGTGCTGCCAGCCAGCCGTGTCCCAGAAGTGCATCTGCTGCCAACTTCCCCCCGAGACCAGGGTCCTGCCGTCAGGGGAAAAGGCGAGGCAGGAAACTTCTTTCTCGTGACCCACGAACTCCGCGAACAACTCCTTCCCGGTCTGGACGTTCCACAGCCGCACCACCGAGGTGCCGACGGGACCCACCGCCAACGTTTTCCCGTCGGCAGACAGGGCCATCGATTTGGGGCTGAACATGCCGCCGCGGAAGTTATAGCGTGTCGTGCCGCCGGCCACGTCCCAGACGCGAACCGCACCTCCTCCGCAGGTGATGAGCGTCTTGCCGTCGGGCGTGAATGCCAGGCCGGCCGACTGTTCGGCGATGCGGAGCGCTTCGAGCCGGCCGACCGGTTTGCCGCTGGCCACGTCGGACAGCACGACGATATAGGGGCCGCCCGCTGCCACCGTTTTGCCGTCCGGCGCGAAGGCGATGCCGGAGACGCACTGCATCTGGGGACTCTCGATGCCCAACGTTCTTTTGCCCGTGGCCATGTCCCACAATTGCAAACTCGGATTGTCGTCCCCGTCGGCGATAGTACCCAGGGCTAGTGTCTTGCTATCCGGCGCGAAGGCGGAACAGAAGATTGGGAACTTGTCGGTCTTGCAGGCCGCTAGCACCTTCCCTGATGTCGCATCAATTACGTGGGCCTCCGAGGAGCGAACTTCACCGTTGATCAGGACGAAAGTCTTACCGTTCGGTGCAAACCGAAGCTTTGGATACAACCACGCAAGGTCGGGCCTCGGCCAGTCACACTCGCGGACCACCTGTCCGGTGCCCAATTCCCGCAGGACGATCTTCGGTGGCACCTTCGACAGACGATCGACGTGAGCGGTGGTTGTCCAGTCGGCAGAAATGGCCAGACAGTTCTCAGGAAGCCGATACAGTTCCTTGCCGGTGGCGGCATCCCAAACGACCTGGTTGTTGCACCCCAGGGCTTTGCCGTCGGGTGAGAACGCCAGATGGCTCGCTCCCGTCTCGTGGCGGAAACGGACGGTGCCGAGCCGGGCCACCGCGCCGGCCGGCAGCGGGTCGCCGTAGCGGTCGGCGGCGACCGGGCCGTCGGCGCGGCCATCGCCCGCGAGGCCGAGAGCCAGCACCAACAGGATGAGAGTTGTTTTATTTTCTCTCGTTTGGATCATCGCTTTCTCCGCCAGGGCCGTGAAAATTGCTGTGTCGTAATGCACTTTACCAGGAGTCCTTGGTCCATTCATCCAAATAAGTCGATCCATGAATATTTGGGATGCGGCAACTCTTCTTCCCCTCTCCTTCGGACGGGCATTTCGTTGGCAAGGGTGGCCTTTTTCGTGGCAAGGGTCGAGATTGGCGAGGGTCGATTGTGGTCTGTCATCGATGCGTAGGTGCTGATCGGCAAAGGTGTTGTGTCAACCCTTTACAAAGCGATACCGCCTGGTAGGGGGTGACCCTCGCCAAATGTGATTGGCGTGGCTTACATCGGTAAGCAGCCATCGACAGAGCCGTACTCGACACCATTTGAGCGGCGGAGCAATAAAGTGCCTTGTCGTCCGCCGCCAGGCAGGTGGAACCCTGCTCAGGGAATGGCCGCAGTCCAGACGTACGCCTGGAACAACACCAGCAATCCCATGAGCACGGCCAGTGCGAGGCTGTGCCAGAAGACGAAACGCAGGATGGCCCCCTCCTGGCCCGGCTGCTGCGTCGCCGCCGCCGACACCACGATGCTCTGGGCGTCGATCATCTTGCCCATCACGCCGCCCGTGCTGTTGGCCGCCGCCAGCAGGAGCCGTGCCTGCGATTTGTCGAGGTTTAGCACGCCGGTGTCCACGAGCCGGTCGGCCGTGATCGTTTGCAGGCTGCCGAACAGCGCGTTGGATGACGTGTCCGAGCCGGTCAGCGCCACGCCCAGCCAGCCGAGCAGGGCCGCGAAAAACGGGTAGGCCCAGCTGGTGCGCGTACAGGCGATGCCGAGCGTGGCGTCGATGCCGCTGTAGCGCGTCGTGTAGGCGATGGCCAACATGCAGGCGATGGTAAAGAGCGGCCAACGCAAGCGGTAAGCGGTCTGGCCGAACACGACGAGGAAGCGGCGCGGCCCCACGCCCATCCACGCCGCCGCCGCCACCGCCGCGACGAAAATGCCCGTGCCCGGCGACGACAACCACGACAATTCGTACACGGCCTTCTCCGGTTCGGCCCCATGAACCACCGGCTCGGTCCGACTCACCGCCAGGTGCAGGTGCGGCACCTCGACAAAGAGTGACGCTTGGCGCAACGTGTCCTTGACCGGCTTCAACCCCCAGCACAGGACGGCCACGGTCAGCAGCACCCACGGCACCCAGGCACGCGCCAGTTGGGCGCGGGTCGGTGCCGGAGTCGTCGGCGCGGGTTGGGGCGAGGACACGGTTTCGTCGGCGAAGCGCCAGATGTCGCGCGGCCGCCACACGCGCAGGAACAGGGCCAAACACACCAGCGACGCCACGCCGCCGGCCACGTCCACGAGCATCGGACCGACGTAGTTGGAGACGAGGAATTGCACGACGGCGAAGCTGCCGCCGCACACCACGAGCGCCGGCCAAACGCCGCGCACGCCGCGCCAGCCGGCCATGACCCATACCAGCCACACCGGGATCAGCAGCGAAAAGAACGGCAGTTGCCGACCGGCCATGGCGCTGAGCAGCCCGGCGTCCAGCTTTGTCACCTCGGCAAGCGTGAGGATGGGTGTGCCGAGGGCGCCGTACGCCACCGGCGCGGTGTTGGCCAAAAGAGACAGGCCGGCCGCGCGCAGTGGCGTAAACCCGGCCCCCATGAGAAGCGCCGCGGAAATGGCCACCGGCGTGCCGAAACCGGCGGCCCCTTCGACGAAGGCCCCGAAGCAGAAGGCGATGAGAAGTGCCTGCAAGCGGCGGTCGGCAGACAGCGACACGACCGAATGCTTGACCAAATCGAACTGCCCCGCCTCAACGGTAAGGTTATAGAGGAAGATGGCCGACAGCACGATCCAGCCGATGGGCAGCAGGCCGAAAGCCGCGCCGTCGAGGGCCGCGGCGAGCATGGTGCCGGCCCACGGTAGCCGGCCCGCCTCCCGCACTTCGGGCGGCGTAAACAGGAAGACCGCGGCCAACCAGGCGGTGACGAGGCCGGCCAGTGCCGCCTTCGGCGCGGAGACGCGCCCGGTGGCGAGCAGTCCCAGAAGCACCACGATGGGTAGCGCCGCGACCAGGGTCGAAGAGAGGGGTGAACCGCACGGGTCGTAATTTTGCGTCCAGGACATGGCAACCTGTGGGGACTGACGGCCGCACGTTACGGATCGACTGCGTCCCATCGTCCGGCACCGGCGCGCCGATTTCAAGGAAATAGCGAGGGCGGTCCGTGTCGGCGTTGGGTTCGGGTGTGGCAAATCTTTCGGGAGGGCTTTCTTCCGTAGGACGGGCTTCCAGCCCGTCCGTGTCCTCTGGACGGGCTGGAAGCCCG
>JBBRLG010000202.1:0-11918 GCA_038231495.1 Gemmatales bacterium | reverse complement strand
GGACGACGAGCGACAGGACGGCGGTCAACGGGTGGCGTACACCGCGGCGGTCGCGGGGATCGGGGATTTGGGCAAGAACCTCGACCAGGGTAAGCGGGGTTGTCATCGGACAGCACTCCTTACGGAAAAGGAACCCTCCCCAATTACCTCCTCACGTCGTTTAGGCCAACATCAACTTTCAAACGGCCCTGGGGAAAGATAAAAGGTTACAAAATAGTTTCACCGAGCGTGAAGATGGACCGACCGGTAGTATACCGGGTGGCTGCACTTGGCAAAACAGTCTCATTTCGTAGGTTTACCGTTCCTGAGCGACGGAATTCTCTCTTCCCACGAGTATCGAATACCATGTCCGAAGCGCACAGCCTGCCGGCGACGACCGCGACGCAACCCGAAACGCTGCCGTCGAAAAGGAACACCCGCCAGGCGATCGCCGGCCTGACGCCGCCGCTGCACGCCGAGGCGATGGTCCGCGAAGTGTGGCCGAGCGTCGTCGAGGCGCAGTCCGGCCTGGCCGCGCTGGGCCACACGCTGATGTCGTCCATGATCCTCGCCCCGCTCGGCTGGCTACTGCTCGCGCCGCTCTACTTCAAGAAGATTGTGCCGTTCCTGTCGAAGCGCTACACGCTGACGAACCGCCGGCTGATGATCCAGCGCGGCCTGAAGCCGCGCCCGGTGCAAGAAATCGCCCTGGCCGACATCGACGACGTGCGCATCGCGACAGACAGCCACAGCGTCTTCTACAAGTCGGCGACGCTGGAAGTGTTGTCGAAAGGCAACGTGGCAATGACGTTGACGGGCGTGCCGGAGCCGGACTCGGTGCGGCACGCGATCCTGAACACGGTCATGGCGTGGGTGCCGGGCAAGGCGAAGGCGTTCCGGCCGTTCGTGCCGGCAAGTGCGAAATAGGGCTTGCCGCTTGCGGCTGAGCGCAATCTCTTGTTCGGCATCCCCCGTTCGCGATAGAATCCTCTAAAGGCATCCGCTGTTTCAGGGGATCGCAAAATGACGGCCGACAACTTCGATCGATTGCTGCTAGGGTTAATTGAACGCCAACCGTTCACCGTATTCACGGTGGAGTTGCATGGCGGAAAGCGGTTCGAGGTGGATCACTCGCGGGCCATGGTCATCCGGGACGGAGTCGCCGTTTTCCTCGCCCCCGAAGGCGTGCCGGTGTGGTTCGACCACGACAGCGTCGTCCAGATCAACGGCGCGTCCTCAAGCATGCTGACGGACCAGTAGCGGCGGGGCGCGCAAAGCCGCAAGCGGCAATCTCTCACGCCAATATCTTCTTAATCACATTCCCATACACGTCCGTCAGCCGGAAGTTGCGGCCGTTGTGCTTATACGTCAGCTTCGTGTGGTCCATGCCCAGCAGGTGCAGGATCGTCGCGTGCAGATCATGCACCGGCACGCGGTCGATCACCGCCTTGTGGCCCAACTCGTCCGTCTCGCCGTAGTGGACACCGCCCTTGACGCCGCCGCCCGCCATCCAGGTCGTGAAGGCGTGGGGGTTGTGGTCGCGGCCCATCTGCTGGCTGTTCTGCGGCCGTTGCGCCACCGGCAAACGCCCGAACTCACCGCCCCAGATCACCAGCGTGTCGTCGAGCAGGCCGCGTTGTTTCAAGTCCGTCAGCAGCGCGCCGACCGGGATGTCCGTCTCGCCCGCGAACTGGCGGTGGTTGCCCGCGATGTCGGTGTGGCCGTCCCAGCTGCGCTCGTTCTCCATGCCGCCGCTGTAAATCTGCACGAAACGCACGCCGCGCTCCACCAGCCGCCGGGCCATCAACACCTGCTTGGCGAAGTGCGCACACTTCGGGTTGTCGATTCCATACAGCTTGCGCACCGACTCCGGCTCCTTGTTAATGTCGAGCGCTTCCGGCGCGGTCATCTGCATCCGATAGGCCAGTTCAAAGCTCTCGATGCGGGCGGTCAGTTCGGCGTCGGCCTCGTGGTCGGCCTGGTGGTCGCGGTTGAGGCGGCGCATCAGGTCGAGTTGGCGGCGCTGCTGCTCGTCGCTCATCCGCGCGTCGCGCACCAGGTTGTCGATCGGCGCGCCCTGCGGGTTGAGGGCCGTCCCCTGAAAGATGCCCGGCAGGAAGCCAGCGCCCCAGTTCTGTGCGTGGCCCTTGGGCAGGCCGCGGCCGAGCGTGTCGTACATTGTCACGAAACCGGGCAGGTTCTGGTTCTCGGTGCCCAGGCCGTACGTCACCCAGGCGCCGACGCACGGAAAGCCCATGCGGCTCATGCCGGTGTTGATCTCGAACAGGGCCGGCGAATGGTTGTTCGTCTCGGTAAAGCACGAGTGGATGAACGCGATGTCATCGACGTGCGGGGCGATGTTCGGAAAGATTTCCGGCACCCACGTCGCGGACTGGCCGTGCTGCTTCCAGGCGAACGGCGACTTCATGAGCGGCCCGACCTGGTCGGTGAAGAAGCCGGTGTTCTTGTCGAAGCCCTTCAACTCCTGGCCGTCGTGCTTGGTCAGTTCGGGTTTGTAGTCCCAGGTATCGACCTGGCTCGGCCCGCCGTTCATGAACAGCCAGATGACCGACTTGGCCTTCGCCGGGAAGTGCCCCGGTCGCGGCGCGAGCGGGTTCAAACCCGGCGTCGGCTCCGTGGCGGCGAGCAAGCCTTTCTGGTCGAGCAGTCCGGCCAGTGCGAGCATACCGAGGCCGCCGCCAGTGCGCCGAAAGAAGTCGCGCCGCGTTGGAAAGACCCGCGCGGGGGTGGCGAAGTAGTTTCCAGGGTTCATCGTGCAGTCCTTATCTTCAATGTCGATGCAAAATCAGCCATTTCCATTCGTCGTTTCGGGCGGCGTCCGATAGCCGGCTTCGCGCAGCAGGTCCTCGCACCAGGCGACATCCTCGGCGGTCATCGGTCCTGGCGGGGGACCGTCGTAGAAGAGTATTTCAGGGTAGGGACCTTCATCCCACCGCTGAGTAAATGCGGCTTGCAGGTCCGCGACTACATCCCCGTCGTCGGCAGCCAGCGGAATGCTGATGCGGGGTAAACGGCTTTGGAGGGCGACGGCGTAAACGTCCTGACGCGACTGTTGCTGCCGGTAAACGGCCACGAGATAATGCCAGGGTCGCCGCGTATCCGGTATTTCGTCCGTGAACCGGATCGTCGTCGTTCCCCGCCGCAGCAAGTCGATTTCGACGAAATTCGAGCCGGCTGCCAACAACTCGTCGCGCTTTTGCAGGTACGCCGCCCGCCCCGGCCCGGCCGCCTTATTGGCCGGGCTAAGCACTTCGATGGCGGTAACGATCCGATTACGCGCGCCTGGCTCGATGATGTGCAAGACCGCTTCGCGGATCGTTTCCGCCTGCCATTGCAACACGAGCGGCGCATCAGGCTCAAGAACCGCGGTGCCGGAACGAGGTAGGCGGGCCGGCGACGCCGTTCGGACGATGGCCAGATCGGGCCGAATCGGCCGCACGGATTCGACCACGAAAAGCCGATCTTCGGTCAGGGCGACGTAACGTGGCCTCAGCAACGGCTGCAGGATCGCCTGGAGCCGCGAGATAAAGTTGTGGTGGAAATCAGGAAAGATTTCCGGCCGCTCGATGTAAGGGTCCATTCCAGGAAAGGGACACGGCATGGCAACCTCCTCGTCACTACTTCGGCCCGTAGAAGATGTACAGCTATTGCGGCGCCGGCACGTCAAGTTGTTTGCAAATCCCTGCCGCGGTGTACTTGGGAATGATCCGGTGCCGCGGAATTACCGTCCTTCGCCCGTTGGCGGGGTTTTCCCAGAGCGAATGATCGCTGCCTTCGCGCAGAGTAACCGTTCACTCCCCCCCTTAAGAAGGGGGGGCGGGGGGGGGTGGAGTGGACGCCAGGACTGACAAACTCAACCATTCTTACCCCCCCCGCCCCCCCGTCGTAAGGGGGGAGAAGTTGCCGGTGAAAGGTTACCGCGCAGCAAGCGGCAGCCGTGCCGATGAAGGTGGCGAAGCAGGTCGCGGCGCTTCATGGCGTCGCACTTTGCGGTACGAGGGCGACGCGGCTCGCCGCCGTCAACAAGAGATGAAGCGGCTCCTCCAGGTCCGCGTCTTCGTTCGTACACGTCGGGTTCGGCCGCGGCAACGATTCGCCGAGTGCCAAGTTCGTTTCTGCCATATCCACGAGCGCGCTCGCGAGCAGCCGTCGGGCTTCGTCCAGGTCGCGGCCGCAGGTGATGACGCCGGGGAAGTCCAGCACTTCGGCGTGAACGCCTTCGTCCTGGTCAAGGAACTTGTACATCGCCTTGTATGTCAGCATGGAACCGCCTTTAGTCGATGTAAATAAACTCGTTCAACCCCAGCAGCGCCTGGCAGAAATCCGTCAACGCCAACTGGTGCGCGTCGCCCTTGCCCGTGGCCTTGTATGATTCCGTCTGCTCCTTGAGGAACGCCATCGAGTCTGTCAGTTCGCGTTCTTTCGGCTGCCGGCCGAGCGCGCGGGCGTAGGCGGCACGCACCACGTCCGCGGGCGGCAGACCCTCCTTCGGGTTGATGCGCTTCGCAAAACTCTCCGCACAACTCCGCACTTGGCCGTTGTTCATCAGCAGCAGCGATTGCGGCGCGATCGTCGTCGTGCCACGCTGTTCCAAACCTTGCAGTGTGTCGGGGCCGTCGAAGAGCACCATCGTCGGCATCATCTGACTGCGCTTCACGAAGAAATAGATCGACCGTCGTTTCATGTTCGCGTCGAGCGTGCCGGGGCCGAACGGCTTCGGGTCGAGCGTGCCGCTGACCGCCAGCAGCGAGTCGCGGATCGCCTCGGCTTCCAGGCGGTGCGGCACCCGCCGCCAGTAGAGGCGGTCGTGCTCGTCCAGCTTCGCCTTCTCCTTGTCGAAGTGCGTCGATTGCGTGTAAACGGCACTCGTCATGATGAGCTTGTGGATGTGCTTGAGGCTCCAGCCGTGTTCGATCAACTCCGACGCCAGGTAGTCGAGCAGTTCGGGGTGCGTCGGCCGGTCGCCCTGGAAGCCGAAGTCGCTCGGCGTGCCGACGATGCCGACGCCCATGTGATGCTGCCACAACCGGTTGACGATGACGCGCGCCAGCAGGTGGCCGCCACCGTGGTCCACGTCGGTCATCCATTCGGCCAACGCCCGGCGACGGTACGACGTGCGCCAACCGCTGGGCGGCGGCGTTTGCCAGCGCTTCTCCTGTTCGGGATTGGGCATCAGCACTTGCAGGAAGCCCGGCGTCGCGACCTCTTCCTTCTGGTTGGGGTCGCCACGCTTGAGGAAGTGCGTCTGTTCGAGGAAGTCGCCGCCCTGCGTGTGCAGGCGCACGGCCGGCAGCCCCTCCGTCGAAATCAGCACCTTCGTCGCGCCCGCCTTCGGGGCCGATTTGTTATGCTCCTCCACCTTTTTGTTCAATTGCTGCCATTGTGGATCGCGCGTGCGATACCACTTCAAAAGCGTGCCGCGCTCGTCGTCGCTCAACTTCGCTTCGGGCGCGGTGTCCAGCTTGACGAACACCGCCTGAACGCCGGCGGGCAGCGCGTCGCCGTCGAGACTGACGGGGCGCGGCAGCGTCGTCAGCGACAGGCGCGGCCGGCCGATCTGGTGGCCGTTGTTGTTGTTGAACGACAGCGTAAACGTTAGCACAGTACCGCTGTCGAAGCCGATCTCGCCCTCCGTCTCGAAGACGGCGGCGTGGTTCTTGCCGAACTGCGGATCGACCGCCCACGCCGACTTCTTGTCGTCGTCGATCGCGGCTTTGACCGGCAGGCCCGGTTGTTCAAACGTCGCCTTGGCGCTCACCAGCTTGACCGCGACTGCCTCCGTTTTCTTGTCGAGCGCGGCCGCGGTCACACGGAAGTCGCTCAAGGCGAAGTTGCCGTTGCCGGCCCGGCCCGGACCGCTCTTGACCAGCGACGGGTCGGCCAGCGCCTCCAGCCGCACAGCCGTAATGCCCTTGGCCTTGGTATGAACCACGAAAGTGTAGGTGTCGAAGTCGGGGTTCTTGCCCGTCGCCAGCACCGAGCCGTCGTCCTGCTTCGTCAGCGTCGCGCCGCCCTGCGATTGATAACTTACCAGATCGAGTATTTGCCATTTAAGCGGCTTCGACTCCTTCTTGCGGCCCGCGAGGTACTGGTCGAGCCGTTTGGGCAACTCGTCCTTCTCGTAGCGCGTCACGGCCTCGGCCAGCGGCGCGTGGTCCTTGTCGAACTGGGCACGAGCCAGCCGGGTCGCGTCCGGGTCGAGGTTCAGTTCCACCTCGGAACGTACCGTCGTCGTGAACGTGGACAACAGGCGGTAATAGTCGCGCGTCGGGATCGGGTCGTACTTGTGGTCGTGGCAGCGGGCGCAGCCGACCGTCAGGCCGAGCATCGCGGTGCCGACGGTGCGCGACATGTCGTCCAGTTCGTCGTAGCGCTCCTTTTCGACCTGGTTTTTCGTGATCTGCGTACTGTGGACGCCGGCCGCGAGGAAGCCGGTGGCCATCAAGGCTAGCGGGTTGTCCGGTTCGTACTCGTCGCCGGCGATTTGCCATTTGACGAACTTGTCGTAGGGCAAATCCGCGTTGAGCGCCTTGATGACGAAATCGCGGTAGTGGTAGGCGGTGGGCCGGTCGTAGTCGTGCTCGAAGCCGTGGCTCTCGGCGAAGCGGGCCAGGTCGAGCCAGTGCCGTGCCCAGCGCTCGCCGTGCTGCGGACTGGCCAGGAGCTTATCGACTAGCTTCTCGTAGGCGTGGGGGTCCGGGTCGTTGACGAACTTCTCGACCTCGGCGGGTTCGGGCGGCAGGCCGATCAGGTCGAAGTACGCCCGGCGAATGAGCGTGCGCCGGTCGGCGGCCGGGTTGGGTGACAGTCCCTTGTCATTGAGCTTCGCCACGATGAAGCGGTCCACCGGCGTACGGCACCAGCCGGCGTCCTTCATGTCCGGCACCGGCGAGCGCTTGAGTGGCTGGAACGACCAGAATTTGCGGTCGTCGTCGGTGACAACCATCGCCTTCTTGACCGTTGTTGCCTTCTCGATAAGTGGCTTATCGTAAGGCGCGCCGAGGTCGATCCATTCTGCGATTTTCGCAATCTTGTCCTCGGAAAGCTTGTCCTCCTTGGAGGGCATGTACGGCATTTCCTTGTGGCGGATGAGGTCGTACAGGCGGCTGTCCTTGGCCTTGCCGACTTCGACGACGGGGCCGTTCTCGCCGCCCTTGAGGAACAGTTCGCGCGTGGAGATGTCGAAGCCCTTCTGCGTCTTATTGCCGCCGTGGCACTTCAAGCAGTTTTCGACGAGAATGGCGCGGACGTGCTTGGTGAATAGGTCCGTGCCCTGGGCCATCTTCGCCGCGTGGTCGGGCGGCACGGGCGCGGCGGGCGGCGCGGCTGGTGCTGGTAGACCGAGGAGGGCGAGGCAGGTTACGGACAGGGCAAGGGCGGTATAGCGCGTCGCGCGAAACGGATTCGTCACGGTGGGATCTCCGGCAGGCGGGAGGAGGGCTTCTCTCTTATTGTGTACGAAAGGGGCGTCGGATTCAAACCCGAAGCGGGCGGCAGGCGTAGAAAACCGGGTTTGATGGACAGGTTTTCGGGAAAGGTAGCATGTCGGTCGCCGGACCGTACAATGCGGAAAGACTTGCCGCTCAGTTGTCTGAGCGAATTAATGCACAGAAGTATTGCACTTTGAGCGAAGAGGGACTGCCCGTGCGACTCAGAACCTACGCCTATACCGAGTGGCCAAAAACCGCACGCGAATGGGGACTGTCCGGTCTGACGCTCAACCGGATCAACCTGATCGTTGGCAAGAACGCCTCAGGCAAGAGTAGGACGTTGAACACTATCAATGGGCTGGGAGACCTCGTGTCAGGGAGGCGAAAACCCTCCGACCTCTCGACCGGGACATACGAAGCCACCTTCGACCACGAGGGACGAACCCTGCGGTATTTCCTTGACATTTGTGAGCGAAAGGTCGTCTCCGAGCAGTTTACCGACGAGGACAAGATTCTTCTCACCCGCGGGGCCGGCGGCGTCGGCAAGATATTCCATGAAAAGCAAGGCGCTCATTTTGAGTTCCAGACTCCCGAAGGGGACGCGGCCGTCGTTGCCCGCCGCGACAGCATTCAACACAAGTTCCTAGAACCCCTCGGCCAGTGGGGCGAGGGTGTCCGCCACTACGCGTTTGGCGATAAAATGGGGCACGGCAGCATCTCTATCCTCGTGCAAAATGGGCCGATCCCGGACCCGCGTGACGTGAACGCGATCGTCGGTCTATTCCGCAGGGGCGTAAGGAACTTTCCCGACCAGTTCGCCGCGACTGTGCGCGACGGGATGAACGCGATCGGATACGAGCTAACGGAAGTCGGCGTGATGGTACCGACCGACATCGAAATTCTGATAATGCCCGGCAGTTTGGGAGAGAACCGGGTTGAGCCTTGGATATTGTTCGCCAAGGAACAGGCTCTCGCCTGCCCGACGCAGCAACCCGAGATGTCGCAGGGTATGTTCCGGGCACTCTCCGTCATCATCCTCCTGACTTACGCGGTCATTGCCAGCCGGCCGAGTTGCATCATCGTAGACGACATCGGAGAGGGTCTCGACTTCGAGCGCTCTTGCAAGCTAATCGACCTCATGCGACAACGGGCGCAGGAATCCGACGTCCAACTCATTGTCTCGACCAATGACAAGTTCGTGATGAACGAAGTACCCCTCGACGAGTGGAGCGTGCTGCGGCGGCAGGGCAACCAGGTGACCGTTCGGAACCACGAGAACTCGAAGAAGGAGTTCGAGTACTTCCGGTTCGTCGGGATGAGCAATTTCACCTTTTTCGAGATGGATTTCGCGAACGGAATCCCCAAGATGGAGACCGCGGCCGCTCATGAATAAAATGGCCATCTTCGTCGAGGGCTACACCGAGCTCGTATTCGTTGACAAGCTGATTCGGGAAGTGGCGGAGAAGAACGCGGTCCTAATCCAGTGGCGACGGATCGACGGGGGAACGACCTGCCCTCGCCATAACTATCAGATTCAAGCCGAGGGACCGCAGGCCGGCCAAAAGCACTTTGTCGTCATCCACGACTGCGGGGGCGATGACGCCGTCAAGACCCGGATGACTGAGGAATATCCGTCCCTCGTGAAGTCCGGCTATTCAAAGATCGTCTGCATTCGGGACGTGTATCCGAGGTTCACGGCCGCCGAGATCACCGACTTGGAGAAAGGGCTGCCGCTCCTCGTCCGGACCAAGCCCCTAGTCGTGGACTTCATTTTGTCCATCATGGAGGTCGAGGCGTGGTTCCTGGCCGAGTACTTTCACTTCCTCAACATCGATGCCAAAATCACGGTGCCTGCGATCATCGCCGCGTGCGGGTTCGATCCGGTGAACGACGACATGCAGTTGCGGCCCACGCCAGCCAACGACATGAACGCCTGCTACGCCATCGGCGGCAAGACGTACAAGAAGGGGAACGCCCAGGCGACTGTCCAGGCGCTCGACTACGCACACGTCTACGCGGGCTTGGTGGACAAGTTCGCGTACCTGAAGAAGCTCTGCGAGATCATGGCGGCGTTCCTCAAGGCCTAGCGCTCTTCCTTCTTCCCTTTCCCACGTCTCATCGACTATACTCGGCGCGGGGCAACTTGACACAAGTGGTCATGTTGCTGCGCGACCCCCCGACGGATGAAAATGGGTCGAGGTTGTGATCGTCTGTCCAGGCGATGGCCTATTTTCAGAAGAGCCCGACGCGCCAGCGAGGGTCTGTCCCTCGCCGGCGCGTCGGGCTTGTGTCATTCTAAGCCGGGGGTGAGTATAACACTGGGGGGCAACCTTCGCAACCAGTGCGAGTTGCTTACGAATGCAGCCCAATCAACGCCAATGCGTCCCGCTTGAACTCCGTGCCGATCTTTTCCGTCAACGCGTCCGCCTCCCGGCACAGGCGTTGCCACTCGGCGGCGGTCGTGCCCGGCTTACACGGCGACGTACACACCTCCAGGTAGATTTTCGCCTTCGGCTCGGTGCCGCTGGGCCGCAATGCCACCTTGGCCCGCTCGCCGCAGCGGAACACCAGCACGTTGCGCGACGCCGCGTCGGTCGCGCCCTTGAGCGGTCCGAATTTACCCTCTTCGTCGCGCAGGTCTTCAAAGCTCGTCACGTCCAGCCCGGCGATCTGCTGCGGCGGCGCGGCCCGTAGCCGGTCGATCATCAACGCCATTTGCTGCTTGCCCTGGATGCCGGTCATGAACACCGAGATGCCTTCGTTGCGGTAGTAGCCGAACTCCCGCGCCAGCCGGTCGATGTAGTCCAGCACCGTCTGCCCGCGCCGCTTCTGGTCGAGCGCCAGCTCCGCCATCAAGATCGCCGCGCCGGCCGCGTCCTTGTCGCGGATTTGCGGCATCACCAACGCCCCGTGGCTCTCCTCCGTCGCCAGGATGAAGTCGTCCGGCGTGCCGCGCACGTCCTCGTACGACCCGTTTTGTTCGAGTTGCCAAAGTACCTCCGCAATATACTTGAAGCCGACGAGCAGGTTGTCGATGACCTGGGCCTTGAAGTGCCGGGCGATGCGCGTGATCTGGCTCGTCGTCACTTCGGTGCGCACCACGATCGGCGACGACGGCAAGCGGCCCTTTTGCGCCAGTTTGCTCAGCTTGAAATGGGTCAGCAGGGCGGCGATCTCGTTGCCGGTGATGAACCGCCAGTTGCCCGCGCGGTCGGGGGCCAGTGCGCCGAGTCGGTCGGCGTCCGGGTCGGTGGACAGCACGAGGTCGGCCTTGAACTGCTTCGCCGTGACGGCGGCGCGGTCCATCGACTCCGGGATTTCGGGGTTGGGCGTCTTGGTCACGTTGGGGAACTGCCCGTCCGGCTCCATCTGCTCGGCGACGGGAATGACGCGGAAGCCCTGTTCGACCAGCGCCTCCAGCGCGGTCATGGAGCCGACGCCGTGCAGGGGCGTGAAGACGACCTTGAAGTCCTCGGTCTTCGTCGGCGGCGGGATAAGGCTCTGCTTGCGGCACAGGTCGATGTAGGCCCGGTGCGGCGTCTCGTCGAGCAACGTCAGTCGGCCGGAGCGCAGCGCCTCGGCGTACGGCAAGTATTTGATGACCGTGACCTGATCGACGAGGTCGGCCATGAGTTGGTCTTCGGGCGGCACGGGCTGGCCGCCGCGCTCGTCGTAAAACTTGCCGCCGTTGTCGTCCGGCGGGTTGTGCGACGCCGAGATGTTTAAGCCGCCGTGGGCGCGCAACAACCGGATCGTGAACGACAATTCCGGCGTCGCCAAAAAGTGCTTGCTCTCGGCCGGCAGGATGATCGCCTGGACGCCGTTGGCCGCATATACGCCCGCGGCGTGTTCGGCCAGGCCGCGCGACGACAGGTGCAGCACCGGGTTGGGCAGCGCGGGGTTGTACTGCTTGCGCTTGTCCTCAAACTGGCGTACGTCATATGCCAGCGCGACGTGCAACGGATCGACGCCGGGGAAGCGCTCGCGTAAGTATTCGCAATGACCTTGCACCGATGCGGCAAGGGTCCACAGATTCATGCGATTGGGGCCGATGCCGACGGCGCCGCGGCGGCCGCCGGTGCCGAACGGCAGGATCTGGTAGAAGCGGTCGAGGAGGCCGGCCCACTGGCGAGTTTCGATGAGCCACTGCAACTGCGGCCGGTAGGCAACAAACTCCGGCTCGGCGAGCCACTGCTTGAGGTGGCGAGCGGCTTCGGCCTTGGGTGCCGCGTCGGCCTCAACGCTCTTGAATCCCTCGACGGCCAGTGTCAGCAGATCCATGATGCTCCCTCGACGCGGGCGCTCGGTCGTCCGTGCGGCAACGCCGCTGGAAATGGTTTACCGCGCCGCGCGCACGCGGGCAACCGGCACCGAAGAAGGGCTACAAACGGGTGTGGCAAATCTTTCGGGGCCGTGCGTTGGTCGCCGTAGCCGCAAGCGGCCCGCTTGCTGGCTCCGCAAGCGGCCTGCTAGCGGAGCCAGCAAGCG
>JBBRLG010000201.1:0-11925 GCA_038231495.1 Gemmatales bacterium | reverse complement strand
GCCACAAGCGGCCCCCCGTGGCCGCAAGCGGCTCGCTTGCTGGCGTCTGCGCGGGCGCAGCCAGCAAGCGAGCCGCTAGCGGCCACGACAGCGGGATCAGCCAGCTAAAACCCGCGTGGAAGATTTTGCCAGCGATTCCGGTTTCGCGGTCATAGTAAGTACATCGACACCGAAAAAGCGTGCGGAAGTTCCCTACCCCGAGCAGGCATCCCCCAGAGAAACGGTCGCGTTTCTCCTGTGCCCCCAACTTATAGAGAGTCATTACCTTGGCACACTCTTCATTCTTCGGTTGGTTGAATTCCCTCCGGAAATCCGCGCGGGCCGGCCGGTCGCGGCGCAGCGACAAGCGTACCGTTTCCCTCAGCGTGTGCGCGGGGTTGCCCTTGCACCTGGAGGCGCTGGAAGACCGGACTCTGATGGCGC
This sequence comes from Gemmatales bacterium, assembly GCA_038231495.1. Lineage (GTDB taxonomy): Bacteria > Planctomycetota > Planctomycetia > Gemmatales > Gemmataceae > JBBRLG01. Next base: position 11,502 of record JBBRLG010000201.1, on the reverse strand, counting down.
TCCTGCCCACGTCGCTCGTTTCCTTCCCGACCGCGCTCGGCTTGGGCATCGACCCGCAAGTCGTCATCGATCCCATTGACGCGCGCAAGATAGTGGTGATCGCCGGCCGGGGCACCAACGCGCCCGGCCCGAATGCCATCACGGGCTTGACCGGTTTGTTCACCCGCGACGGCGGTCAGACCTGGCAGCAGTACGCCACGCCGGCCAACCTCGTCGATCCCGCGGTGAACCCCCAAACCAACCCGGCCAACCTGCCGACGTTGTTCGCCCGCACGACGGCGAGCGTCGCGTTCGACCGGGCCGAGAATTTCTACATCGTCGAGTCCGAACAGAACGCCACCGACAGCAGTGGCGCCCTCGTCGTCACCAAGTACGCCTTCGGCCCCACGCTCACCACGCCCCAAATCGTGGTGAACCCCCTCACCAACAAGAATTCGGTGGTGCTGTACCGGTGGTTCGGCCAGGACCCGGCCGTGAACCCCGTTATCGCGGTCGATAACAACTTAGCAACGTTCATCGACCCATCAACCGGCCTCGTGCAGACCGACACGCTGGCGACGATGATTCCCGACCCGTACAACGTCGGCAAGATGATCCCCAAGGGGGTCTACGTCGCGTGGAACGTGAATTACACGAATAACCCCAATCCCGGCGGCTTCATTAGCCGGGTCGAGGTGGCCGCTTCGGGGGATGGCGGCGTGTCGTTTACCCCCGAGACGGGTGTTTCAGCCGATTCATTCGTGTTGCCGGCCACCAGTCCGCAGATCATCTTCACCCAGGGCACGCCCGTCGATCCGTTGGCCAACCCCCCGGCCACTCCCCTCGTGGGGGGCGGCCAGCTCGGGTTCGTCTATAGCCGGCCCATCATTCTTAATAACACCATCGTTCCCACGATCTTCATCAACCAGAGCCGACCGGACGGCGGCGTTGCGACCGCCCCGGTCGCCGGTGCCTACGACGCGATCGGCAGACTCATCCGCCTCCCCGACGCCATCCAGGGCATAAACGGCGCTCCCGACACCCCGGGCGTGGCTTCCGCGACCGTGAACGTCAACATCACCGACCCGAATTTTACGCTGAACGACCTGACCGTCAGCCTGAGCATCACGCACCCCCACGACAGTGAACTGCGCATCCGGCTGAAGGCGCCCGACGGCACCACGATCCCCTTGCTGTTCCAGCACGTGGACGGCTTCAACGCGGTCCTCACCAACCCGTTCAACGCCGCCGGCTTCGGCCTCACCGACGTGCAGGACCTCGGCACCGTTACCGGCCTCGACTCCAACGGCAACACCATCAAGACCCCGGTCGATACCGTGTTCGATCAACAAGCCATCCGCAACATCGAGACTCCCGTCGGCGTCCAGCCGTACTCCGCCCATTTCGTACCGGAGGGAACCCTTTACGGCCAGCCGGACCTGTCCTCCTTCAACGGGCTGACGGCCGCGCAACTCAACGGCACCTGGACGTTGCTCGTGAGCGACGTGTACAACGACCGGGTCAACAACCCGCCCCCGCAGCAGCTGAACGAATGGGGTTTGCACTTCGGCTCCTACATCGACACCAATGGCTTCGGCACGAATCGCTTCCTGAACGTTAACGGCCAGGTTGTGCAGACCGTACCCATCGCCTTCGCTGCTCCCTACCCGCTGCTCACGGCCGCCTCGGGACCGAGCGGTATTTCTCCCGCCGTCTCGGTCGCACTGGACAATACCCTCGGCTCGTTCAGCCCCTACCAGGGGCGCCTTTACGTCGCCTACACCGCCGGCGGCGGCTCCGCGACCGACGTTTTCCTCATAACCTCCGACGACGCCGGCCTAACCTGGAACGCGGCCGTCAAGGTCAACGACGACACGCGCACCGACGGCACCGAGGGCACGCGGCCCCAGTTCATGCCCACCGTCGCCGTCGATCAGACCACCGGCACCGTCGTCGTGACCTACTACGACGCCCGCCTGGACGCCTCCCTGGCGCGCGTCGCCACGAGTATCACCAGCAGCATTGACGGCGGCCAGACCTTCAGCCCCAGTACCTACCTCAATACGCTCAAGACTGCCATCGACGTGGCCACGAACCAGACGGTGGTCATCGAGCCGATCCCCGGCAACCAAACCGCAACCACCACCACCCTGGGCTTCGGCAACACGCAAGGCCTGGCCGTCAGCGGCGGCCACGTCTTCTCCATCTTTTCGAGCAACCTGAACACGGACGGCCTGCCCTTCCGCGACAACTCCGCGCAACTGCTGACCGCCACCGTCACCATCGCCGCCGGGCCGCGCATCGTCCAGGGCGACATGGGCGCCGTGACCGCCGACTTCATCACGCCCCAGGGCACGCTGCCGCAGAAGATCGTCTACAACAACACCTACACCGCCGACCACACGCGCCAGTTCACCGCGTTCCGAGTCACCTTCGACCGGCCCGTGGACCCGACTTCGTTCACCGGCGACGACGTGACGCTGCAATACCGCGACACGGTGACGCCGGTGTCGATGCCGGGAACGCTTCTGACCGGCGCCGCCAATTTCACCATCACGCCCATCGACCTCGGTGCCAATTTCGGCCCCGGCATGTTGGCAGGCAACAACTCGGCCACGCAGTTCCTGGTCGCACTCAAGATCCCGCTGAGCGGCGTCGGCACCTACAGCTACTCGGTCGGCCCGCTCATCAACGACCGCATCCGCACGCCGATTACCGGCACCACCGGCGGCACCACCGCCACGACCTTCTTCTCCGCCGCGCCCAACCTGCGCGTGCCGCCGTCGGGCACCGGCGGGTCGGGCGTTCCGGCCCAGGACACCACCTCCTCGACGATCAACGTCGCCGGGTTGGTGAACCAGATTACCAAGGTGGTCGTCAACGTCAGCATCCCGCACACCTTCAGCATGGACCTGGTCATTTCGCTGATCGCCCCGGACGGCACGGTCGTCCAGTTGGCAAACAACGAGGGCGGCGGCAACGCCAACGTTTACCAGAACACGACGTTCGACGACGCGGCCAACAACCCCATTAACCTGGCCAGCACCCCCTTCACGCTCGTCAACCCTGAGACGCCGTTGCGGGTCTTGAACGGCATGCTCGCCGGCCCCGGCGGCGTGGCCAACGGCCCCTGGACGTTGAAGGTCACCGACACCTCCGCCCAGGACATCGGGACGTTGAAAAACTGGTCGCTGACCATTTCGACCGGGACGCCGATTACGATCACGAACCCCGGCAACCAGATGGACCAGAACACCAACGGCATCACCGCCGAGGCCGGCCCCGACCCGGGCACCTACGACGCCTTCTCGGTCCCCCGGCCGCTCAACGGCGTGCCGTTCCAGGCCAATTACGACCAGGACACGCTGCCGCTCATCATCCCCGGGCCGCACGTCGTCCTCACCAGCCTGCCGAGCACTCCGGTCACGTTCGACGCCCAGGGCAACCCGACGGTAAAGGTGCAAACCGACAACCTGGTGCTGAACAACTCCGCCAACGCCATCGACGTGACCTTCGACCGCGTCATGGACGCCACGACCTTCACGCCGGCCGCCATCCTGCGCATGGTCGGCCCGATCGGTGCGGTCAGCGGCCCGTTCTCGGTGACGCCGTTGGACGCCGCCGGCAACTTGGCCCCCGCCGCCACGACGGCCCGCACCTTCCGCATCGGCTTCCCGACGCAGGTGTTGAACGGCAGTTACGCCATCACGGTCGGCCCGTCCGCCAAGGACGTCCTGGGCCACAACGTTGACACCAACCTCAACGCGGGCCTGGCCGTCTTGCGCGGCACCGACCCCGTGACCAGCACCCTCGTGCCGATCGTCGCCGCGTCCGGCAACGTCAACCTCACGCTGCCGCCGACCGGTAAGCCGATCGAATCGGACATCATCGTCAACGACAGCTTCCCCCTGGCCTACATCACGGTCCAGGTGAACATCAACATGGGCTACGACCCGGACCTGTCCGCCGTGCTGGTCGCGCCCGACGGCACGCGGGTCCGGCTGTTCACCAACGTGGGCGGCTTCGGCCTGTCCGGCCCGGTGAATTTCACAAACACCACCCTCGACGACGCCGCCTCCGCGCCCGTCGAACTCGCGCCCGCGCCGCTCGACGGCACCTTCAACCCGCAAGAGTCCTTGCTCAACGCCCTGCTCAACAAGCAGGTGTCGGGCAAGTGGAAGCTGCTCATTACGAACACCACGGCGACGCCGCCGAGCGGCTTCGGCCCGCAGACCGGCACCCTGCTCAACTGGACGCTGAACTTCAAAAAGCCGGTGCCCGGCACCGGCCTGGGCGAAGCCATCGCCGACCAGTTCACGCCCACTTTCCGCATCTTCAACCAGGACGTCTCGGGCGCGCAGTCGCACAACGAATGGACGCCGGTCGGCCCCGCCTCGATCAGTAGCGGGTTGAACGCCGGCCCCGTCACGGCCATCGCGGTGGACCCGTCCGACGCCTCCGGCAACACTGTGTACATCGCCAGCGGCGGCGGCGGCGTGTGGAAGACCAACAACTTCCTCACCACCGATCCGCAAGGGCCGAGCTACATCCCCCTGACCGACCTGGGGCCGATTCACAGCCTCAACATCGGCAGCATCGCGGTCTTCGCCCGCAACAACGACCCCAACCAGTCCATTATTTTCGTGGGCACCGGCGAGGGCGACCGGGCCACGCCCGGCGTCGGCTTCCTGCGCTCGACGGACGGCGGCAAGACGTGGACCATTCTGGACAGCACGGGCGGCAACTTCGACGCCGCCGGCAACCCGTTGCCCATCAACTCCCTGTTGCGCGACCACGGCTTCGTGGGCACCTCGGTCTTCAAGGTCATCGTCGATCCGACCGCGCAGGTCAACGGCCAGGTCGTGGTCTACGCCGCCGTCAGCGGCGTGAACGGCGGCATCTGGCGGAGCAACGACGGCGGCAACACCTGGAAGAACATCCAGGCCGGCGACGCCACCGACGTGGCCCTTTCGGCCGGCAGCAAGGGGGCCAACGGCAACCTGTCCGTCCTCTTCGGTGCCATCCGCGGCAGCGGCGTGTATTACACCACGAGTGCCGCCACGACCAACAACATGAGCCTCCGGTCCGGCGGCGCGGGCGTCACGAACCGCTTCGTGGAGGGGTCCACCCAGCAGATTCCCGTTGGCAACGACACCGCCGCGCCCGGCCAGGGCCGCATTGCGCTCGCGGTCCCGGCACTCACCAACAACCCGGCCCGCGACGCCATCTACCAGGGCTTTGTTTACGCCCTGGACAGCGTGGGCGGCCTGTATTTGAGCAAAGATTTCGGCCTCAACTGGACCCCGGTCCACCTGCCGGTCCTGCCCCCTCCAGTCCTGCCCCTCGTGGCCATCCCGACCAACAACGAGCTCCTTGGCGATTACTCCCCCCTGGACAACACCAAGTTCGGGAAGGCCAACATCAACATGGACCTCGTCATCGACCCCAACAACCCGAACATCGTTTACATCGGGGGTTCGATTGACACCAATCCGACCGGCCTGATCCGGGTGGACACCTCGGCCCTGTCCGACGCCTACGCGCTGTCGGCCTACGACAACAGCAACAACGACGGCGGCCAGCAGCAGTTCGCCACGGTGGGCGACGTGACGCTCTTTGCCCCCGGCGGGCGCTACGGCATCCTCGACTTGACGAAGACGCCGCCGACCGTGCGTTCGGCGTACTTTAACCTGCTCCGCGACCCGGACCACCCGTTCCTCATTCCGTCCTCTTTCCAGTTCAGGAATGTCTCCTCCTTCACCAACCTCGGTCAGGACGCCACATGGCTGGACGTGGACACGCAGGCGCTGCTGGGAGGGACCGCGGCCAAGCACAGCACCGGCGCTCATAAGGCTGTGGCCTTAACCGACCCCCTGACGGGCCACACACGGTTCATCTTCGGCGACGACAACGGCGTGTTTAGCGGCGTGGACCTGGGCAACGGCAAATTGGACGCCGGCATCGGCACCATGCGCTCCGCCACCGGCAGCCGGAACGGCAACCTGCAAATCGCGCAATTTTACTACGGTGCCGCTCAGCCCAGCGTGCTGGCCGCCGACCTCGCGGGTGCCCTGTTCTACGGCATGGGCCAGGACAACGGCTTCCCGTCCTCAAGCAACGACATCCTGACCACCGGTAACCTGAACTGGAACCTCAACCTCAAGCCCAACGGCTCCCGGCCGCCGATCCTCGTGACTCACGGCGACGGCACCGGCGTCGCCGTCGATCAAACCGGCGGCGGCACGGCTTACTTCTACAAGTGGCCCTTCGACGGTGCCGAGCCTTTGAAGTCGGACTTCTTCCTCGTGCAGAAGGCCGGGGGCCTGGAGGTCAGCAAGATCACCGGCCTGTTGCAGGGTTCGGACAACCCCGGCCAGGACATCGGCGAGTGGCCGCTCGAAGCCCAGACCTACGGCTTCCTCGTCAACGGCAACTTCACGGTCAACCCGATCGACCCGACGGCCGGCGTCATCAGCTCGACCAACGGCACCATCTTCCGCACGTCCGGCCCCAGCACTGGGTTGCTGGCAATCAACCAGCGTTGGTTCCCCATCGGCAACCCCGCCGACCTGGACGGCAGCTACGCCGCCGCCCTGGCCTTCGGCGCGCCCAACCCGTCGTCGCTCGGCAACCTGGACGACTTTATCTACGCCGGCACCACTCAGGGCAGCGTCTTCGTGGTGTTCAACGGCGGCGGCGTCGGCACGGCCTGGACGCGCATCAACGGCACGGGCGCCGGTGCCCTGGACGGTTCCGCCATCCAAAAGATCGTCACCGACCCCAAGCACGGCAGCCACGACCTCTACGCCGTCACGCTTCAGGGCGTCTATTTCATGGCCGACTCCTCGGCGGCCACTCCGCAATGGGTCAACGTCACCGGCAACCTGTTCAGCCCGACTTTCTTCCGGCCCGTGTTCGGCGACGTCAACAACCCCGCGCCCGCGCTTGTGAGTTTTTCGCCGAGCCAGCCCAACGCCGTGTTGACTTCGCTGGTGGCCGACTGGCGCTTTGCGATCCCGGACGACCCGGCCAACCCGACTGGCCCGACCCACCCCGTGCTGTACGTCGGCAGCGAGGGCGGCGTGTTCCGCTCCATCGACAAGGGCGCGACCTGGAACTTCTTCCCGCACCGCATCGGCGACGGCTCGGCCTTTGACGCCACGGAAGAAGGCGGCTACCTGGCCAATACCCGCATCACCGACTTGAACCTGGTGCTCGGCAACATCAACCCCGCCACGGGGTTGCCCGACCAGACCACGGGCCTCAACGTCCTCGCGGCCAGTACGTTTGGCCGCGGCAACTTCGCCATCCGCCTGAACAACGCCGACGTGGAACAGTTCAACCTGAACCACATCTCGGGGCCGGCCGTCACCGCGTTGACGAACCCCGCGCCCTCCCCGGTAGGCATCAAGTCCCTCCAGGTCACGTTCAGCACCGCAGTCGATCCCGTCACGTTCACGCCGGCCAAGATCATCTACCTGACCGACCCCACTGGCAAGGCGATCGCGGTGACATCGGTCACGGACGTTTCGACCGGCACGCCCAAGCCGCACAACCTCTACGAGATCGACTTCCCGATTCAGGCGGCGGCCGGCTTCTATCACATCAGCTTCGGCCCTCGGCTTTCCAATTTCGAGGGCGATCTGATGAATCAGAACGCCAACAACGTCAACGGCGAAAACCCCGGCGACATCTACACGGCCCGCTTCCTGTACCAGCCCAACGGCAACGCCGCGCCGATCCTGCCGAGCAACACCGCGACCTTCCCGGCGATCAACGAGGACGACGCCACCAACCAGGGTACCGACCTCATGACCTGGGTGGCGACCCTGGGCATCACCGACAGCGACCCCGGCGCCGTCCAGGGTTTGGCCATCTCCGCGGTCGATAACACCAAGGGCACCTGGCAGTACAGCCAGAACGGCGGCACCACCTGGGTCAACATCACTGGCGTCAGCCCGACCCGCGCCCTGTTGCTCGAGGCGGTGGCCAACAACCGCCTCCGCTTCGTGCCGACCGGCGATTTCGTGGGCTTCTCGACGTTCAACTTCCAGGCCTGGGACTTGACGAGCGGCCTGAATCAGCCGTACGGCACGGACGGCGGCTTCGCGGACGCCTCGCAGAACGGCGGCACCACGGCCTTCAGCGCCATCACGGCGACTGCGACCTTGCAGGTCCGGTTCGTCAACGACATCCCGACCTTCACGAAGGGCCCCGACCAGGCCCCGCTCGAAAACGGCGGCGGCCAGTCGGTGCAGACGGTGACGAACTGGGCGAAGAACATCTCCGCCGGCCCGCCCAACGAAGTGACGCAACGCGTCCAGTTCATCATCACCGGCGACGACAACCCCGGCCTGTTTTCCCAGACCCCGCAGGTCAGCCCGACCGGCACGCTGACCTACCAGCTGAACCAGTACGCCCTCGGCACCGCGAACATCACGCTGGTCCTCATGGACGACGGCGGCACGGCCAACGGCGGCATCGACACCTCGACCACCGCCTCGTTCAAGATCGTCATCACGCCGGTCAACCAGGCGCCGAGCTTTTCCGTCGGCCCCGACCAGACGCCGTTGGAAAACGGCGGCGGCCAGGCTCCGTTCGTGGTCACGCCCTGGGCGACGAACGTCTCGCCCGGCCCGCTCGGCTTCCCCGGCGAGACCGTTACTTTTATCATCAAGGGCAACGACAACCCCACCCTGTTCTCGGCCACGGGCGCGCCGGCGGTCAGCCCGAACGGCACGCTGACCTACCAGCTGGCACAATACGCGGTCGGCACCGCGAATATCGCGCTGGTCGTCATGGACGACGGCGGCACGGCCAACGGCGGCGTCGATACCTCGGCCGCGCAGACGTTCAAGATCGTCATTACGCCGGTCAACCAGCCGCCGACTTTCACGGTCGGCCCCGACCAGACCACGCTGGAAAGTAAGACGCCGGCGGCGCAGACGGTCTTCCCGTGGGCGAAGAACATCTCGGCCGGACCGCCCAACGAGGCGGGCCAGAAGGTTCACTTCGTCATCACCGGCGACGACAACCCCGGCCTGTTCAGCGTCCTGCCCGCGGTGGCCAACGACGGCACGCTCACCTACAAGGCCGCGGTCCTCAACAGCGGCACCGCCACGATCACCGTGGTCGCGGTGGACGACGGCGCGACCGGCACGCCCAACGGCGACAACAACACGTCCGCGCCGCAGACGTTCAAGATCAACGTCACGCTGGTCAACCAGCCGCCGTTCTTCACCGGCGGCCCCGACGAAACCGTCCTGGATAACGGCGGCGCTGAAGCGCTGCAATCCTTCGCGAATTGGGCGACGAACATCTCCCCCGGCGTCAACCAGTCGAACTTGAAGGTCCATTTCAACGTCACGAACGACAACAACACGTTGTTCGCCACGCAGCCCACGATCAGCCCGACGGGTACGTTGACCTTCCTGCCGGCCCAGTACGCCATCGGCAGCGCGACGGTCACCGCGTTCATTCAGAACAACGGCGGCACGGCCAACGGCGGCGTGGATACCTTCGGGCCGAGGACGTTCCACATCAACGTCACGCCGGTCAACCAGCCGCCGACCTTCACCGTCGGCCCCGATCAGACCGTGCTGGAGGCCCGCAACCCGTCCACCCAGACGGTGCCGAACTGGGCGAAAAACATTGCCGCCGGCCCGGCCAACGAGTCGAGCCAGCAGGTTCACTTCGTCGTCACGGCCAACAGCAACCCCAACCTGTTTAGCGTGCAACCCACGGTCGGGCCGACCGGCACGCTCACCTACCAGGCGGCGGGGCTGGCCGTCGGCACCGCGAGCATTACGCTGACGCTCGTGGACGACGGCGCGACCGGCACGCCCAACGGCGACAACAATACGTCCGCGCCGCAGACGTTCAAGATCAACGTCTCCCTGGTCAACCAGCCGCCCTCCTTCACGCCGGGCGGCAATGAAGTCACGACCGTGTACGACCCGCTGCAAGTGCTGCCGGGTTGGGCGGCCAACATCTCGGCCGGACCGCCCAACCAGGGCGGGCAGACGGTGTCGTTCATCGTCAGTAACGACAAACCGTCCTTGTTCCTGGTCCAGCCGAACATCACGCCGGACGGCACGCTGTCGTTCCAGCCGGGCGCCACGCCCGGCGTGGCCAACGTGACCCTGTTCGTGAAGAACACGGGCGGCACGAGCAACGGTGGGCAGGATACGTTTGGCCCGTACAACTTCACCATCACCATCAACCCGGTGGTGAGCGTCGGCTCGGCGGACGGCCTGTGGGTCTCGCAAGCGTTCCGCGACCTTCTCGGTCGCGAGGCGCGGCCGAGCGAAGTCGCCTACTGGACGGGCCAGCTCGAAAGCACCCTGACGCGGTTCGTGGCCGCGCAGCAGATGACGCACAGCGACGAGTACCTGACGGATTACATCACCGGGCTGTACAAGAGCTACTTGAACCGAGCGCTGGACACCAACGGCAAGTTCTTCTACCTGGGCTTGTTCCACCGCGGCTTCACCGCCGAGCAGGTCAAGGCCCAAATCTTCCAGTCCGACGAGTACGTGCAGAAGAACGGCGGCAACAACTTCGGCTTCCTGACTGGCGTGTACCACGACGCGCTGGGGGTGCCGCTGGACGACGCCGGCCGCAACTTCTGGGGCACGAAGCTGGCCAAGGGTGAGTCGCCGAACGACGTGGCGTTGGAAATTCTGCGGACGCCGGCCGCCGAGAGCCGGGTCGTGCAGGCGGGCTACCCGTTGTTCCTGGGTCGTCCCGCCGACGCCGGTGCCACCTTCTGGACCAACGCCATTATCGCGGGGACGCCCGACCAGGACTTCTACAGCAGTCTGCTCGCGTCGGCGGAATACGGCCTGAAGGTCACGGCCAACAACTACGACAGTCAGCAGGACACGCGCTGGCTGCACCAGGCGTTCCTGGACGCCCTGGGTCGGCCCATCGATGCCAGCGGCCTCGGCTTCTACATTACGCAGATTCGGGTGGGGGCGCGGCGCTTCGACATCGCCCAATCGATCGTCGGCAGCACCGAGTTCCGGATCAAGTTGATTCAGGGCGTGGCGACGAATTACGTCGGCCACCCGCTGGACGCGACCGGGCTTAACAACTTCGTGCTGCAACTCGGGCAAGGCGTGCCGGTCGAGGAAGTGAAGGCACAAATCCTGCAATCCGACGAGTACTTCACGCTCCAGCAGAAGAACGGCGGCGGCAACCTCGGCTACCTGGTCGGCGTGTTCAACGACGTGCTGGGCCGCAACCTGGACGACGCGAGTCGGGTGCTGTACGGCACTAAGCTGGCCAGCGGCGAGTCGCGGCACGACGTGGCGCTGGAGGTTCTCAAGTCGCCGGCGGGTCTGGGCCGCGTGGTGCAATTCGCCTACCCGCAGTTCCTGGTCCGGCCGGCGGCCGACGGCGACATTACGTTCTGGACGAGCATGCTTCAGACCAGTTTGACCGACCTGGCGTTTTACGCGAAGCTGCTCGGTTCGCACGAGTATTACGTGAATGCGTAGTGCTCGTCAGAGCCGCGACCTC
>JBBRLG010000200.1:0-11937 GCA_038231495.1 Gemmatales bacterium | reverse complement strand
CCCCCATTTCTCCCTGGTGGGGGGTTGGGTTCCCGGTCCGGGGGTCTTTTTGTGCTTCGATCTTTTGGGGGGTCGGTCTGTCGGGGGTTGGGTTTTTTGTACACCGACCCACCCGCCCCAGGCGCCAACACTGCCTTTTTGAGACAGATTTAGGTCGATAAGCCGAGTCGCGTCCGCACTTCGCCCCGAACACGCTCGGCATGACGGATGGCCGCGTCCATCTGCCGTTTTATGGCATGAGCGCCGGGGTAGCGATAATTGACGGCATACCGAGTTAGCGATTTTAGAATTCGTCTCAGAGGCGCAAGCGTCGCATCGTGCGGTAAGAGCAAATCGAGCACCGCTTCAAGGTCGTGGGTCTTTGGTACGACGGTGCCGCTTTCTTGCAGCAGGGCTTTGAGATACTTTTCCGCCGCTTGTTGGCAGTGGAAGCACGCCAGATCGCTTAGCGGCGGCTTTCGCTTGGCGAGGTCGCACGCCCCTTCCCAGTCTCCGTTCGCTTTCTCCACCCAGGCTTTCGTTTGGCGCTTCATAAACGACTTTCCCTTTCTCAACGATCTCGCGCAGGAACCAGTCGTCGTCTTTCACCCCGCGCGCGACCTGTTTGGGCGTTCGCACGATCAAATCGAGAGAGAATGGAGAATCGAACGCTAAGTAGATGCGAACAGACTGATCGACCGCGTTCCGCGCCGGCATAATCACCAGCAGATCGACGTCACTTTCGACGTGCGGCGTGCCGTAAGCGTAGGAGCCGAACAGGATGATCTTCTCGGGATGGAAGCGCTCGGCGATCTGCCGCGCGAAACGCCGGATCGCCCGCAGCGGAATGTTCGGCGACGGGTAGCGGTAGGGCTGCACATAAGGCGCGGGGGTGGTGAACTTTTTTGTCTTGGTCGTATTGTACCCGGCCGCTTGCGGCTTTGCAGAAAGACGGAAAAGCCGCAAGCGGCAATACAGATTTAGCTAAACTTCGTCACCCCCGGCATCGCCACCGGCGGCGTCGCCAGCGGACCGAACTCGTACTTCGCCGGCGTCAAGTCCTCCTTGGAGCGCAGCGCCATGTCCCAGGTGATGACCTGGCCCGTGTACGTCGCCATCCGGCCCATGATCGCCATCAACGTGCTCTTCGTCATGTAGTCGCCGTTGTTGATCGGCTTGCCCGAACGGATGCTCGCGAACAACTCGTCGTGCTCGTTCTGGTACATGTCGTCGTTCTTGTCCTTCGTCGCCTTCCAGTCGTTCTTGCCCTTGATCGTGTGCTTCATCACGTCGCAGACGCCGTGCGTGCCCAGGATGTAATCGTTCACGTTGTTGGCCGTGCCGTCCTGCTGCCGACAGTAGGCGGACAGCTTCACGCCGTTCTTGTAATCGTACTGCACCGCGTGGTGGTCGAAGATGTTGCCGTACTGCTCGGCCGTGCGCGTCTGCCGACCGCCGAGGCCGAACGCCTGGACCGGCGGCTCGTCCTTCATCGCCCACGCCATCTTGTCCAGGCTGTGAATGTGCTGCTCGACGTTGTGGTCGCCCGACAGCCAGGTGAAGTACAGCCAGTTGCGCAGCTGCCATTCCATGTCGCTCCAGTCCGGCTGGCGCTTGAACGACCACAGGCCATGCGTGTTGTAGTTGGTTTGCAGGGCCACAATGTCGCCGATGGCACCGTCGTGGACGCGGGCCATCGTCTCGCGTTTGGACCGCTCGTAGCGGTAGCACAGGCCGGAGACGATCGACAGGTTCTTCGCCTTGGCCTCCCGACACGCCTCCATCACGGCACGGACGCCGGGGGCATCGACGGCGACCGGCTTTTCGCAGAAGACGTGTTTGCCGGCATCGACGGCGGCTTTGAGGTGCAGCGGCCGGAAGTGCGGCGGCGTCGTCAGGATGACCACGTCCACGCCCGCCGCCAGAACCTTCTTGTAAGCGTCCCAGCCGACGAAGCGGTTTTCCGGTTTCACCTCGACGCGCGCGCCGACCTTCTCGTCGTCCTTGAGGACTTTGAATTTCGCATCGAGGTGGTCCTTGAACAGGTCGCCAATTGCGACGAGTTTGGTATTGGGGTCGGCGTTGAGTGCCTGGGTGGCCGCGCCGGTGCCGCGGTCGCCGCAGCCGATGAGGCCGATTTTCAGCACGTCGCTGCCGGCGGCGTGGGCGTTGGCCACCGCGCCGGGCAGGGTGACGAGGGCCGCGCCCGCGACGGCGGCGGCCGAGGTGGTGAGGAAATCGCGACGGCTGGCGCCGGCGGTCGGCACGTTGGCAGGTTGGGTCACGGCGGGTGGCTCCTTGCGGTTGGAGGAAGCGAAAGCGGCGATGGGTTATTGTACCCGTTCAGTCCCCCCCTTACGAAGGGGGGGTAGGGGGGGTGGATGGAATGCTATGACCGAGACCGTCAAACATCACTCACCCCCCTGCCCCCCCTTCGTAAGGGGGGGACTGAACGGTCAGGGATATTTTCTACCGCGGCGAGGGGTCTGTCAACGCGCATTGGGCGCGGCGCGAAAAGGCCGATCAAAACCGGAACGAGCACGTGAACTGCCACAACCGCGTATCGGTCTGGGGTTGCTTCATCGGCACGATGAAACCCGACGCGATCCACCAGTTGTCGGTCACCTGCCAGTGGACGCCCGGCATCAGCTCCCAGGTCGGGGCGCGACTGGACGCCGGGTCGGTGTCGAAGCGGTAGCGGCCCAGCGCGCCGACGTACCAGTACATCGCACCGAGCTTCAGCGTGTTCGGGTCGAGCAACGGCCGCTGCACGGCCATGCCGTAATGGACGCTGCGATTGAGGTTATTGCTCCAGCCCTGGGCTAAATTGACGTGCTTGCCGACGAAGCCCTGGATGGCGGTGCCGTCGTCGAGTTCGTGGAACACCGACAGGGCCGGCGTCACGACGGTCGGGCCGTCGGGCAAGCCGTCCATGTCGCGGCCGGCCGGCGTTACCGCCTGGAGGTTGAACGCGCAGCCGGTCGAACGCGAATCGAACAGTTGGAGTTGGCTATTGACCCGGTAATAGCCGACGCCGCCGGGGTCGCCGGGCCGACGAAAGTCAAAGAACGGGTTGTCGTTGCCCAGCGACAGCTGCACCCAGTCCGGGCCGTTGTTGGCGGTCTGTGGCTGGGCGTCGAGGTCGTTGGCGGTCGGGTCGTCCTGGTCCAATCCGACTGGGTCGCTCAGGAAGCCCGGCATCATGCGGAATAACCGAATGCGGCTGCCGCGCGCGGTAGGGGAAGTTGCGAAGTTTGTATCGAAGGCAAGGAGGTCGAAGTTCCGCGGCAGGACGGGTGGTTTGTCCCAATCCAGGACCGGCACCGGGGGCCGCAGGGGCGTTGGCCCGCAGGCGGCCCAGGCGAGCGCCAGCGCCAAGGCGGCGCGGGCGGTGTCGGTAATGAAGGGTAGGCTAAAGGTCATATCGGTCGGTTTTCCGGACCGCGGGATGCCGGGTAGACTGGGTGCATATCGGCTGTCGGGGTTTCATTCAAGAGCAATTGTCGGGCCGACTCCCGCCCCGGATTGCGCACCATCCGGGGTCGAGACCTCATTTCACAAGGTCATACGTCCACGGCTTGCGCATGTCGCGGGCTAGGTAGCCGTCCGCCTCCTTGTCGTTGACGAACTGCTCCTTCTCCGGGTCCCAGGTCAGCTTACGCCCCAGGCGGATGGCGATGTTACCCAGGTGGCACACCGACACCGAACGATGGCCGATTTCCGCCTCACAGATCGGCGCTTTGCGCGTCTTCAGGCACTCGAAGAAGTTGCCCATGTGGTCGTTGCTTTCGTAGAGCGTCACTTTCTTCGCGTCGCCGAGCGGCTCTTTGAGAATCTCCGGCCGGCTCGCCTCGATCTTGCCGCGGGTCACGAAAATCCAGCCGTCCTTGCCCTCGAATTTGACGCCGTGCGACAGCTCGCCCGCCTTGGGGGGCCGCGCTTCCGAGCCGTAGATCGTGTTGACCGTGGTGGTGACGCAGCGGTGCCGGACGCCGTTGGCGTAGGTGTATTCCACCTCGTACTCCGCCGGCGCGGTGAAGCCGCCGGCGATCGGCTCGACCGTCGCCTTGCCCGCGACCGTCTGCGGCCCGCTGCGATCCAAACCCATGCCCCACAGCGCGATGTCGTTATGGTGCGCGCCCCAATCGGTCAGGGTGCCGCCGGAATACTCCAGCCAGTAGCGGAACCAGAAATGCCCCCGCTCCGGAACGTAGTCATGTTTCGGGGCCTGTCCTTGCCAGAAGTCCCAATCGAATTGCTCTGGCACCGCCTCCTTCTTGAACCCGCCCCGGTTAGGACCGGCGGGCAGGACCGTCGTGATTTCGGTGAGTTTGCCAAGACGGCCGTTGCGCACCAGTTCACAGGCCAGCCGAAAACGCGGATCGCTGCGCTGCTGGCTGCCGGTTTGCAGGACGCGCTTCGACTCGGCCACCACGGCGACGAGTCGTTTGCCCTCGTCGATGGTGAGCGTGAGCGGCTTCTCGCTGTAAACGTCCTTGCCCGCCTTGACGGCGGCGAGGTTAACGAGCGTATGCCAGTGATCCGGCGTGGCGTTGAGGACCGCGTGGACATCGTTCTGCCTCAGCAGTTTGCGGAAGTCCTTGTAGACCTTGGCGTCCTCGAAAGCCTTCGCGCCTTCCTCGGCGTGCCTGGCATCCACGTCGCAGACGGCGATGATCTTACCCAGCTTGACCGCCTCGCGTGCAATGCCCATGCCTCGGCCGCCACAGCCGATGAGGCCGATGTTCGGCCGCTCGCCGGGCGCGGCAGGCTTGGCCGGCTCACGCTCGGCCCGCAACTGTTCGACAAACCAGGCCGGCAGTCCGGCACTGGCGGTCAAGACGGCGGACGCTTTCAGGAAGGAACGGCGGTCGAAGCGCCGGGACGAGGAGTTTTCGGACATGACGTGGCCTCGCGGAAGGGTGGCGATTCACGCACTCTGCTTTCTGGCAATCAGCGCTCTGACTTCTGGCACAAGTTCGGTCGGTACGGCCATCAAGGTAATGCCTTCGGCCATCCGCGCAGCCTCGATTTCGGCGAATTGCTCATCCTCGGTCTGGTTTTCATAATGGTTTAAGACCTCGCGGACGCGGGCCTCGTCCCAGCCGGGAGGGAATTTCTGCTGGTTCATCGCGGCTTCCTCCGTTGGCGGCGGCGGAGGGCTTTCTTGGCCTTCCCCCGCAGTTCATAGGCAGTTATGACGAAGACGCTACTGGGGTCTTCATCGGGGACGTAGACGACTTGCAGATAACGCCCGACCGCTGTCTGGCCCAGCTTCATGCGTGACCCCCGCGTTCCGGGAATGTCTTCTCCCGAGCCGCGCAAGACGTATTCGACTTCTACTTCCGTAATGCCGTGGCCATAAATATGCGGCTGGCCGGTATCCGGATCGAGGAAGTAGCGAACCTCCATGCTAAGCCTCCGAAGGAAGCACGGATTTGCACAGTCCAGCCCTTGTTAGTGTACTACAACTGCAAGGAACCTTAAATTCCGGCCGGGTGCCACTGTCGGCTTGTCCGCCAGTGGAGGGACATTAGTGTAATGGGCGTGTTCTCGTCTCCTCACTGGCGGACAAGCCGCCAGTGACACTCGGCGCGGCCCAGGCCAATCATTTTTGCATTTGCTCCAATTGGTTTATTAGCTCACTTGGCATGGAATCTCCGTACATGGCATCATCCAAGATTCTTGCCAGTGGGTTCTGCTCATCTATTTTTCGCAATTGGTCGGGAAGTTCCGGACGTGATGCCGGGAAAACGCCGTCTTTGATCAAGCGCTCCCTGGCGAACTGAGTAAGTGCCGCGAGGATCAAATCGTCTGCGGCAGATTCGTCCCCTATTTGCAGCATTTGGGTGGCGCGCGCCAAAGCTTGTTGACCGCGATCTCTGGCTTCCTTCGCGGACGGCAGCGGTAAGCGTTTGCTCCAAGATTGTTGCACATGCTCCCAGTAGCACTCCGGATCGTAAAGTGCCGTCCCAAATGCAAGTGCCCAACAGAGAATTTCGTGACCCTTAACAATCTGGTCGTCGATTCCTTCAAGCGCTACAAAGCGGATATCAACCTCAAGCGGCGCTTCTATTATCGGACGCGTGCCGCGGTAAATCAGAAGCAAATCAAAATCGGAACGACGATGGCCGCGCGCGCGCACCGAAGAGCCTATTACTACAATGGTAATGATCGAGCTACGGGATGGAGCTGCTTCCAAGAACGCAGCTAGCCAGCGCTTCGAGTCGCCGACCCACCGTCGCACAACTTCGACTCTGTCAGTCTGCATGCAGATTTCCTTGGCTTGAGTTGCCCCAGTTACGTCATTTACAGAACGCCGACACGCTGTTGAAGTATTCTTCAATCTTGGCTGAAATGTCTGTTACGTCGTAATCCGACTCGTCGAAATCCTCGTCCCCGTATGCTTTTGCTTTCCTCAGAACATTTAAATCCCTGAGCAGGTTCTCGATGTCCGGAAGGCTGTGCCGGCGACTGAGGTTCCTTGCTTGGTCTGCCTTCCCCCAATGTGTACGGATCGGTGTTTCTCCGGCTTTTAAGGCAGCAGCACGAACCAATGCCTCGAGGCAATAGAGGCCGTAGGTTCCCAAATCGCTCCAATCCGGCGGGTCGGAAGCAGCTTGAACACGCTTCAAGTGCTCCCCAGCAACCTTCAGAAAGTGCTGTGGATCATTACTAATCTTGGCCATTGCTCGGACCTTTCGTTTCAGGCAGCGACGGCCTGTAGACTCCAGGCTGCGACCCTGACTATATAGACCATCCGCGGGCTGGCTGCAACCCGCTACTCAATCCTTGGCTGCAACAGACGAGCCTGCGCTGTCCCACCTCCAGAGACCCTGCGTCAAGTCGCCCGATCGCACGCCGAACTGGTGATTGAAGCAACCGGCACCGGCACTTTATCCCCGGTTCGTGAGCGAGCGCAAAAGGTTCCTGATACGAATGGAACCATTTCCTTTCTCACGTCGGTGATTTCTTGCGGCTTTTCGGCTTGGGTTTGGCCACTTCGGCGGCGCGGGCGGCGGCCCCGCTGACCGGACCGAACTCCTTCTTCAGTTCGGGCATGGGCACTCCAATTGGCTAGGTGGTACTGATTCGGACATCTCCGTACGCTTCGAGGATTTCCGGGCTGAGCCGTTGTCGTTCCTCCAAGTCGTTCACGGTATCCGTTCGGACGACGTACAGACCTTCCTTGGGGTTGATGCCGACAACGCCGAACCGAGGGTCGAGGTTCAGGTTCTTCAATCCCGGCAACCCCTGAACGGCGTCGAGGGTGGCGGTGTGCGGGAGCAACCGGAGCTTTAGCATTACGGACATGACAAATTTTCCTCTCCGGGCGATGTCGTTCCCGGATAAATGGCTTAGCAAACAGAAGGTGCTGCTTGCCCCCGTAATGCCACTTCGTGCCGCCGAACAGCGAGCCAGGTCGGCGCACTATTTTAGGCACCGGCACTCCCTGGTTCGGCTTATTGGAACACCATCATCCAGGCCTGTCAAGCACCCGCGCCGTTTCTTGCTGATTCTCCCCCCTTGGAGGTGGTCGTAAAGATTACGTAAGCATTTGGCAAGGGTCAGCCTTTTCGTGGCAAGGGTGCGCTTTGGCAAGGGTCGAAATCGGGCCTGGTTCAAACGCGGGTGGCAAAGGAAGCAACCTTTGTGCAATGACGTGGCGCTGGGGCGCCACCCGGGACGAATGCTTTAAGTCTTTTCCCAGCCAGAAGTTCCACCTTGAGGAATTCGTTCAGGGGGGTGTGTGGGTGGGTGAATGAAACGAATTCCACTGGTTGCCGCAAAGGGTTAAGAAAACCAGCAAGCGGCGCTTTGCATCGACGCGACGGCCCCCCGTGCCATAGGGAGTTGGCATGGCAAGGGTCGATTCTGAGCAGAGGCGGTCGAGTGACGTGTCCCTACTTGTCAGGCATCCTTTTCTTGTGCCAGTTGAAACCCGGCGGCGCCTTCGTTACGGGGTGTTCGTTCACGAGTATGCGCCGGAGCAAGAGGCAGTTTACCGCGAAACAACCTAAACTCACCAGCGCGGTGGGTTGAAAGTCTTCCACAGACGTGGACAACAGGCCGTACGGTCCGGTCGGGGATGCCGGATATGCCGCTCTCTTCTTTTGCCCGCACACGGCGAACGCGGCACGGCATTCTTGTCACGGACGCGGCAGTCGGGTATCCTCACACTTGTTGCGCAAGTGCCCTTTCGCGACCGCTTTCCTGGAGGTGCCTATGCACCATCCCGTCGAGGCCGACGACCTGACTCGCGAGCTACGCCGCGCCGCCGAGGTGTTGCGCCGGGCCGAGCGCGTCGCGGTGCTGACCGGGGCCGGCGTCTCGGCGGAGAGCGGCGTCCCGACCTTCCGCGGCTCCGACGGACTGTGGGAAGGCTACCGCATCGAAGACGTGGCCACGCCGATGGCATTCAAGCGCGACCCCGAGCTGGTGTGGCGCTTCTACAACCTCCGGCGGACGAACGTCCGCGGCGTGACGCCTAACGCCGGCCACTACGCCCTCGCCGCAATGGAAGACCGTTGGGGCAGCGACCAGTTCACGCTCGTCACCCAAAACATCGACGGGTTGCACCGCCAGGCCGGCAGCCGGCACGTCCTGGAACTGCACGGCAACCTCGGCCGGGTGCGCTGCACGAAGTGTGCGGCGATCGCAGACCGCGGCGGCGAGGATTTGCCGGCGTTGCCGCACTGTGCCGCGTGTGGGCATCTGTTGCGGCCCGACATCGTATGGTTTCACGAGATGCTGCCGCCGGGCGTGTGGGAAGATGCGGCCCGGGCGACGGCCCGGTGCCAGTGCTTTCTGGTCGTCGGCACCAGCGCGGTCGTGTACCCCGCCGCCGGACTGATCGACCTGGCCCGCGAATCCGGGGCGGCGGTGATCGAGGTAAACTTGCAGACGACGGACGCCTGCGCCGCGGGGGCGATCTCCCTGCTCGGCCCGTCGGGCGTCGTGTTGCCGCGATTGGTGGAAATGATCGGGGCGTAAAGGTGTCGATTCACCGAGTTCATTCGCGAACGGAACCCGTCCATGACCGCGGTGCTGCTCGACGGCAAACAACTGGCACAGGCAATGCAAGCGGAGATCGCCGCCGAGGTGGCCGACTTCGTTAAACGCCACAACGTACGGCCCGGCCTGGCCGCCGTCCTCGTCGGCGACAACCCCGCCAGCCGCGTTTACGTCCGCAACAAACGCAAAGCCTGTCAGCGCGTCGGCATCGACAGCTTCCTGCACGAATTGCCCGCGGCCGCCACCCAGGCGGAACTGCTCGCCCTCGTCGCGCAACTCAATGCCGACCGCGCCGTCAGCGGCATCCTCGTGCAACTGCCGTTGCCCAAACACATCGACGAGGCCGCGGTCGTCGATGCGGTGTCGCCGTGGAAGGACGTGGACGGTTTCGGACCGGAGAGCCTCGGCCTGCTCGCGGCGGGCCGGCCGCGCTTTCTGGCCTGCACGCCGCACGGCATTTACCAACTGCTCGTGCGCAACCGGATCGACGTGGCCGGCAAGCACGTCGTCATCGTCGGCCGTAGCAACATCGTCGGCAAGCCGCTCGCCCTGATCCTCATGCAGAAGGGGCCGGGGGCCGACGCCACCGTTACCGTCTGTCACAGCCGCACGCCGGACGTGGGTGCCGTCACCCGCCTGGCCGACGTGGTCGTCGTCGCCATCGGGCAGGCACGCTATCTCAAGGCCGACATGGTGCGGCCCGGCGCGGTCGTCATTGACGTGGGCGTCAACCGCCTGGCCGACGGCTCGCTGGCCGGCGACGTGGACTTCGACGCGGTGCGGCCGGTGGCGTCGGCCATCACGCCGGTGCCCGGCGGCGTCGGGCCGATGACGATTACCATGCTGCTGAAAAACACCCTGGCGGCGGCCCGGTTGCAATGCCCGCACGCCGGCCCCTGAACGCCGTCCGTCCGAAAGGAACGCTCCGTGATCAACCTGAACCTGAGTACCGCGACGCGCTGGGGGTTGAACCTCCTCATCGGCCTCGCGATCGTCGGAGCGCTGTGGCTGGGCCGCCCGATCTTTATCCCGACGACGATCGCCCTGCTCCTCGCCGCCATGCTCTGGCCGGGCGCCAACTGGCTCAACCTCAAAGGCATCCCCCTGCCCTTCTTCGTGGCGCGCAACGGTTTTCCGTGGTTGCGGCCGTTCGTCTATCGCATCAAGCTGCCGTGGTACGTCTCCTGCACCGCCGTCGTCGCGGTCCTGTTGCTGCTGGCCGCGGGCGTCACCATCGGCTTCGGCATCGCCATCCCCAAAATGGTCCAGGCGCTGCCCAACGACGAGAAGAAGGCGCAGGACTTCTACAAGCGCTTCCGCGAGCGCGTGCAGCGCGTCGCGCCGGTCCACATCGACCCGCAATACTTGCCGGACCGGGCCGAGGATTCGCAGCTCGTGCAGTACATCCGCGGCGCGCTGGACCCGGACAAGTCGCCGGTCGTCGTCAACACGCTCATGAGCATCGCGTCCTACGGCGGCAACTGGCTGTGGGAGACAATTCTCATCTTCTTCATCCTGTTTTTCCTGCTGCTGGAAGGGCGGGACCTGACGCGCCACGTCGTCGAGATATTCGGCCCCAGCCTGGCGGTGCGCAACAAGGTCGGCGAGGCGCTGACCGACATGTCCAACCAGATTCGCTCGTACCTCGTCTGGCGGACGATCATCAACTTCTCGATGTCGCTGTTTTTGGGCCTGATTTACCACATCCTCGATTTGAGCCAGCCGTGGACGTGGGCGTTGATGACGGCGATCCTGTGGTACGTGCCTTACCTGGGGCCGATCATGGCGGGCGTGCCGCCGGTGGTGGACGCCTTCGTGACGTGCGAGTCGCCGTGGGTGGCGATCGGCATCCTGGTGTTCTACATCGCGTTCGTCATCATCGAGGGTTACTTCGTGGTGCCGGTGGTCATGGGCCGGAGCATGGAGCTGAACGCGACGACGGTGATGCTGGCGTGCCTGTTATGGGAGTTGGTGTGGGGCACGTCGGGGCTGTTCCTGGCGATGCCGTTGATGGCGGTTTTGAAGACGATTTGCACGCACGTCCCGGACTGGCACCCGTGGGCCAACTTGATGAGCACGCGCGACGAGCCGCCGCCGACAGCCGGCAAGGTGTTGGGTCCGGAGCACCTGACGGACGACACGCAGCTGCTAACGCTGCCCGACGGCAACGGCGACCGCGCCGCGCACGGCGAGCCGCTGCGCGAGTCGGAACGGATCCAGGAGCAGCGGTAAGAAAAACGTCGTCAAGTAAGTGTCGCCGCGGTCGGCTTCTCGGCCGCGACGAAAGCGCCGTAACTCATCTGCACGGAAATGGCGTGGTCGCCGGCGTTAAAGTTGATGGCCACATTGGTGCCGAGTTCCGGGTCGCACCAGGTCGCCAGGCCGAAGAGACTGCCGAACGGCGGGATGGAGCCAGGTTGCAGGCCGGTGAGCTGTGCAACCTCTTCGCGCGTGGCGAAGCGAATGCTTTTGACGCCGAGGCTGGCACGGGCCTTTTTGCTATCGAGCTTGCGGTCGGCGGGCAGGACGAGCAAGGCGAAGGCGTCGCCGGCCTTGACGACGAGAGCCTTGGCACCGCTGGCGAGTGCCGCGCCACGCACGGCGGCGGCCTCTTCGCTGGTGTAGACCGGCTGGTGCCGCGACACGGTGAAGGCGACGCCGGCCTGCTGAAGCTTCTCTTGCAACCGCTCGAAAACGCTGGCGGACATGGTTTGCTCGTGGTCGTCGCCTTGGGGCAATCCGGTGCCGGATTGTACCACAAGCGGCTCACCTGGGGCTAATTGCCTCATGCCACAAGGAGAATATCGGGCATGGTTCAAAAGCCGCAAGCACGAGGCAACAAATGGAATTCGTTTCATTCACCCTCCCGCACACCCCCCTGAACGAATTTCCCAAGGTGGAACTTCTGTCCGGGCAAAGACTTGAAGCATTCGTTCCCGGTGG
>JBBRLG010000199.1:0-11938 GCA_038231495.1 Gemmatales bacterium | reverse complement strand
TCCTGCCGGGCCCGCTGCTCGACAAGGACGACCCCTTCCGCCGGCTGCCGATGTTCAAGGCCGGGCAGTGGACGCCGGTGTACGTCACCGTCGAGGGCAAGGGCACCGTCAAGGACGCCGTCCTCACCGTGCAGTCGATCGACGCCGACGACGTGCTGAACGACTATTCGGTGAAAATTCCGCTGATCGAATTCACCGCTGAGACGCCGACGCACACCTTTTTGACCTACACCCGGCCCGGCAAGCTCGATAACGCGGACATCACAGTCACGCTCCAATTCGACGGCAAGGACGTGAAGGCCCGGCCCGACTCGGCCGCGTTGCCGCCGAACTATTACCTGTACGTCACCCTCGGCGCCCGGCTCTCCGGCCTGCGGCTCCCCGGCGCCGGCGAAAAAGAAGAAACCCGGCGGTCGGAAATCGCTGCCATCGACAAGGTCGAAGAACTGCCCGACAAGTGGTTTGGCTACCAGCCGGCCGACGTGGTCATCCTCACCACCGGCGATGCGGGGTTCGTCGATGGCCTGCTCAGCGACGAGGCCAAGCGCTCGGCCCTGTTCGAGTGGGTCCGCCGCGGCGGCAAGCTGCTGCTGAGCGTCGGCAAGAACCAGGGCCAGCTGGCCAACCGCGAGGCGCTGAAGCCGATCCTGCCCGTGGACCTCGCCGGCACCAGTACGCCCAAGGCGGTGCGCGTCGATTTCCAGACGCTGCCGGTGGACGAGCTGACCGACCCACAGGGCAAGAACCTGCTCGACCTGACGAAGCTGGACAAAAAGCCCGGCCGCGGCGCCCGCGACCTGGCGACCTACGCCGAGGGCGGGCAGCGCGGCCCGCTGATCGTACAGGCGCCGTACGGCCTGGGCCGCGTCACCGTCGTGGCCATTGACCTCGACCAGCCGCCGTTCACGCGCTGGAAGGGTCAGGGCCAGTTCTGGGAAGCCCTGCTGAACCAGAGTGGGCCGATTTACTCGTCCGAAAAAGCCGACCCGAACGCGGCGGGCTTTCAGACCAGCGAAGGCGGCGAGAAGGATCTGGTGCGCCGCTTGCAAAACAATCTGGAGACGTTCGAGGGCGTGCCCGTCATCTCCTTCGGCTGGGTGGCGCTGTTCATCCTGGTGTACATCCTGGTGGTCGGCCCGCTCGACTACTTCATTCTGAAAAAGGTGGTGAAGCGGCTGGAACTGACCTGGGTGACGTTCCCGCTGGTGGTCCTGACGGTCAGCGCCGGCGCCTACTTCGCCGCCTACGCTCTGAAGGGCGACGACCAGAAAATCAACAAACTCGACTTGATCGACATCGACTTGCAAACGGACACAGTGCAGGGCAGCAGCTGGTTCGTCGTGTTCAGCCCGCGGATTCAGAACTTCACGGTGGGCGTAGAGCCGGCCGACGGCTGGGGCGTAAAAAAAGACGCCGCCGGCAGCCCGCCGCTGGTGAGTTGGTTCAGCCAGGACACGTCGGCCCGCAAGAGTCTGTTCCGGCGGTCCTACGAGTACGACCCGGCAACCGGCGGCCTGGTGCGCGTGCCCATCCAGGTGTGGTCCACGAAGGGGTTCCAGGCCCAGTGGACCGGCCGCATTGACCCGGCTCGCCCGCCGATCCGGTCGGACCTGTTCAACACGCCCGGCGACCGCACCAGCACGCTGGGCGGGTCGGTGACGAGCTTCCTGCCGGCGAACCTCGAAGAGGCGACGCTGCTGCACCGCGGCAAGGCGTACGACCTGAAGACGCTGATCCCCGGCGAGAACAACCGCCGGCCGGTGATCGCCTCCACCGGCGGGGCGCTGCAGTGGGTCAAGCCGAGCGTCAGCGTCAACTACGGGCCGGCCGGCCGCGGCCCCGCTGTGGCGGAGTCGTCCCGCGAGTTCATGCCCGCGCTGATGTTCCACGAGGCGAGCCGCAGCAATAGCCAGCAGCGGAACTTCGTCAACGGGTCGCTGCGCGAATTCGACGAATCGTGGCGGATCAACGCGGCGGAGGAAAAAGACCCCGGCGACTTCGCCGTGCTGGTTGGCCGGCTGCCGGCATCGACCAAGGCCGGCCCAGCGAAGGACGTAAACGCCGCCGCCGGCACGCCGACGAAGCTGTGGCTCGGCGCGCTGCCCGACGGCAAGGCGACGCGTCCGGACCTGGCCGGCACCATGCGGCAAGAGACCTATGTGCGCATGTATTTGCCGGTGAAATCGCGGAAGTAATTGCTTTTTGTGACGCTTCTGCGAAGCGTCGCTAATCCTGAGATTGTGATATGATCGAGACGCGCGACCTGACGAAGATGTACGGCGACCTGTACGCCCTCAACCGGCTCACCCTGAAGCTGGAAAAGGGCGACGTGTACGGCTTCATCGGCCCCAACGGCGCCGGCAAGACCACCACCATGCGCATCCTCGCAACGCTCCTCAACCCCACCTGGGGCGAGGCGTCGGTGTGCGGCTATTCGATCTATAACAACGCCAAGGAAATCCGCCGGCTCATGGGCTATATGCCGGACTTCTTCGGCGTCTACGACGACATGAAGGTTATCGAATATCTGGAATTCTTCGCCGCCGCCTACCGCATCAAGGGGCCGGAGCGCCGCCGTAAGTGCGACCAGGTGCTCGACCTCGTGGACCTCGGCTACAAGCGCGACGCCCTGGTGACGAGCCTGTCGCGCGGCATGACGCAGCGCCTCGGCCTGGCGCGCGTTTTGCTCCACGAACCGCAGGTCTTGCTGCTGGACGAGCCGGCCAGCGGCCTCGACCCCCGCGCCCGCATCGAAATGCGCGAGTTGATTAAAGAATTGCGCAGCATGGGCAAGACGATCCTCGTCTCCAGCCATATCCTGCCGGAGTTGGCCGACATTTGTAACAAGATCGGCATCATCGAGCGCGGCAAGTTGTTGTTCAACGGCGACGTGGAGTCGGCCATCCGCAAGGTCCGGCAGCACAAGGTCTACTACGTCGCGGTAGCGAACAACCTCAACGCCCAGGCGCGCGAGCAATTGGAAAGCCATTTGGACATATTGTCGATCGAGGACAAGGCCGACCAGAATTGCCTGCGCGTCACGCTGGCCGACAGCGCGGTCGATGGCAGTTTCCTGGCGGAAATCCTGATGAAGAACGGCTACCGCCTGACGATGTTGAAGGAAGAAGAGATCGACCTGGAAGACGTGTTCATGGGCATCACGAAGGGGATCACCAATTAGTCCGTTGTCCGGTGTCCGTTGACCGTTGCAAAATGCTGGGAACAACTGACAACGGACAACGGACAACGGACAACGGACTATGCGAATCCTCGTAACAGGCGGTGCCGGCTACATCGGCAGTCACGCGGTTCGGCTATTTCTGGAGCGCGGCCACGACGTGTGGGTTTACGACAACCTGTACCAGGGCCACCGCGCCGCCGTGCCGGCGGACCGCCTCATTGTTGCCGACCTCGCCGAGGGGCAGCGACTCGACCATGCTCTCCTGACGCACCGCATCGAGGCGGTCGTTCACTACGCGGCGTTCTCGCTCGTCGGCGAATCGATGAAGAACCCGGCGAAGTATTACCAGAACAACCTCGTCAATACGCTCAATTTGCTCGAAGCGATGCGCCGCCATACCATCCGCCGCTTCGTCTTTTCGAGCACCTGCGCGACCTACGGCGTTCCACAGACGGTGCCGATCACCGAGGACGAGCCGCAGAAGCCGATAAACCCCTACGGCAATAGCAAACTCGCTGTCGAACACGCCCTGTCGGACTATGCCACGGCGTACGACTGGGGTTTCGCCGCCCTGCGCTACTTCAACGCCGCCGGCGCGCACCCGGGCGGCACCATCGGCGAGGACCACGACCCCGAATCGCACCTGATCCCGCTGGTGCTGCAAGCGATCCTGGGCCAGCGCCCTTCCATCGAAGTGTTCGGCTCCGACTACCCGACGCCGGACGGCACCTGCATCCGCGACTACATCCACGTCGATGACCTGGCCGAATCGCACCTGCTCGCCCTGGAAAAGCTGGCACCCGGCGTGCAACTGAAATTGAATTTGGGCACCGGCCACGGCTACAGCGTTCGCGAGGTGATCGACACGGCGGAGGCGGTGACGGGCCAGTTGGCGCCGGTAAAGGAAGGCCCGCGCCGTCCGGGCGACCCGCCGGTGTTGGTGGCCGCGGCGGCGAAGGGTCAAAACGAACTCGGTTGGCAGCCGCGTTACACCGACCTGCGTTCAATCGTCGAAACCGCCTGGAACTGGCACCGCGGCCACCCGAAGGGTTACGACGATTGAGGGCGGCGGCTACAGCTTGTCTTTCTTGAGCCTGGTCGGGTTGAGCTTCTTGTGGGCGTTGCGCCACACGTCCAGCGCCTGTTCCAGCATACAACCCCGACACGCCTCGGCCATGACGACGTGGTCCTGGCGCTCGTCGGGTATCGGCAAATCGTCCGCCTTGAACCCTTTCAACCGCTCGCGCACGCGGGCGAACGCCAACTCCGGCGGCGGTGTCGGCAATTGCAATTCGTACTGACAGACGCCGGCATCGGTGGAACCCTTGTACCAATCGATGTAGGTGGCTCCCGTACCCTTGCGCTGGTGGACCTCCGACGCCTCGGCGTAGATGGCGAGGAACGGCAGCGGCAGCTGGTCGACCGTTTTCTCCCACCAGCGGTCCGCCTCGACGCCGGCCGTTTTGGGCGGGGCGTTGACGCGAACCTCGGGGTGTAAGGCGCAGGCGAGCGGCAGACAAACGAGCAGCGCCAGACTGAACTGCATCGACTTCCGTGTCATGCCGGACTCCCTCGGCGAGGATGAACGATTGTCGGGTGCGGTCGAGAGGTGCGGTTACGCGAGTTGGGGAATTGTCGGCAACGGGGGCAACGCTGTCAAGGCACGTCTCCGGATGGAGCGGAGCGCGGAGCGCAATCCCGGACGCGCGCCTTCCCTTCCGTGCCGGACCGCCTTACAATCGCGGCACGGTTCGATTCCCCGACGCCCCTGTCCCAGCGGTGAGAAAAGCCATGCTCGGCATTCAGGTGACGCAGCTCGATCACGTCTCGGTCCTCATCACGGATGTCGAACGCAGCCGACGGTTCTACCGCGACGTGCTCGGCCTGCGTGAAATCGCCAAGCCGCACACGTTCGATTTCGTCGTCGTCTGGTTCGACCTCGGCAATCAGCACATCCATTTGCTTTTGAAAGACCGGCCCGACACGCCCAGCCCGCGGCACTTCGCCCTGCGCGTCGCGGACGTAGCGGCCGCCCGCGCCCACTTCGCCGGGTTGCACATTGCGATCCAGGAAACGACGCCGATACCGGGGGCCGACCGCTTCTTCCTGTCAGACCCGGACGGCAACCGTATCGAGATCATCCAGTGGCTGCGGCCGTACGACCCGGCGCGGGACGGTGCGGCCGCAGCCATACCTCCTGGCCACTCCTCAGTTTCCGTGTGAAAGCCGAGGGGAATGAAGGGGTTTGGTCGTCATCCGGGTCGTTTCTAGCCGCCCGGAGGGTGGCCGGTATAGGTAATCTGGTAGCCGCTGTTGAACGTCCCGGTCCAGTCCCCCGGGGTGGGGTCGTAAGCATGAGTGATCGCAAAGCCGGTGTCGATAATCAAGTACGTGCCGCTCAGCAGCTGGTCCCCGGCAAACAACACCTTAAAGCTGGTGTTTCCCGTGTCGCTGATCGACACCTTCGCGTCGGTAACGAGTTTGCTCACGGTATAGGTGCCGTCGGCATTGAGGTGATCTTCCACCTTCAACGCACCGGCCTGCCAGTAGAGGCCGGTGTTGTTGGCACCGCCGCCGGTCAACAGGCTTAACGCCCCGAAGTCGCCCGCAAGCGAGCCGACTTTGGTATCCGAGCCGTTGAGCCTGATTTTGTTCGTGGCCGAAGCGGTGGCGTCGATGACCCACGTACAGGCGGTGGTGACGTTGGTACTCGAGCAATTCAGAGTACCGCCGTAGTCTTGTTGGTAGCCGTACTGCACCCACAGCGTCGGACTGGCCATCGTCGGGTCGGCTTTCAGGTTGACCGTGCCGCCGTCCATGAAGAAGCTCTTGCCGCGAGTTCCGTCCGAACTCTCGTCCAGCCCCGTTTTGCCGTAGAACCGCAGTGCGTTGCCGGGGTTAATCGTCAGCGAGCCGCCGGTTTGGTACCACGGCTCGCGAATCGAATAGTAACCGCCGGCAGTGCCGCCGCTTTTGGTCACCGTGCCGACGTTCGTGAACACCGCGTAAACGACGTTGTTCGGGTCAACCGGGACAATTCCGCTGGTGTTGTCCACGGTGATATTTAACGTGCCAGCGATCCCCACGACGATTTGACGGGGAGCCTTTTCGCCGTGACTGAGGGGGTCGTAGCCGTAGTCCTTGATGGCCCCGGTGTTGGCCAACTCCATCGTCGATTGCGCACTCCCGGTGCCGACGTTGATGCCGAACCCAAGTACGACATCCTCCGTATTGTCCACTTTCAGCGTGGCGCCGTCCACGTTGAGCGTAGCCGGATTGAACGTGAGATCGGACAGATATCCCAGGTTGCCGCTGTGCCAGGTGAACGTCCCGCCCGTCAGACTGAGCCCGTTGTCGCTACCGCTTGAGCCGTTGTAGATCATGCTGCGCCCGTCTAGCCGACCGCCGTTGGTCACGAGCAGACCCTTTTGCAGAATCAAGGTGTTTCCTGCGGTGTCACGGAGTTCCGAAATGCCGGTGGAGATCAAAGTCACGTCCAGGACGCATCGGGAGGCGCTCGCGGTTTCAAGATGAACGATGTCCGTTCGATCGCCAACGCTGCCGGGATAACTAGTCAGCGTAGTGCCGCCGATTGCACGATCTGTCCAGTTGGAGGCAACATTCCAACGGGCTTGCGACGAACCATCTCCGTGCCAGTACGAATCGACCGTCGCCGGTACGACGCGATCTTCCAACGCCTCAAGGTTCAGTCTTGCACGCTTCATGTCGTATTCCTTTCACCAGTTGTTTGGCGGGATAGCTCCGTTGGAGGTTCCACGCCGAGAACTACATCCGAACACGACTTCTTTTGCCAAGCAACCGCGCTGGAGAGAATGACATCAATTCTTCTGGCTGGCCACGCCAGTTCCACTTGGAAACCTCACCACCCGACCGACTTTTTCACCCGATCCACCAAGGACGGCCTTTGTTGGTAATGGACCCGCCAGCCCTTGACTTTGTTTTCAGCGGAAAACCAGACCAAAACGAAATCTTCGCCCCGTTCGGAACGAGTGGGCCCAGCCCAGTGAACACTAACAAAATCGCCACGTTCCACCGGAAACTCGACCAAATAATCAGACCCATTACCGTTTGCTATATCATAGTCGTCGCGAAGCGCGTCTGAGGCTTCTTGAGTCGACATCCCCACGCGCAGCCGCGGTTCGGTCGGCGTCAGCCACCTGTCCGCCAAAGCCGTGACGGCCAGTACAGCTAAAAGCATCCCGAAGCCGAAGGCGATCTTCGTCCGCATGCGCATCATTCGTCCCGATGACGGTCGGGGCACCTCATGGGCGTATCGATTTCCGCTCTCGCGACTTGACTCATTTTCTCACCCGATCCAGCTAGAACGGCCTTGGTTGACAGCCGATCTTCTCATCCCGGAAATAACTCCGAGAGAGATCCTGAAGGAATTGGCGCTGAGTTGCTCAAATATCGTAGGGCCGGGTCTTGTCAATGTCAACGCTTTTTCGGTCCAAATGACGATTATTTTCAAAATAAATATTCTCTTGATCTTGTCACCGGCTTCATCCGGTGCGATGGCCTTCGGCCCTGATTTTGTGGTAAGCGGGATGCCAGGCGGGCCTCTTGACCGTTGCACGGCGTAGCATAATGAGAAGTAGTTTTGTACCACGAGGTGCCAGATGCCAGCGCTACTCGGCCATGCCGACGGATCGCTCCTGCGCTACGCGGTCGCCGCGTGCCAGACCGACTTGCCCAACCCCAAGGACCGTTCCGGCATTCATCACGCCGTCGGCCACATGCTCGGCATGATCGACCGCGCCGTCATCGGCTACGCGCCGTTCGCGTCCGTGCGGCTTGTCGCCTTTCCCGAATTCGGCCATGCCGCGCCGATCTACCTCACTGTCGAGGAGTTGCACGACCGTCTCGCCGTGCCGGTGCCGAACGAGCACACGGACCGCTATGGGGCGAAGGCGAAGGAACACGGCGTTTACATTCAGACCGCGAGTTTTCTGGAAAAGGATAGCCGCTATCCGGGGCACGTTTTCAATACGACCTGCCTGATCGGGCCGGACGGATTGTTGACGCGCTATCGCAAGGTCCATCCGTGGATTCCGTGGGAGGTGCATACCAGCCCGCACGATTTGTCGGGCTATGACGAGCCGCTGTTCCCGGTCGCTGACACGGAAATTGGCCGCATTGGGGCGGCGACGTGTTACGACTGGCTGTTTCCCGAAGCCATTCGGCAACTGGCGCTGGGCGGGGCCGAGGTGCTGGTGCGCGTCTCGGCCTACATGGACCCGTGGGGCACGACGCCACCCATGGATTGGTGGACGCTTATTAACCGTTGTCGGGCATTGGAAAACCTGGCCTATGTTGTAGCCAGTAACCAGGGCGCGCGAGCCGAATACTATCCGCCATTCACTTGGCCCGGAGGCAGTATGGTTGTCGATTTCGACGGCCGCATTTTAAGCCAGGCCGATCCGGGGCCGGGCGAGAAGATTGTCTTTGCATCGATTGATATATTATCGCTGCGGGCCGAACGCGAACGGCGGCGCGGGCATCACATGCTCGGCCACCTGCGCACGGAAGCTTATAGCGGATATGCAAATCCAATCTATCCGGGAGGGTTGACCGACGGCGACAAACCGCCGACGCTTGCGGGTAATGACGCGGCAATCGCGGCGGGCAAGGCGGCGCTGGCAACTGCGCCGCGCACATTTACGAAACGCGGCTAGGAAGTGGTTGCAAGCTTTTCATTATCTTGTAACTTCATCAACGCCTCGGCCGCGACCGCCGCGCCGTCTTCACCCTGGACCTGGGCACCCACCTGCTTCGCCTTTTGGGCATACGCCGGGTCGTCGAGCAACCGTTTCAACTCGCGCGCCACGCGCGCGGCGCGGTAGCGCGTTCGGGAAACGATACGGGCCACGCCCAGACGGCGGACGCGCTCGGCGTTGTCGGGCTGATCGACGCCGCACGGCATCACCAGCACCGGGCGGCCAGAACGCAACCCCTGCCCCGTCGTGCCAACGCCGCCTTGATGCACGACGACCGCACACCGCGGGAACAGTTCGGAGAACGGCGCGTAGGGGCAGACACACACGTCGTCGCCGAGAAGTGCCGGCGGCAACGGCTGTGGCGTGCGGCCGACGAGGACTACCGCGCGACGGTTAACGAGCTTCGCGGCCTTCAGACTTTCCTCGAAGAAACTGCCCGCGTCCAGCACGGCCGAGGAGCCGAGCGTAAAGACTACCGGCTCCGGCCCCGCGTCCAGAAAGTGTGCCAGGTCCGCGGGCAAGCCGGCTTCGCCGTCCTGGTCGTAGAACGGGATGCCCGTTTGCACGGTGTTCGGCGGCCAGTCCGGTTGCGGCTCACCGATGAAGTGCGAGAACAGCGCGAGCACCAGGTCCGGCGAATGCTGGCCTTCAAACACGGGGCTGGGCGCGGGCGGCAACCCAAGGTCCACGCGCAGCGCGTGCCAGGGCGCGGCCCAGGGGGCGTAGGAGCGCTTCATGAAATTCAAAAGGTGTCGTAAGACCCACGGTCCCAGGATGCGTAACCGACCGAGGTACGGCGCGGCCGGCGGCACGGGCGGGTCGTACACCGAAACAAAACTCATCGGTGCCAGGACCGACGACGCCCAGGGAATGCCCTGTTTTTCGGCGACCAACCGCGTCATGAACGTCAGCGGGTGCGACAGCAGCAGTCCCACGTCGCCGGCCACCGCCGTCAGGTCGTCGTAACTTTGGCGGAGCAGCGGCATGCACATGACGCGGACGACGTATTCCGGTCCCTTGCGCGGGTCAAAGATTTTGCGGATGATCTCCGCCTGGTCCGCCGGGTCGGGGAAGTCGGGTCGCAGGGTATAGAAAGGGATGCCGAGCGCCGCGATCTTCGGCGCGTAGGTGGCGGAGGTGCCGATGGCAACGTCGCGGCCGCGCGCTTGCAGCGCCTTGGCGATCGCGATGTAGGGGTGCAGATCGCCGAAGGAACCGAAGGTCGTCAGGAGAATGCGCGAATTGCCGCGGGCCATATCGATTCCTTGCGGGGCTTTTTGAAGCGATTCTTACTCATTGGCGCGCTACGCCTTCGCGAGGACTTCCCACGCCATCTTGGCCGCGTCCTTGCCGGTTTCGAGGAGTTGATAGAACACTTTCTGCATCTTGCCGGCGTCCGCTTCGGCGCGGATGCAACGCAGCAGCGCCACGCCGTGAACCTCGTCCAGCTTCTGCGTCACCGCCGGCAGCAGCCATTCGTCGATGCCGTAGACCTTTTTCGGGACCGTGCAGACCGGCACGATCGCCGAGACGTACGGGCCGAGTTGCTCGTAGACGGTCGCCAGCGCGTGCCGGATGCTCTGCTCCTTGGGCCGCGTCGGCTTCTGCCAATCGTAGGGCGGCGACCATTCCAGCGACGGCGACAGCAGATCGATGTGGCTCATCACGACGAACAACGGCGGCTTTTTCAGGTCGGGGTTCGACATAAACCACGCCTTCAAATCCTTGAGCAAATCGAGGTCGGCTTGCCGGGCCGGCGTCAGGGCGTGCAGCACGAGGAACAGTAAATCCGACTGCTGGGCCGCGTCCCGCGTCGCCCGCAACTGGTCCTCCTTGGGGCCGGCGTGACCGTAACCGACCGTGTCCAATAGCACGAAGCGCGTCGGGATGCCCGGCGTTTGCAGGTCGTAGCGCTGGATGCCAGCCGTCGCCGGCAACACGTCGGTGCGCGCCATTTGCGCACCCAGGAGGGCGTTAATCAGGCTCGACTTGCCGGCCTTGACCTGGCCGACGATGGTTACCGTCAGTTGCTTGATCTGGTCGAACGCGGGGTCTTTCGGCCGGGCGAGTTTGTCGGGCTGCAGCGCCAGCGGGCCGCCCTGCGGCTTCACGCCATCGACCGGGGGCGGCAGCTTGTCGAGCAGTTCGCGGTAGCGGCTCGCGCCGACGCGCAGCCGACCGCTGTGCAACTCGATCAGGTAGTTGCCCAGGCGATGAACGTAGGCGGTGTAGAACCAAACCAGCAGGTTTTGCTGCAACATCTGGAAGGGCGTGGACAGGCCGACCTTGGAGGCGGCGAAACGCATCGTGGTGCCGACCGGCTCGAACAGGGCCGAGATCAGCCAGTACACCTTGTTGGCGGACTCGTACCAGTCCGTGGCAACCTTGGCCCGCCGCCAGTCGTTGATCGTCAGCAAATGGCCGCCGGGAAGGTAGCGGTCCACGATCTCGGCCATGTCGTGCGACGCCAGTTCGACGACCGCGAGGATTTCGGGGATGGTCAGGTTGGCAATCGGGTCCTTGGCGTGCGGGTGATAGAACACGGCCAATTCCTGGGCCATGTGCTCGCCGGTCTGCAAGTAAAACGCGATGTCGGCCAGCTGGTTGGAGTCGAATTTCGTGGCGTCCCTGGCCCGCGCCTCGACCAGCTTCCAGCCCTCGGCGTCGCGCTCGGTCCAGTGCGGCAACGCGTTAAACGTGACGGGGCGCAACAGGACGCGCTTGCGCTGCCAGTACCAGGCGAGGCCGTAGCCGCCGGCCATGCAGAGGAAGATCGGCCACCACACATAGAAGCCCCAGCCGATTATCCACAGGTAGTAGGACCCGACCCCCGCCAGCACCACGAACGGCAGGCTAATCAGGGCGGCCACGAGGACGATGCGCCATACGCTCATGCCACGGTTCTCCCAGGGGCCGCCGCATTCGGCAGAGCGCTCAGCCCCAAAGACCACAGCCCCAACCGGGCCCAAAAGTTGCCGGGTGTTTGTTTGTCGCCCTGTCCACCAACAACTGCGACCAC
>JBBRLG010000198.1:0-11938 GCA_038231495.1 Gemmatales bacterium | reverse complement strand
GCGACGTGACCCACCTCGCGTCCGACGAACTCGAAGGCCGCGGCCCGACGACCAAGGGCATCAACCTTGCCGCCGACTATATTGCCGACCAGTTCAAACAGGGCGGCCTCAAACCCGGCAACCCCGACGGCACTTACTTCCAGCCGTTCGACATCCCCGGCGCCGTCCTCGAAGAACCGGCCACGCTGAAATTCACCGGCCCCAAGAAACAGGAAATGGAGCTGAAGCAGGGCGTGCAGTTCCACCCGATGGGCATGGGCGGCGCGGGCAAAATGAAGGACGCGGCGCTCGTCTTCGCCGGCTACGGCATCACCAACGAAACCCAGAAGTACGACGATTACGCCGGCCTCGACGTGGACGGCAAGGTCGTCGTCGTCCTCCGCGGCACGCCGCCCTTGACGCCGGCCGGGCAGAACCCGTTCCGCGCCGCGGCGTCGTTCACGTCCAAGCTCCAAAACGCCGAGAAGCACAAGGCCGCCGCGGTGCTGTTCGTCAACGACGCCGACACCGCCAAGGCGGGCGACGACTTGCTCGACTTCAACTACAGCGCAGTCGGCCAGGGCGGCGGCAAACTGCCCGCCTTCCAGGCCAAACGCGAGGTGGTCGAAAAGCTGCTCAAGAGCGGCGCGGACCTCGACCTGGCCACGGTCGAGGCCGAAATTAACCGCGACCTCAAGCCGCACAGCGTCGAGCTGAAAGACTGGTCGGTCGCCTTTGAACTCAAGATGCGCCGCGACAAGCTCCACCTGAAGAACGTCATCGGCGTCCTCGAAGGCAAGGGCGACCTGGCGAAGGAAACCGTCGTGGTCGGCGCGCACTACGACCACCTGGGCTGGGGCGGCGCGGGCGGCAGCCTGGCCGGCTTGAAGAAGATGGCCATTCACCACGGCGCCGACGACAACGGGTCGGGCAGCACGGCGGTCATGGAGCTGGCCCGGCGCTTCGGCGACCGCCGCGCCAACGAAAAAGGCCCGTGCCGGCGTCTGGTTTTCATGACGTTTAGCGGCGAGGAGTTGGGCCTGCTCGGCTCGGCCCACTACGCCAAGAACCCGCTTTATCCGATCGAAGACACGGCGGCCATGCTGAACCTCGACATGGTAGGCCGGCTGCCCAAGGACAAGGACACCGGCAAGGACCGGCTGCTGGTCGAGGGCAGCACGACGAGCAAGACCTTCGACCCGCTGGTCGAGCGGCTGAACAAGAAGTACGACTTTGAATTGAAGAAGGCCGACAAGGTGCCCGGCAACAGCGACCACTTCTCGTTCTACCAGAAGAAGGTGCCGGTGCTGTTCTTCTGGACCGGCATCCACCCCGACTACCACCGGCCGACCGACACGGCGGACAAGATCAACGTCGAGGGCATGCGCCGCATCGTCGATCTGAGCGAGGAGGTCGTGCAAGAGTTCGTCACGGCGGAGAAGCGGCCGGACTACGTCGCCGGCAAGGGCAGCTCCGGCGGCGGCGGCTTCCCCAGCGACATGCCGCGGTTGGGCTTCGTCCCCGACTACAGCGAGGACGAAAAAGGCGTCTTGATTAGCGAAGTGCAGGAGGGCAAGGTCGCGGCCAAGGCGGGCATGAAAGGCGGCGACACGATCGTCGAAATCGCGGGCAAGCCGGTCAAGAACATGACGACTTACACGGAAGTGATGAGCAAGCAGAAGAAGGGCGACGAGATCGAGATCGTCATCCTGCGCGCCGGCAAGAAGGAGACGCTGAAAGTGAAGTTGGAGTGATTTGATTCGCCGCTTGCGGCTTTGCAAAGCCGCAAGCGGCGGTCTATCACTTCTTGCCGCCGAACAACCTCCCCATGAAGCTGTCCTTCCGGCCGGGTGCCGTGGCCGCGTCCGCGGCGGGCACCTGGTTCGCCAGCTGCGCGGACGGACTCACCGCGGCGCCGTGGGCCGCGCCCCGGCGGTTGGTCGCGTCTTGCAGCTTACTCTTCAAACCGTCGATCTTGCTCTGGACGGCCCCGTTCTTTTCGAGCCGCTCCAGCTCGTGCCGGATTTCGCCCTGCAAGCGCTGGAGGTCGTTGCGCTGCCGGGCCATCTCGGCCCGCTCCTTCGCCATGCCGACTTCCATCTCGCGCATTTGCTCCATCAACGACTGCTCGTCGTCTTGCAGCTGCCGGCGTTCGCGTTCGAGATCCTCACTGAGGGAAAGCAGTTCCGCCTCGCGCGGCACCGGGCCGTTGACGCGCTGGTTGGCATGTACCGCCTCAATGGCCTTGGCCGCCTGGGTCTCCACGTCTTGCAGCGTCGCTTGCGTTTCCTGCAACTGCTGGTGCAGGGTGCGAATGGTCTCGGTCTTCTCCTCCAGCAGGGCCTCGGACTCGCGCAACCGGACCGCCTCACTGCCGTCGTTGTGCTGGCTGGATTCCTGCAACGCCTGTTCCAGCTCGTAACAGAGGGCGCGCAGCTCGGTGTTCTCGCTGCGCAGGCGGTCGTTCTCCTGGAGTTGATCGAGGACGAATTCCGGGCGCGACTTGGCGCGCTTGGACGTATCGCCCGGCAAGTCCGCCAGGCTAAGTTCGTTGGTCGAGGACGGTCTGCCGTTCGTCCCACTCCGCAGATCGGGAGTGGAGAGGGGTCTGGCCATGGTTCACGGTCTCCCGCTGAGTGTCGCTGTCTCTGGATACCGCAACGGTTTGGCCGCTGCCGTACCTGCTGTTTCCGTTGGACAGGTGAACTATAGCTCGAAAAATTGGCCAACGGTGACGAGAACGCGAATTCGGTAGCTTTGAAAAGGCTTCCGTTTTGGGTTGCCGCGTGTCACAATGCCTGAAACGGCGCTGGTGCAGTCGCGGCCGTTATCCACCGGAGGCCACTCATGCAACTCCCGCCGTTAACACTCGTCCGCCAGGTTGCCGCTCAACCCGTCGTCGCCGATGTTGCCGCCGAGGTGCGCAAGCAATGGCTCGGCTCGCGACTGCCGGGACGGTTGCGGCGCGGGGCGCGTGTGGCGGTCGGCGTCGGCAGCCGCGGCATTGCCAACCTTGCCACCATTGTCCGCGCCACCCTGCACACTCTGCGCGACCTGGGGGCCAGTCCTTTCGTCGTCGCCGCGATGGGCAGTCACGGCGGGGCCACGGCGGACGGGCAGCGCGATTTGCTCGCGGAGTACGGCGTTAGTGAACAGGCGCTCGGCGTGCCGGTGCTGACTGACATGAACGCCGTGCGCATCGGCACCAATAGCTGGGGCGAACCCGTTTACTGGGACAAGAACGCCCTGGAGGCCGACGCGGTCGTGACCGTCGCGCGCGTCAAGCCGCATACCGATTTCCGGGGAACCTACGAGAGCGGTATCACGAAAATGCTCGTGATCGGCCTGGGCAAGCGCGACGGGGCGGCACAACACCACCGCTGGGGCTTCCGCGGCCTGCGCGACATGCTGCCGGAGACAGCGAAAGTCGTGCTGGAAAAGACGCCGTTCCTCGCCGGGCTGGCGGTACTGGAAAACGCACGGGAACAGACGGCCCGACTGCAAGTCGTGGACCGCGAAGACTTGCTGGCCGTCGAGCCGGGGTTGCTCACGGAGGCGCGCGGGTTGATGGGGCGGTTGCCTTTCGAGCAGCTCGACCTACTCGTCATCGGCGAGATCGGCAAGAATTACAGCGGGGCCGGCATCGACCCCAACGTCGTCGGCCGGCTGCTGATCGAGTGTCAGCCGGAGTTCGAGAGTCCCAAGATCACGCGCATCTGCGCCCTGGATTTGTCGCCGGAGAGCCACGGCAACGGCACCGGCGTCGGCATCGCGGACTTGACGACCGACCGCTTATTGGCGTCCATCGACCCGGTGCCGTTCCGCATGAACAACCTGACGGCCTGCTTCTTGTGGCGTTCCAAGCTGCCTTTTGCCTTCGCGACCGACCGCGAGTGTATCGACACGGGCATCCAGACTTGCTGGCAGCCGCTCGGCGACAAGCTCCGTCTGGCGGTCATTCCCAACACGCTCGAAGTGGCCGACCTTTGGGTCTCGCCGGCCTTGCTCGACGAGACGCGGCAGCATCCGCATCTGCATGTCGAGGGTGAGGCCATCGCGGTGCCGTTCGACGCCGCGGGCAACCTTATTCAGGAACGGTTGTTTCCGCACTCGGTGCGCGGCCGGCGGGCGTCACGAAGTGGACACCACGCCGGTGTCTGAAGCGCGGCCTTCGATGGTCAACTCTTCCTCCGTCTCCAAGGCGTTCACCACGCCCGGCTCAATCTCGGCGGGGCGCAGCCGCTCCGCAAGGAGGACGCTGCCGACCGTGACCACCGTGGCGATCACACCGACGAGCGGGAAGCCTTCGAGCTGCGAATGCTCGTCCTTTCGCACCAGCAGCAAACCGGCGATACCGGACGCCGTGGCGCAGGCGAACTGCTGGACCGAGGCATTCACGCTGAGGAAACTGCCGCGGTAGCGCGGCCGCGTGCTGGCGGTGATCATCGCCATCGCCGGGACGTTGCGGGCCGAAGAAATGATCATGAAAAGCGTCGTGGCAACCAGTGTCAGCGGCAGCATCAATGACGGCACATCGACCAGGCCGAGCAGCCACTGCAAATTGGTCAGAACGAGGATCGGCACTATCGTCAAGGTACCCATGACGCGGAACACCGGCAGCTTCCCACGGCGGTCGGCCATGACGCCAACCATCGGCAGCGTCAGGAACGTCGCCAGGCCGCCGCAGACGTAAATCCACTTCAACTCTTCCTTGCTGCGGCCGATGTTGGCGACCACGTAGGCGCTCAGGAACGGGGCCAGCAGAAACGTGCTAATCGTCAGGAAGAACATGAACAGGTAGGCCCGCAAATGGCTGGCGTCGGTCATGACGCGAAACATCGAACCGAGGATGTTGTGGCCACCCTCGGCAATGTGCCCCCGCACCTTGGGCAACACGAAAAGGGACAAAACCCAGATCAGAAGGCAGAACACCGCGAGGGCGGCGAACGGCACCTGGACACTGCGCAGCGGGTCGCCACCCATTGCATCCGAGAGCATCAGCCCGGCGGGGACGCCGACGATGGACGCCACCGAAAAGCCCCACATGATGACGCCGGTCGCCCGGCCCCGGCGGGCGTCTTGGAACAGGTCGCCGACGATAGCCAGCACCACCGCTCCCATGATGCCGCCGAACATGCCCGCGACGAGGCGGGCCAACACGAGCATCCAGTAGGTCGAGGCCACGGCACACAGAAACGTACCGACCGTGAAACCCGCGTACAAAGTCAGGAGCCACTTCTTGCGATCGAAGCGGTCGTTAAAGAAGGCGCCCAGCAGACCGGCGAGGCCGGCGGCAATCCCGTAAGCCATCACGATCAGGCCGAAACCGAAGGGCGTGATGTCCGGCCAAATGTCCTTGTAGCGCGGCTCCAACGGCATGATGATCATGAAGTCCATGATGTTCGTGAACTGCGTCGCCGCCAGGACCAGCAGGAACCCCCACTCCCGCGGCGTGATCGGGGCGAGCTTGCCTGCCCGCCCGTTCGCCGGAAACGGGTTCTCCTGGCTTTCCCCTTCGCTCATCGGTGCCTCCTCGTAGGGTGCGCTGTTCCACTTTCATTGTAAGGAACGCGGCCGGGGATCAAATGTAGTAGTCCGGATCGGTGTGGCCCTCGTCGCGGCTCGTGCGGATGTGGTGGCCGAGGTCCGGCGGGTTCGCATGGTAGCGGCCCAGGAGGTACAGGGCGACGAATGCCATCATGGAAAAAAGCGTAGATCCGATGCCCGCGACCGCCATCGTCACCTCGTCGCTGCCGGAAAAGATAAACCGCATGGCGACGAACATCATGAAAAGGCCGAAACCCAATTTGAAGAGGCTCGGGTCGATCTCATCGACCACGTAGCGACCGAGCCAGGCACCGATCGCAAAGGCGCTGGCGATGCACAGGGCGGCGCCGAGATCGACGTTGCCGTCGCGGTAGGCTTTCCACGCGGCCGGCAGGCCGATGGGCGGCACCAGCACGGCCAGACTGGTGCCCGTGGCCATCTTGTACTTGTAGCCGCACCACATCAGGATCGGCACGAGCACCACGCCGCCGCCGATGCCGAGGATGCCGCTGATGACGCCGAGACCCAAGCCGATGAGCAAATAAAGTGCGACCCAGAGAGCAGCCATGGCCGTTCCTCGCTTCGGGGATTCGTCCAACGGCGAAACGCCCGCGCGGCGGCCCAATGGAGGTGCCGCCGCGCTGCCTTCGCCGACCTGCCCTCATCTTACCGGGCGTCCGTGGCTCGCGACATCGGTTTGACCGTGGACGGCCGTGAGTCTTGCGTGAACAGCAACAGGCCCATGCCCTCCGGCCGCAACGCCTCCTCCGGCGCCTCGGCCGGCAGCGAGAACGCCTGCACGCCGCGGCCGGGGAGGACGCGGACGACGTTAAACGCCCACGCCTGGCCCTGCGACACCGCGTCGCCGGTCAGCATCGCCAGCGGAATCGCCGCCTCGGCAACCCATTCCTTGTCGTCGTCGTGGACCTTCACGAACCAGCGCGGGTCCCAACTCTTGTCGCCCCAGCAGTCGTCGCTGATGCAGCCGCGCTGGTCGATTTGCAGGTGGAAACAGGTTGCGTAATCGCGGTCGAGGTCGAGCATGAGACTGATGCGGTCGTGGCCGCGCAGGTCGGCGTCGCGGCCGCGCTCCTTCGCCGGCGGCACCGTCTGCCCGGCCGGGTGGCCGCAGCGCACGGCCAGGAACAAGTAGTCCTTGTCGTAGGTCAGGCGCACTTCGGTCGGGAACTCTTCGACCGTGGTGCCGGTCGCGTTGCGCAGCTTGATCGGCTGGCCGCCCTGCCAGCATTCGTCGTCGAGTTTGCCGTCGAGGAACGGGCGGGTGTCCGCCAGCTTGCAGGAGGCGACTGGCTTAGCCGGCAGCCCGACGCGCTTTTCCAGCCACAATTCGCTGGCGGCGGCGTCGCGCCACGGACCTTCCGGCTGGCGGGACACGAACTCCGCGTACCACCGTCCAGGCGTTTCAAAGTCGCCGGTTTTCCGGCGGGCCGCTTGCAGGCAGAATTGGATCGCCGGGTCGTTGACCAGCAGCGGCCCGAACGCGGCCAGCTTCGGCTCCATTTCCAGTGCGCTTGCGTACCACTTGCGGTACTCGTTACGATCCGCGATCGACAGTAACCGTTCTTCGTGGCGGTCTTCGTAAACGGGGACTTTGATGGGCGTCTTGACCTTGACGTTCGGACCGGTGCGCCCGCCGGCAGGCAGCAAGGGCGTGAGGGTTTGCGTCTCGCCCGGTTTGATTTGGCCGTACAGGGTCTGCCCCGCGATCACGAACTGGCCCAGCTCGTGGCGCCGCCGGGCCTCGCTGCTGCTGGCGTGGCGCAACAGCCAGCGGTAGGCATCGATCGACAGCGGGTGCGTGGGGTAGCGGTCCACCATGAGCAAGAAGGCCTCGCGCGCCAGGGTCCACTGGCCGTTGCGAGCGAATTGCGTGGCGACGGAGTGGACGGCCCGCCCGCCCTGGTCCTCCGGCATCTTTTCCACCATCGGCCCGATGTTGGCGAGCAGCCGGTTCGGGTCGGTCAACTGGTTGGCCGGCGTGGCCATTAGCGCCCGCAAGGTCGCGCGGTGCCGGATCGCCTTGACCAACTCCTCCGAGGCTTCGGCGTCCGTGGGCAGCGTCCGCCGGGCCGGGCCGCCGGGCACAACGTTCAAACCCTCCATGAGGGCGCTATGCTTGGCCGCGCCTTCCAGGTGATCGGCGAGCAGCCGGAAGTGCCGCTCCGCCGGAATGCGTGGCATACCGCCCGCCAGGATTGCCATTGGGCCGGTGGCAAATTCGGCCGCCGTGCCCTCCAACACGCCGCTGACCGCGTTCAAGTCCAGCGTCACGGCGGCCGCCTTCTTGCCGTCGGTCTGGCCGTACAGCTTGGACACCTTCCACGCTTCCAGGTTCAGGTCTTTGAGTTGTTCGGGAAACTCCGTCGGCTTCGCCGCGCGCTCGAACGCCTCGCGCACCGCCTCGGCGACGAGCGGGTCGCAAGTAAAGCCATCGCCGTTGCCGTCGGGGTCGTCGGTGATGATGACGTCGGGCCGCCACATGCGGATGGCGAGGACGAGTTGCCGTAACATTTGCTCCGCGGCACGGTCGCCGTGCAGCTTGTCCCAGGCCGCGATGACTTCGGGCCGCTCCGCCATGCTCAGATGCGACGCGACCGGGAATTGCCACAACATTTCGGCGGAAGCGCCGCCGGCCTGACGCCAGGCAAAGGCGAGGCGCTGCCCGTCGCCGGCCCGCGCCGGTGCCGCCGTGGCCGGGTCCGGAGCGGTGATCCGCAGTCCCGCCGTGAGATAACCCTCCTGGCCG
Source organism: Gemmatales bacterium (assembly GCA_038231495.1). Lineage (GTDB taxonomy): Bacteria > Planctomycetota > Planctomycetia > Gemmatales > Gemmataceae > JBBRLG01. The sequence goes on along the minus strand of JBBRLG010000198.1, from coordinate 3,645 downwards.
CCGAGGACGCTCACCGTGTCGAGCGGCATCCCGCCGGCGCGGGCGTGGACGAACAGCACAGCGGCGCGCTGGCCGCCGCGGCGCTGCACCTGCCACGACTTGCCGCCGTCGGTGGTGCCGAGGATCGTGCCCAGTTCGCCGACCGCCCAGCCGCGCTTGTCGTCGAGGAAGAAGACGCCGTTGAGCGGCAACGATTGCCCGGTGCGGACCACTTCCCAGGTGTCGCCGAGGTCCGGGCTATGCAGCAGCACGGAGCCGGGCCGGCCCGCCGCCCAGAAATGGTTGCCACTCCCGTGAACGGCGTTGAAGTCCCAGGTTTCGCGGACTTCGTGCGGCACTTTCAGGTTGGCGTAGCCCCAGCTGCCGCCCGAGTTGTTGCTGCTGAGCAGCACGAGACCGCCCTGCCCCACGGCGACGCCGCGCTTGGTCGTCATGTGCAGACCGCGTACGTTACGGCCGCCGAGCGCTTCCACGTCGGCCATGCCCATGCGGTCGCCGCGGTAGGTTGCCAATCGGTTCCAACTACCCGCCAGGGCCAGGCCGCCCTTGTCGGCGAAGTCGGCGGCCAGCCACGACGGCGCGCGCGGCCCCTCCACCGGCAGCCAGCTACGGCCACTGTCTTTCGTGGCGAACACGCCGGACGGAAACTGATCGGAGCCGTCGCCCGCCACGTAGCCCGTCTTGGCGTCGAGGAAGCGGATGACGTTGAGCGCCGGCATGGCGTTGAGCAAAACGCGCTGCCATTTCCAACCGCCGTCGTCGGTGAACAGGAGTACGCCGGTGCCGCCGCTGCCGTTGGGTAGCTCCTCGCGGCCCACGGCCCAGCCGACGTTCGGCGCTTGCGGGAAGAAGTAGACCGACCGTAACGAGGCGCGAACGCCGGTGGATTGGCGTTCCCAGTTTTTCCCGCCGTCGATGCTGTGCCAGACGACGCCTTCGTCGCCGACCGCCCAGCCTTCCTTGTCATCGACGAACTGAATCGCGTTGACGGCCGCGTCGTCGAAATTGCGGAGGCCGTCGGCAGCCGCCGCACGGGCGCAAACCGCCAGGAACAAGCAGATGCCCAGGACAGGAATGGCACGCAGCGGCAGGGGTCGCATGAAAGGCCCTCGATTCGGGTTGGCCGACGGCTGGGGAAATGGGTCGAGCCGCCGGATTGGCAGGGGACGTGCTTAGCCGGATCGAATGCGCGGGTCAAGATGGATTGAATGCGTTAGCCGCTTGCGGCTTTGCGGTTGGGTCAAGCCGCTTTCGTGGACAAGAGCCGGAGTTCATCCTCGTTCCCAAGCTCTGAGCTTGTGAATAGATAGGGTAACGCCTTTTTGGAGTGCGGCGCGGTGTCAAGAAAACAGCGACAGTGCTTGACAGGGTGCGCGGGTACGATTCCAATGAGCCTGAGATAAAGAGCCGGCACCGGTTCACATAATCACTATTAGGCAGCGGCAGGCAAACCTTAAGGAGACCCCAATGGCTCGACTCGCGGCGATGTTAGTACTCTGTGGCGTGTTGATCGGCGGGCAGCTAAAGGCCGCCGACGATGACCCCGTCGTCGGCGCGAAACGCGCGACCGTCAACGATGACCCCGTCGGCACGAAACTCGCGACCGCCAAGGGCGAGTACGCGAAGGATCTGGAGAAGGCCCGCGGGGGGCTGGTCGCGGAGCTAAAGAAGAAGGCCGAGGCCGTCCAGAAGACCGGCGACCTGAAGGGGCTGGAGAAGGTCGAGGACGAGATCAAGGCGCTGGAGGAGAAGGGCACCCTGCCGAAGGCGGTCGCGACGACGGGGTACGACAGCGACGTGCGGAGGGCGCGGGCCAAGCTGGAGGACGCCTACGCCGAGGCGGTGAAGGGGTACACCAAGGACGGGCAGCGGGCCCAGGCGAAGGCCGTCCAGCAGGACCTGGACGATTTCAAGAAGGGGGACGCGGCCGCGAAGGACCCCCCGGCCGACGACGGCTTCCAGGTCGGTACCAAGCTGGTCGGCACGTCCTTCGCGACTTGGGTGGACAATAAGAAGAGGATGACATCAGGGAGTGATATGGAATTCGAGGTCACCAAGCGGTCGGGCAAGGACTTCACCGCCGAGTGTTGGTTTAACAAGCGCAAAAGTGGCTGCGAGGTCGAGGGTACGATCGACAAGGGCCAGGTCAAATGCAAGTTGACCAAGGCGCTGACGGACGACTTCGGGACCAACGGGATCGATAACAACACATTCGCGGGCAATCTCGAGAAGGGGGTGTTGACAGGAACGATCACCAGGCCGAAGTCCGACCCGACCTACAGGGGTGACGTTAAACTCAAGCCCAAGAAGGACTGACATGGCTCTTGCTGGTCGATCAGGTGGTGTCCAAGTCCGCGAAGGGGACGCATTTGCTTCATCCTCGTTCCCAAGCCCCGCTCGGGAACGCATTGCCGCGAAGCTCCGTTGCGCGTCGATGCCGGTGGAGATCACGTCGTGAATCACCGGGGAAACGCGGACCGTTGCCGCCACCACGCCGACGCGAAGGCCCGCGTGCTGACCATCAAGCCGGTCAAGCAGGGCGAGGCTGGGCAGACGGTCGAGACGATCTGGGAGTTGGGCGACGGCGAGGAGGAGCACAAGGTCGTCATGGGCTGCCGGCAATCCTGTAGCAAGGAAGTGCAGGGCAACCACAACTCGTTCCACTCGCAGACGTGACCTGTCGTTCATGAATGCGTCGGTCTGTAGCGTCAGACTTGAGCGGAAGGCCGGGTTGGCCTTGCCCCGGCCTTCCTTCTCAAAGCCCGTGTGAATCGTAATCGTAATAGGGAGGTGGAATTGCTTGGCGCATAGCCAATATCCGGTATCATGAGAGGCAGATACCATCTGAAATCGGGGGATGCTCTCATGACGCATGTGTTGCCATTTGGTGAGGTTTTGGAAGCAGCGGACCAGCTGTCTCCCGCTGAGCAGGAAGAATTGATTTCCATCTTGCACCGCCGGTTGGCTCAAGCGGCTCGCCAGCGGCTCGTAGCGGAGGTCCAGGAAGCTCACCAAGAGTTCGCCGAAGGGCGTTGTTCGCCTGCGACCCCGGACGAATTGATGCGCGAGATCTTGAAATGAGGCGTCTCCTTCTGCAATCGGCGGTTTTCGTGCGAGCAGCGCGGCGGTTGGTCAAGAAGCATCCAGAAGCCGGCCCGCGCTTCCAAGCGGCGTTGGAATCCCTAACAGAGGATGCATTCCACGCTGCCCTGAAAACGCACAAACTGAAGGGCGAACTAGCGGGTTCATGGGCCTGTAGCGCCGGCTACGACCTGCGGATTGTCTTCGAGCTCGTTCAGCACGAAGGCGCCGAGGCGATCCTTTTGAAAACGGTCGGAACGCACGATGCGGTTTATTGACGGAGTTTGCCGAACAAAACGTTGCCGCAGACGGGGTCGGCATCACGGCTTTTCGTGGTATGAAGTCGTTGCAGCCGGCCCCGCTGCTGAACTGGGTCGTTCGGCACCTCATTTCTGCCAGTTCGGAAAGAAAAGGGGACGCGGACGAATGGCATTTCCTTAAGCCACATCTCCTTGCCCGTCGCCTCGTTCCAATCATTCGCGTCAGGCCGCCCCTTGTCAAGGGGCGGCCGCATGTAACAATGCTTCTGCTGTGAAAGGAGTTCCCCCCCTGCGCACGGAGGTT
>JBBRLG010000197.1:0-11938 GCA_038231495.1 Gemmatales bacterium | reverse complement strand
GGCGACGTCAACTTCGGCGTCCACGTTTATGGCACCGACGGGCGGATTACGTCGGGCGGCGGTCCGGTCCGGGTCACTGGCCAGGGCGGCGGCGCCGGCGACGCCATTTTCAACTTCGGCGTGGAAGTTGTGTCCGGCGCGGCGGTGACTGCGGGGGGCGTGGGCAGCGTCACCGTCATTGGCACCGGCGGCGCCGGCAGCGGCAGCGCCAACCACGGCGTCAACGTCTTTGGCACGGACGCGCGAATCACGTCCGGCGGCGGGCCGGTCGAGGTCACCGGCATGGGCGGCGGCGCCGGCGCCTCCGGCGCGGACCACGGCGTCCACGTCGATTCCGGCGGAGCGGTGACGGCGGGGGGCGCGGGTTCTGTCACCGTCAGGGGCACCGGCGGTGCTGGCAGCGGCAGCGGTAACTACGGCGTCTACGTCTTAATCACCGGATCACAAATCACGTCGGGTGGTGGGATGGTCCTGGTCACCGGCATGGGCGGCGGCTCTGGCGCCTCCGGCAGCAACTACGGCGTCATCCTCGAAAAAGGCGGCGTGGTGACGGCGGGCGGCACGGGCGGCGTCACCGTCGCCGGCACGGGCGGCAACGGCGGCGGCAATGGCAACTACGGCGTTTCTGTCCAGAACACGGGCTCAAAGATCACGTCGGGGGGCGGGGCGGTCGCGGTCACCGGCATCGGCGGGGGCACCGGCACGTCTGCTTTCAACGGCGGTGTCTCCGTCTCTGCCGGCGGCGTGGTGACGGCGGGGGGCACGGGATCCGTCAGCGTCACGGGCACCGGGGGCAACACGAGCGGCGGCTTTGACCTTGGCATAATCGTCGCTGGCAGTAATACGCAGATCACGTCAGGGGGCGGCGCGGTCATCGTCACCGGCACGGGCGGCGGTGCCGGCGCCTCCTTCGTCAACGACGGCATCGTCGTCCAGGACGGTGGTGTAGTAACGGCGGGGACTGCCGGCTCCGTCCTTGTCAAGGGCACCGGCGGTGCTGGCACCGGCGGCGACAACCACGGCGTTCAGCTCCTGGGCATCAATGGGCTGAACGGAACGATCATGTCGGGGGGTGGCGCAGTTACGGTCATCGGCACCGGCGGCGGCACGGGCGGCGCCAACTACGGCGTCGTCATCCATCCCGGCAGCGTCGTGACAGCAGGGGGCATCGGTTCCGTTACGGTCACCGGCAGCGGCGGCACCGGCAGCGGCGGCAACAACTACGGCGTCTACGTCACGGGCGCAGGTGCGCACATCACGTCCGCGGGGGGCGCGGTCGCGGTCACCGGAATGGGCGGCGGCTCTGGTGCCTCCAGCCTCAATTACGGCATCGCCGTCGAGAAGGGCGGCATAGTGACGGCGGGGGGAACGGGCACCGTCACCGTCGCCGGCACGGGCGGCAACGCCGGCGGCGGTTCCAACCACGGCGTTTCTGTCCAAAACATGGGCTCAAAGATCACGTCGGGGGGAGGGGAGGTCGCGGTTACCGGCATCGGGGGGGGAGGCACCGGCACGTCTGCTTTCAACGCCGGTGTCCTCGTCTCTGCCGGCGGCGTGGTGACGGCAGGGGGCACGGGATCCGTCAGCGTCACGGGCACCGGGGGTAACACGAGCGGCGGCTTTGACTTTGGCATAATCGTCGACGGCGGTAATGCGCAGATCACGTCAGGGGGCGGCGCGGTCATCGTCACCGGCACGGGCGGCGGTGCCGGCGCCTCCTTCGTCAACGACGGCATCGTCGTCCAGGGCGGTGGTGTAGTAACGGCGGGGACTGCCGGCTCCGTCCTTGTCAAGGGCACTGGCGGTGCAGGCACCGGCTTCGCCAACCGCGGCGTTGAGGTCCTGGGCTTCAATGGGCTGAGCGCAACGATCACGTCGGGGGGTGGCGCAGTTACGGTCATCGGCACCGGCGGTGGCTCCGGCGGCTCCACCGACAACCACGGTGTGAACGTCGAAGACGGCGGCATAGTGACGGCGGGAAATACGGGCAGCGTCACGGTCATCGGCACCGGCGGCACCGGCAGTGGTTGCTTTGGCATCTACGTCACGGCCGCAGGTGCGCTGATCACGTCGGGGGGGGGCGCGGTCATCGTCACCGGAATTGGTGGCGGCTCCGGCGGCTCCCGCGACAACTACGGGGTGGAGGTCGCAGCCGGCGGCATCGTGACGGCGGGAAGTACGGGCAGCGTCACGGTCAGCGGCACCGGCGGCGCCGGCAGCGGCGGCAACAACTACGGCGTCTACGTCACGGGCGCAGGTGCGCAAATTACGTCCGCGGGGGGCGCGGTCGCGGTCACCGGAACGGGCGGCGGTTCCGGTGCTTCCAGCCACAATTACGGCACCTACGTCGAGAAGGGCGGCGTGGTGACGGCGGGGCGCATGGGCACCGTCTCCGTCACCGGCACCGGCGGCCATACCACCGGCGACCTCAACTTCGGCGTCAACGTCTTCAACACGGGTGCGCAGATCACCTCGGGCGGCGGAGCAGTCGAAGTCACCGGGTTCGGCGGCGGCGCCGGCGCTACCCGCCTGAACCTCGGCGTTCTTGTCAATGTGGGCGGCGTGGTGATGGCGGGCGGCGCGGGCAGCGTCGCCGTCATCGGCACCGGCGGCAAGACCACCGGCGACCTCAACTTCGGCGTCAACGTCTTCGGCACGGGTTCGGAGATATCGTCGACGGGCGGCGCGGTCCTGGTCATCGGTCAGGGCGGCGGTGCGGGTGCCTCCAACTACAACTGGGGGGTCGTCGTCGATGCCAGCGTGGTGACGGCGGGAGGCAGGGGTTCGGTGACCCTCGTCGGCACCGGCGGCAAGTCGCGTGGCGACGCCAACTTCGGCGTCCTCGTCGAGAGTCCGGGTGCGAAAATTACGTCCGAGGGGGGCGTGGTCCAGGTCAGCGGCACCGGCGGCGGCTCCGGCGGCTCCCGCGACAACTACGGGGTGGAGGTCTACTTCGGCGGCATAGTGACGGCGGGCAGTACGGGCAGCGTCACGGTCAGCGGCACGGGCGGCAACGCCAGCGGCGACAACAACTACGGCGTCATTGTCTCAGCGGCGGGTTCACAAATCACCTCCAACGGCGGGGCGGTCGCCGTCAGCGGCCTGGGCGGCGGCACCGGCGCCGCTCACGACAACTACGGCACCTTTGTCGAGAAGGGCGGCCTAGTGACGGCCGGGGGCACGGGTTCTGTAAGTGTCACCGGCACGGGCGGCAACGCCGGCGGTGACAACAACTACGGCGTCTACGTCCACGACGCGGGCTCGCAGATCACGTCGGGGGGCGGCGCGGTCCAGGTCACTGGCACCGGTGGCGGCTCAGGCGCCTCTCACAGCAACGATGGTGTCTTTGTAGAAGCTGGGGGCGTGGTGATGTCGGGAAGCACCGGTTCTGTCACCGTCACCGGCACCGGCGGTACGGGGCGTGGGGGCTACCACTACGGCGTCCTGGTCAATGCCGATGGCCTGGTGACATCGGGGGGGCTAGGCGGCGTCACCGTCATGGGCATCGGCGGCAGTTCCAGCGGCATCTTTAACTTCGGCGTCCTCGTCCTGAACAAAGGCGCGCAAATCAGGTCTGGCGGCGGCACGGTCGCCATCACCGGTTTCGGCGGCGGTGACAGCACCTCGAGCGGCAACATCGGCATTTACATCGATGCGGGCGGTGTGGTGACAGCAGGCGGCCCGAGTTCGGTCAGCGTCAGCGGAACCGGCGGCGCCGGCGTGGGCAGCAACAACGGTGTCGGTGTGGCGAACGGAGCGCAATTGACGACTGCGGGCGGCGACCTTACCGTTACCGGAATCGGCCAGGGATCTGGCGTCTACAACACGGGCATCCTCGTCTCAAACAGCGCGGTCGTCCAGCCGGGCGGCAGCGGCAAGGTCTTCCTCAGCGGCCGCGGCCCCACGATCAGCGGTACGCGCGGCATCTCCATCAGCAACGGCGGCCGCATCACGGCAGGTGGCGGCGACCTCACCAAGAGCCTGGGACTGCGGCCCGGCTCCACTCTCACGGTCACCCTTACTCCGGATAACACGAACGCCTCTGGTTACGAGTTCGTCCACGTCGAGGGTACCGTCGACCTCGGCGGCGCCACCCTGCAAGCCGCTGGCAGCGGCACCATCCCGCCCGCTTCGGCATTCACCCTCCTGAACAATGACCTCAACGATGCCGTGGTCAACACCTTCGTCCAGGGCGCCGGGGTCACCATCAACGGCCAGTTCTACTCCATCAACTACAGCGGCGGCGACGGCAACGACGTGATCCTTACCCGGAACAGCGCGACGCTATCGGTGCTGTCGGTTCAAGTTAACGACGGCTCTGCCCAGCGCTCCATGGTGACCAGTCTCACGATTACGTTTAGCAGCGGGGTCACGCTGGACCCCGGCGCCATCGAGATCCGCATAGGCAACACCTCACTGTTTCCCACCGACTTCACGATCGTCGGCAACCAGGTCATCATTCGCTTCACGGGTCTGGCGGGAGTTGTGGCTGGCTCCCTGGCGGACGGCCGCTATACGCTGATCGAACACAAGGGCCTCATCCACAGCGGCACCGACCAGCTGTCGGCCGATCGCGCGGACCAGTTCTTCCGCCTGTTCGGCGATGTCAACGGCGATGCCACGGTGAACGCCACCGACCTGGCGGCGTTCCTCGCCGCATATCGCTCGCGGCGCGGCAGCGCCAACTACCGTTGGTATTTTGACTACTACGACGACGGGCTGATCGACGCCGCCGACTTCGTCCAGTTCCTGCGGCGCTTCGGTAAGCGGATTTGAAGGCCGACGGCCTGTACGGTCAAAACCTCGAACAAAGAAGAGGGAAAAGGGGTCAAGAGGGAAAAGAAGAGGGAAAAGGGGTCAGGTTAGGTTTGTTGATAAGGGCATCTGGGTGTTTTACGGTGTTAACGAAAAACCTAACCTGACCCCTTTTCCCTATTCCCACGATGTCGTACACCCGTTCGACCAGCGCCGCGGCGATGGGACAGACGATCATGCCCGGCGCCAGCTTGTTCATCGCGTAGGCGACGGTCATGCGGCGATCCACGTCGATGAGCGCCAGCGAGCCGCCCGCGCCGGCCCCGAAACACTGCCGGCCTTCCGGGACGAAGGGCAACACCTCCGGCCAGGGCAGGCCGTAACCGACGCCGATCTTGAGCCGTATGCCCAGCACAAGGTCGATCGTGTCGCTTTGCACTTCGAGGATTCGGTTGATCGTCTTCGGCGAGAGCAGCCGGACGCCGGCGACTTCGCCGCCGCAGACCACCGCCGACTGGATGCGCGCCACCGAGCGGGCATTGCCGTGGCCGTTGGCCGCGCCGATGTCGGCGCGCCGCCAGCGCTCGATCCAGCTGTCTTCCGCCTGACTGGTCGGGCCAGTCATGGTCTTGAACGGAATGCTGTTGGGGTCGAGCTGGGTCAGGTCGAACGGCAGCGACGGAAACGGCACCACGTTGGCGACGCGATGGAACTCCGAGGGCGGCAGGCCGATGTGGAAGTCGGCACCCAGCGGCCCTGCAATTTCCGCAGCAAAGAACTCGCCCAGGTGCCGGCCGGTGATGCGCCGGATCACTTCGCCGATCAGGTGGCCGTAGGTCAGCCCGTGGTAGCCCGAGGCCGTCCCGGGCTCCCACCAAGGTGCCTGCGCTGCCAGCATGGCGGTCGATTTGTCCCAGTCGTACAGGTCGTCGATGGTGACCGGCTGGTCCCAGCCCGAGACGCCCGAGGTGTGCGACAGCAGATGGCGAACCTTGATTCCCGCCTTGCCTCGGGCCGCGAATTCGGGCCAGTACGCGGCGACGTTCGCGTCGAGGTCGAGTTCGCCGCGGTCGACCAGCACGAGCGCGGCGAGTGAGGTCATCGTCTTGGTGGTGGAGAACACGTTGGTGATCGTGTCCTCGGTCCACGGCGCGGTGCGGGCCTCGTCGGCCCAGCCGCCCCACAGATCGACCACCATCTCGCCGTCGATGGTGACGGCGACCGAGGCACCAAGGTCTTCCCCCGACTCGAGCTTGGACGCGAACAGATCGCGCACGGGCTCGAATCGGGCGCTGCAGGTGCCGCCCAGCGGCGTCGGGTGATCGTTCATGAGGCCCCCGTTCAGAAGTCGCGGCGGAAGCCGACGCCGCTGTGGCGCGGCGGGTTGATGCTCGCCCTGCTCCTGGCCCAGCCGAGCCGGCGCGGGCCTCACCACGGGCCGGGCACGACCGTGGCCGGATTCCCGCGGGCGGGCCGGCCCGGTGCGGCCTTGCTTCGCAGTCATGGCCCCACCGGCCGCTTCATTCCGTCGTGCGGTCAGTCGTCGTTCAGGATCGTGCCGAGGCCGCGGTTCTTGGTGAACAGCGAGTTGCTGCTGTTGCCGAACAGGTCCAGGTAGAAGGTCTCGTCCGCCTCCTTCTTGCTGTCGCCCTTGACTTCGATGGTGATCGTCTTCGTCGTCTCGCCGGGGGCGAAGGTCAGCGTGCCGCTCTTGGCGATGTAGTCGCCGTCGCTCGTCGTGGCGGTGCCGTTCACGGTGCGGAACGACATCGTCACCGCCTGATCGTAGGCGGCCGACAGCGTGACCGTGAAGGTGAACAGGGTTGTTTGGCCCTTCTTGCCCTCGGCCTTGGTCACGTCGCTGATGCTGATGCGCGGCTCGTCGTCCACGATGGTGCCAACACCTTGCCCGTCGGCGATGGTTGCGTTGGTCGGGCTGCTGAGGTTGATGACGAATGTCTCGTTCGGCTCGGCGAGACGGTCGCCGATTACCAGCACGGTGATCGTCCCGCTGGTCTGTCCGGCGGGAATCGTCAGCGTGCCGGAGATGCCCTGGTAGTCGCTGCCGGCGGTTGCCGTGCCGTTGGCGGTGGCGAAACTGACGGTCACCGGCGCGTCATAGGCCGCCGACAGGCTCACGGTGAAGACGAACGGCGTCGTGCCGGAGTTGCCTTCCATCTTCGTCACGTCGCTGATGCCGATGCGCGGCTCGTCATCCACGATAGTGCCCACGCCCTGGCCGTCGGCGATGGTCGCGTTGGTCGGGGTGCTGAGGTTGACGACGAAGGTTTCGTTCGGCTCGGCGAGGCGGTCGCCGTTGACGAGCACGGTGATGGTTCCCGCCGTCTGGCCGGCGGGAATCGTCAGCGTGCCGGAGGCGCCCTGGTAGTCGCTGCCGGCCGTGGCCGTGCCATTCGCAGTGGCGTAGGCGACCGTCACGGGTTGGCTGGCGGCGGCCGAGAGCGTCACGGTGAAAGTGGCTGCCCGCGTGCCGGTGTTGCCCTCGGTAACGCTCATGTCGCCGATGGTCATGGACGGCGGGGGCGGCGGCGGCGGCGTCCAATTGCCGTCGTTGAGCGCCACGGCGACGAACCCCGGAGTGTCGGCAAGGTTGTCGGAGCGGGGGCCGGCCAGGTCGGGGCGCCCGTCGCCATCGAAGTCCGCCAGTACCGAAACACCGAAGGAGTAATGTGTATAAGTGGCGAGGACTGAGGTGACTGGCAGAGAGAATGTCCCATCGCCGCGGCCCAGCATCACGCTGGCGGTACTGGCCCATATCAAGCCATTCTCGTCGTAGTTGTTGGCCACCGTCAGGAGGTCCAGCTTGTGGTCGGCGTTGACGTCCCCGACGATACCGCCATAGGCACCCCTGGAGAAGGTTCCGTCGCCGTTGCCCAGCGCAGGGAGCAGGTCCAGCTTACCGTCGCCGTTGATGTCCACGGGGGGGGCGAAGGACTCGGCCGCGACGTAGGACAGTTGTGCGGACTGCAGCGTCCCGTCGCCGTTGCCCAGCCGCACGGTCAGGTCGTACCCGCCGCCATGCGCGACGTCCAGCCGGCCATCGTTATTGAAATCGCCCAGATAGACTTGACCCACGTAGACCTCGTCGTAGACGATGCCAGGGAGAAAAGTCCCGTCGCCGTTGCCTGGCAGCACGTTGACGTAATAGTGGCTCACACGAACGTAGAGGGGCTCACCGAAATCGCCGTAGCCGTTAATGACGTCGTATGCGGTCGAGCCTGTGGCGACGAGGTCGAGCTTGCCGTCACCGTTGAGGTCGCCGAGCGCCACTGACCAGGCGCTTTGATCCAGGGCGGTCGTGCCGGTGTAGTACGGTGGGAACTGGGGCGGCAAGACGACGGCCTGAGGCGACTGGAAGGTGCCGTCGCCCTTGCCGAGCAGCACACTCGGTTCGTCCGTCACCAGGTCCATCTTCCCGTCGCCGTTCAGGTCGCCGACCACGAGCCCGTGGCCGACGCCGGCGCCAGAGGTCCGTGCTGCCTGGAAAGTCCCATCTCCGTTGCCTAGCAGCACGCTTACCGTGTTGCTGCTGCCATTCGCGACCGCGAGGTCGAGCCGGCCATCGCCGTTGAAGTCGCTAGTCACAACAGTGCCGGGATTCAGATCGACGACGGGGTAGCTGACAAGGGGTCCGAAGCTGGGCACCACGCGGTCTTCCAGCGCTTCGAGGCGCAGCCGGGAAGCCGGCGGGCTCCGGCGGGTCGGTTGCCGACGTGCTGAAGTCGAAGTCAGGGACTTGAAGAAGTTATGGATCGACATGGGAATCTCCTTGGTAAGTGTGATCGCTGCGAAGTCGTGAATCGGTCATGGGCGAGATCGTCGCCCTCTCGCGGCGCGAGAGGGCGACGATGGCCGGCGAGGGGCTTGCGTCGCGGCAAGACCTCACCGGCCGATTTCGTTTCAGCGGCCGGGACGCGAGATGGTCCCCTTGAAGGAGCCGAACGTCTCGCCGGTGGCCATGTCGTACAGGCGCTCGATGGTGAAGCTCCCCGTGGCGTTCGCGAACCGGCCCGTACCGCCCGTGATGGTCGCGGTTTCCTCGATGGCGACGATCGCGGTTCCAGGAATTGGCGTGGCTTGCCCCGTCACGTCAGCAGTGAGCGTGTCGCCGTTGGCCGCCGTGATCGTGTAGGTTCCGATGGCGGTCCTATCCCGAACGTCCACGATGTGCGGGAAGGTGAACGTAAACTTCCCCAGTTGGGTTGCGGTTCCCGTGCCTTCCACCAGCACAGGCACGAACGGAAAGACCAGCTGCCCCCTTGTCACATCCCCGTCGAGGCGGCCTTTGAACGGCACCTGCTCACCCGCGGCCACGGGGCCGGCGAGCCCTGCGACGATCACGACGGCCAGCGCGAGGCCGGCGGCGGAACTGTAGCGTTTCATGACTTCTCACCTTTGTCGGTCTGCTTTACAATGGAGAGACATCGTTCCCGGCGCGCAGACCTTGCGCCGGGGCGGTGCCGGGCCGGTGGGGGGCTTGCTTGGCGGTAAGGACCCCACCGGCCGCTTTGTTTGAACCACCGAGATACAGAGACACAGGGAAGAGAACAAGCAGGCCAGGTCGTTTTCTCTGTGCCACTGTGGTTAGTATTTCTGCCCGCCTCCCGCCATCATTGCTTCGCGCGCTTGGTGACGCGGTGGAACCCGACCTGGCCCGAGAACTCCTGCGGACGATTGTCGTTCCCGTCGTCCGAGCAGATCTCGTGGTCGTCGCCGTCGAGGGTATAAATGGAGCGGACGAGACGGCCCGAATACCGGCCCTCGGTGCAGGTGTAGTCGATCTGCTTCGGGCTGGCCGTGGCGTCCACGATTCTGAACGTGCCCACCTGCGTCACGTCGCCGCTGCGCTTCTGGGCGAACTTGTTCCCGTCGTAGGTGATGGTGTCGGTCTTGTCCTCCCGGGTGGCCCTGCCTCCGTGGGCGGTATAGACCGTGTACCAGGTGCCCTGGAGCTTCTCCAGGTCCTTCTGGGCGGCCTCCTTGGCGGAGAGGACGATTCGCTTAGAGGTCACCGGCCCGTTGTTCAACAACTGCTCTGCTTCGCGGAGTAGCAGCGGGTACACGACCGGCTCGTCCCAGTGGCCCCAGGTCGGCCCCAGGGTGGTTGGGTCATCAAGCTGTGCCCGATTGGCCTCGTCGATCCAGCGGGCGGCCTCGGCTACACAGCGGCGTGCCTCCTCGGCGTGCCCCAGGCGGTGGTGGGCCATGGACAGGAAGCACCAGTCCCAGGCCCGGGGGCGAAACTTCTTCGCCGCCCTCTCGAAGCACCGAATTGACTCCTCGTACCTGCCGGCGCGGTAGAGCGCCGCCCCGCGCACCCAGGCGCCCCAGTGCCAGATGGGGTCGGTGACGGCGGTCAACGGCAGCAGCCGGGACATGTCGGCCAGCGCGTCGTCCCGCAGCACACAGACTTCAAGCACGTGGGCGGCCGTCACTCGATCTTCGGTCTTCTCGAAGCGCCCCAGCATGGCGGCGCAGGTCTGCCGGTAAGCATCCACGTCCCCCGCCGCGAGGTGGGCTACGGCCCGGTTGTCCCAGAGATGCGATTTCCAGGGCCACAGCTCGCAGGCCTTGGCGAACTCGGCGGCCGCCTCGCCCCACTGTTGGAGTCTGCTGTAGTGGTCGGCCCGGTTGAGGTGCGCCTCCCCGCGGATCTGCGGATCCTGCGGCTTCAGCTTCAGGGCGGCATCATACTCGGGAGCCGCTTTTTCCGACCAGTGCAGGCCGGCCAAGGCGCGGGCGCGGAGGACGTGCAGCCGCGGGTCGTCCGGCGGCGGGGAGCCGTCGATCAGCAAGTTGGCCTCGCGGTAGTAGAGCTGGCACTCCAACCATTCCCACCAGCAGATCGGCCAGTCCGACGCCCCATGGTCCATCCCGTAATTGGTCCACCGGTCGATCGCCTCGGCCGCTGCGTCCAGTGCCTGCCGGGCCTGGGCTGTCTGGCCCAGGCGGTGGTGGGCCATGGCCAGGACGGGATAGCTGATGGCCCTTACCGCCCGATCGGGATGCCCCAGCAGCGACTCCCGCAGCCGCCGGACCGCCGGCTCATATTGCCCGGCGCGGTATTGAGCCATCCCAAGGAGGTAGAGGCAATACCAGGATCCGGGGTCGGAAGCCAACATGTTCTCTGCCAGTTCCACAAGTAGGGCAAGATCGGCGTCGGGACCCGGCGCCAGGATACAGGCACGGATCACCTCGCCGGCGAAATACTCCTTCAGGGTTCCGCTAAAGCGCTCGCGCATCCTCCGGCAGACCTTGCGGTAGCCGTCGGCATCGCCGACGTACAGGCGCAACAGGGCATGGCGATACCAGCGCATGGTTGCGTCCGGTTCCCGCAGCTCGTGCTCCCGGGCAAAGTCGGCGGCGGCCAGGTCCCAGAGGCCAAGGCTGGCGTAAAGATCACCCCGCTCCACCCACACGGATGCGTGATCGGGGCGCAACTGGGCGGCCTTCGTGAAGGCGGCGTGGGCGGCGTCGCACTCGGGGGTCCCACTCAGATACCACCGGCCGCGGTCCAGCAAGGCGTTGGCGGCCTTCAACCCTTCCAACCCGCGCTGGATTTCCTCAGCGCGGTCCTGGGCGATCTGTTGGGCCTTTTCGGCGCGGTCCTTCTCATCCTTGGTTCGCGCCTGTTCCTGGCGGATCAAGACGTTGCTGACCGCCAAGCCGACCAGCGCCAGGACCACGACCAGCGCGGCCGCCGAGGCGGTGACGAAGGCCCGCTTGTTCCGCCGCGCCAGCTTGCGGAACCGATACCAGAACGACGGCGGACAGGCCAGCACCGGCTCGTCTTTCAGGTAGCGCTGTACATCGGCGGCGAAGCCGCTGGCCGTTTCGTAGCGGCGGTTGCGGTCCTTCTCCAGCGTCTTCATCACGATCCAGTCCAGTTCGCCGCGCATCAGCTTCGACAGCTTCGCCGGCTCCGTGTGGCGCTGGGCCGAGATCGACGCCAGCGCTTCGCCCGAGTCGCTCAGCCGCGTGCTCGGCTTGGGCGGCTCCTCCTCCTTGATCATGCGCAGAATCTCGGCGTACGCGGCCTCTTTCATCCGCTTGTGGGTCAGCGGCGTGCTGCCGGTCAGCAACTCGTACAGCAGCACCCCCAGCGCGTACACGTCGGCCCGCGTGTCCACGTCGAGCTGGTTCAACTCTGCCTGCTCCGGGG
>JBBRLG010000196.1:0-11959 GCA_038231495.1 Gemmatales bacterium | reverse complement strand
CTGAGCTACGCCGCGCTCAACCTGCCCGCCGGCGCGCAAATCGACTCGACCGGTACGTTCACCTGGACGCCCGGCCCGGCCCAGGCCGGCGATTACATCGTCACCTTGCAGGTGTCCGACGGCCAGGCGACCTCGACCCAGAACATCCTCGTCCGCGCCTCCGTCAAGCCGGTGACGCCGACCGTTACCATCGAATTGACGCCCAGCTTCCCGGCGACGCCCGGCCAGAAGGTGCTCGTCCACGTCATCGCCGCCAGCCTCGCGCCCGTCAGCAGCCTGGTCGTAACGTTCAACGGTCAACCGCTGACTCTCGACGCCAATGGCCGCGCCACCGTCACCGCCGGCCAGCCCGGCCAGACGCTTGTCACCGCAACCGCGACCGACCAGGACGGCCTTGTCGGCACGGCGACGACCTACCTCAAGGTGCGCGACCCGCTCGACCACGCCGCGCCGGTGGTGGCGTTCGACACGTCGGTTCCGTTTGCCGAATTGTCTGCGCCCACCGCGATCCTCGGCACGGTCGCCGACACGAACCTCGACTCGTGGACGCTGGAAATCGCCACGCCGGACAACCCGACGTTCACCGTGCTGGCGCGCGGCCAGAACACGATCGACGACGGCGCGCTGACGCAACTCGACCCGGCCAACCTGAGCAACGGCTTCTATCAATTGCGGCTGACGGCGCGCGATGTCAGCGGCCGGACTGCGCAGGTGCAAACTCAGGTCGAAATCCACACGCTCACCAAGCCCAGCGACTATGTGGTGACGGACACGGACCTGAGCGTCAACCTCGACGGCACGACGATCAACATTCAGCGCACCTACGACGCACTGACGCGCAACGGGGCGGGCGGCTTCGGCTACGGCTGGCATCTGCTCAACCGCGAAGTGAACATCCAGACCAACCTGCCGGCCTCCGACCAGGCCGATCTCGGCGTCTACAACCCCTTCCGCGACGGCACCAAGCTGTACCTGACCCTGCCCACCGGCCAGCGCGTCCGCTACACCTTCGCGCCGACCAGCTTCCAGGTTTCGGGCCAAACGTTCTACCGCCCCGCGTGGCAGGCCGACACGGGCGTCACCTACACCCTGCAATCGAACGGCACGGTGCTGAGCAAGTCGGGCAGCCGCTACTACGACCTGGCGACCGGGCAGCCTTACAACCCGGCCAACCCGTTCTTCAGCGGCCCGGCCTACACCCTCGTCGCAGGGGACCACA
This sequence comes from Gemmatales bacterium, assembly GCA_038231495.1. Taxonomy (GTDB): domain Bacteria; phylum Planctomycetota; class Planctomycetia; order Gemmatales; family Gemmataceae; genus JBBRLG01. The sequence goes on along the minus strand of JBBRLG010000196.1, from coordinate 10,740 downwards.
CCAGCTACCAGATCGACGCCCAGGGCGGCATCGTCGGCGAAGTCACGCCCAACGGCTCGCGCTTCTACATCAGCGACAGCGGCATCACGTCCGCCCGCGGTCAGATGATCCAGTTCCTGCGCGACGGCCAGGGCCGGATCACCTGCGTCCGCACGCCGGACGGCCAGGTCGTCACCTACCAGTACGACGCGACCGGCAACCTCGTCTCCATGCAGAACCACAACACCGGCGGCTCGCAGCGCTACGGCTACGACCAGGCCGACCCGCACCTCTTGACCGTCGCGACCCGCAGCAACGGCAACAGCGTCGTCTACCTGCCCGGCACCACGACGCCCGTCTTCCTCCAGGGCGACCTCGGCGGCGCGGCCCAGTTTGCGGGCCAGACGACCGAGTTCACCCTCACCGCCGGCCACACCGACCATTACGCCTTCCGCTTCGACCAGGCGGAACTCAACTCGACCGCGACGGGCAACGTCATCCTGCGCGTGTTGGTGAAAGGGGCCGACGCCTCCTTCGTTCCGGGCGTGCCGACCGTCGCCGACCTGCAACCGCTCGGCGTGACCGTGCAGGGCAACCGCCTCGTCGCGCTGTTCCTGGTGCAGCGGCCCGGCCTGTACGTCGTCTCCATCGCTGGCGCGACCGTCGGCGACTACACCCTGAACCTGAGCGTGGCCGGCGACATCAACGGCGACGGCAACGTGGACGGTAACGACAGCGCGCTGCTCGCCACGGCGGACCTTAACGGCGACGGCAAGATCGACGTGAACGACCGGCTGCTTCTGACGAGCAACTACGGCTTCCACGCGACCACGCCGGTAACCGGGCCGCCGTCTCGCCCCGCCTTCGAGCTGGACGTGAACTCGGACACCGCTCCGGTCGGCGATGGCAAGACGACCAAGAGCTTCGTGACGCTGGTCGGCCAGACCGACCCGAATGCGACGGTGACGTTGCAGCAGACCGGGGCCGTCACGACGACCGATTGCAACGGCCTGTTCGCCTTCTTCAACGTGCCACTGCTCGTCGGCAACAACGCCTTCACGGTTGTCGCCCAGACCCCCAGTGGCAGCAGCCAATTCACGAAGATCGTCACGCGCACGCTGCCGAACCTCGACCTGACGGCACCGGTCGTCTCCGCCCGTCTGTCCCACGACAGCGGCCGCGACGCGCTGGACAACATCACGAACGACGCCACCATCAGCGGCAGCATCACCGCGACGAATGCCATTGCGACGTTCCGGGCGCAGCTCGACCAGTCGGCGGTGGTGAGCGTGCTTGGCTCCTTGAACCCCGCGGGCACGCAGTTCACGATTACACCGGCAACCCTGACCACGATCAACGGTGGGCCGCTGGCCGACGGCAAGCACACCCTGACGCTGCTGGCCACGGACGCGAACGGCAACCAGGCCGCGGCCGCCACGGTCAACTTCATTCTGATCGCGACGCCACCGGTTTCGGTGACGCCGCAGCTGTTGGCGACGAGCGACACTGGCATCAGCAACAGCGACGGCGTGACGCGCGACACCACTCCGACGTTTTCGGTCCAGGCACCGCTCAATTCCATCGTCCACCTATTCTCGGACAACTTTGAAGTCGCGCACACGGTTGCCAACAGCACCACCGCGCTGCTCACGACGACGCCTCTGGGCGACGGCACGCACCAGATCACCGCGGTGGTCGAGGACGTGGCCGGCAACCGGAGCGCCCCGGCGGCCGCCGTGACGCTGGTGGTCCGCACCACGCCGCCTGCGACGCCGACGCTCGGCCTGGACACCAACTCCCACCCGACCGGGCAACCCGACAACCTAACCGCGTTGGAGGTCGTCGCCCTGACGGGTAAGACGGACGCCGGCACCCTCGTCGCGCTGTTTCGCGCGTTCGACTCGAACACGCCAATCCAGAAAACCCAGGCCGGCAACGACGGCAAGTTTACTTTCGCCAACGTCGCCCTCGCATCCGGCACGCAGACGTTCCTCGTCGTCGCGAGCGACCTGGCCGGCAACACGAGCCAGTTCAGCCGGGCGATTACGACGACGGCGGCCGACACGAGCGCCCCGGTCGTCACCGCGGCGCTGGCCAACGACACGGGCAGTTCCACCACCGACGGCATCACCTACGACCCGACCGTCACGGGTAGTGTCGATGACCCCAGCGGCATCAGCACGTTCCGGGCCGCGCTCGACGGCAAGGCGACGGTGGATGTCCGCGCGTCGCTTCACGGCGTCGGCTTCACGTTCACGGCGGCCGACCTGGCGACGGTCAACGCCGGCACCGCTCTGGCGGACGGTCCGCACACCCTGACCCTGCAAGCGTCCGACAGCCTCGGCCACACGTCTGGCGTGGTGTCGCTGGCGTTCACGCTGAACAGCACGCGGCCCCTGCCGCCGACGAACCTACATTTGCTGCCCGGCGACGACACAGGGCTATTGAACAACGACGGCGTCACGCAGAACCGTGCGTTTACGACGGAGTTATCCGCGCCGGCCGGCACTCTGGTGCGCCTGTACCTGAACGGCACGCAGGTCGGCCAGGCCACCGCGCCGGTGGGTGGTAAACTCGACTTCCCGGTGGTCGGGCCGTTGGTGGACGGCCAGTACCTCTTCACCGCGACCTCGGAAACCACGTCCGGCCTCACCAGTCCATTCGCGGCCCCGTTCACGGTGACGGTGGACCACTCGATCCCGGCGATCCAAGGGTTCGGTCTGGACGCGTCGTCGGACGCCCGGCCCTACGGCCACAACCTGACTATGATGCCGACCGTGACCCTGGTCGGTCGGACCAAGCCGGGCGCGCTGGTGACCTTGGCCGAGACCGGGGCCAAGACCACGGCCGACGCCGCTGGTAACTTCACCTTCTACCCGGTCTACCTGCCCAACCTCGGCGACTACGTCTTCACGGCCCAGGTCACCGACCTCGCCGGCAACACCAACAGCCTGGCCAAGAAGGTAACGCGCCTCGACGAAACGCTGCCGTCCAACCTGCTACGGCCCGACGTGACGCTGGCCGTCACGCAATCCGTGGCAAAAATTGGCGACACCCTTACGTTCACGGTGGTGGCAGTCCCGCACGACGGCCAGCCGCTGCCCAGCGAAGAAATCCGCATCAACGGTGCCGTGGTGGCGCTAAACGCGGCCGGCGTGGCGACGTTCACGTCGGGCACGGCGGGCGTGTTCACGGTGACCGCGAAAGCGTGGGACGCCGAGGGCAACGAGGGTGACGCGACCCAGGAAGTCGTCTTCCTGACGGCGGATGTCGGCCTGCCGGCACCGGCCGCGAGCTTCGGCACGTTGTCCGTGACGCCGGTGGTGACGCTGCCGACTGATGTCATCGGCACGGCGAACTCGCCAAGCCTGCTGCGGTACACCCTGGAGTATTCGGCGGTCGGCCAGCAACAGTGGGTGCGGTTCGCGGCCGGTTCCGCGCCGGTACTCAATGCCGCCCTCGGCACCATCGACCCGACCGTGATGGAGAACGGCTTTTACGACGTGCGTCTGACCGTCGAAGACACCAGCGGTCGGGTATCGACCGCGGATAAGATTTACGACGTGGAGGGCGGCGCCAAGATCGGCAACTTCACGGTTTCCTACGAGGATGTAAACGTCCTCGTTCCGGGCTACCCGCTCACCGTGACGCGTACCTATGACAGCCGGCACAAGAACACCTCGGGCGACTTCGGCTTCGGTTGGAGCCTGGCCACGACCGATGTCAAGCTGACCGCGTCCGCGGTCCTGGGCGCGGGGTTCATCGAAACACAAACGGTGATCCCTCCCAGGCAAGTGGACCCGCTGGGCGGACTGGGCGGCCTAGGCGGCGGACTGGGCGGCTTCGGCGGCTTGCCGGGAATCGGATTGCCCCCCGGGTTGTCGGTAATTCCGGGCGGGGTCCGTTACAGCTTCCAGAACACGCAGAACGATTTTGTAGACGTGACGCTGCCCGACGGCACCGTGCAGAAATTCATCATGGGCTTTACGGGGGTCCAGTACAACTTCCCCGGGCCGCCGCTGGCGACCACGCACCTCTATTTCACGGCACTGCCCGGCTCCGGAACGACCGCAAGTCTGGAAGCGCTCACCAACAACGACGTGCTGGTTTCCCCGGCGCAGATCGGACCCGTAGACTTCATCGACCAGAATACGGGCAAGGTCTACAACCCGACTCACTGGAAGTTGACCACGGCCGAAGGCACGGTCTACGTTATCGACACGACCAAGGGGCTGGAGAGCGTCACGGACGCCAACGGAAACACGACGACCTTTGCGAGCGGCTCCGTGCAGCACTCGTCCGGTTCCGGTCTGTCGATCCTGCGCGACGACAAGGGCCGGGTCACGGCGGCGACCGATCCCCTGGGCCACCAGGTCCACTACGGGTACGACTTTTATGGCGACTTGGTGACCTACACCGACCAGGACGGCAACGTCACCCGGTTGACTTACGACGCCAACCACACCCTGCTTGAGGTCTACGACCCGCTCGGCCGGCGCGGCCAGCGGACGGACTACGACGACCAAGGCCGCCTCACCAAAATCGTGGACGTTAACGGCCACACGACCACCTTTGAACACCTCCTGGGCGTGCGGACGGAGCGAATCCACGACGCGGGGGGCCACGTCAGCACGGCCGTCTACGACGCGCAGGGCAACGTCATCCGCACCATTGACCCCGCCGGGGCGATCACCGACCGCAGCTTCGACTCGTTCGGCAACGTGCTGACGGAGACGACGTACCGCGGCGACGGCACGCCTTTGACCACGACCCACAAGTACGACCAGTTCGGCAACGAGACCGAGACCGACGACCCGCTGGGGAACCCCACGTACTTCACCTACGACGACGCCGGCCGCCTACTGAAGACGACCGACGCACTGGGCCACACCAACACGACCGAGTACGACGCCCACGGCAACGTCCTCAAGACCGTGGACGAGAATGGCCAGGTGACGCAGAACCAGTACGACCCCCACGGGCACCAGACGGGGTCCATCGACGCGGCCGGCAACCACACTTCGTTCCTGGTCGACGCCGCGGGCCGCCTGCTGCAGGCTTTGACCCCCGACGGCAAGACGCGCGTAGTGACCTACGACGCCAACGGCAACATCGTCAAGGAGCAGACGACCCAGGCCGACCCGCACAGCCCGACGGGCACCAGTACGAAGACCACCAATTCCGCCTATACACCGTCGGGCAAAGACCTCACGACGCAGACGGACTCCGGACTGGTGAAGTCCGAGTACGACGCCGACGGGCGGGTCACTCTCAGCACTGACGCCCAGGGAAACACCACGCGCTACGTCTTCGACCCGCGCGGCAACTTGTTAGAGACGGACTACGCCAACGGGACCATTTCGCGGAGCGTGTACGACGACCAGGACAACTTGATCTACCAAGCGGACAATTACTACCCGTCGGGCCCGGCACCCAAGGGAACCCATTCCGTCTACGACGGCGACGGCCGCGTTCTCGACGCCCAGGTGTTGTCGCATGTGGTGATCGCGGTGACGACCACGCCGGCTGGGGTAAGTTCCAGCCGGTTCGTTTCGGCCGCCGCCGTCACCGACGAGCGGCTCACCACCTACGATTCGTCCGGCGAAGTGCTGTCCACCACGGACCAGAACGGCTCGAACACCTTCCGGTATGACCTGGACGGCAACCAGACGGCCGTTGTGAACGCCGACGGTAGCGAGACGGATTACCACTACGACGCCGTCGGCCGCCGCACTTACCAACGCGACGCCGACGGGAGCGTCACGTCCTTCCAGTACGACCCCTCCGGGCGCGTCACCCAGACAACATTTCCCGACGGTTCGACCACGAAGACTGCCTACGACCCGCTGGGCCGCAAGGTCGGGGAGACGGACGCCACCGGCGCCACCACGCGGTTCGCCTACGACGCATTCGGCCAGATGACCGACACGATGTTGCCGGCCGTGCCCGATCCATTCAACGGCAACAAGCCGGCCGCGCCGGACTACCAGTTCGCGTATGACCCCCTGTCGGGCCAAGTCGGCACCACCACCGACCCCTTGGGCCATTCGACGCAGTTTACCTACACCGCGGACGGGCAGCGTTCGGGCATAACGCTGCCGGGCGGACAGACCGAATCGCTGGGCTTCAACGCGGACGGGATCGTCGTCGAGCGCACCGACTTCGGCGGCCACGTCACCGTTTACCGCTACGACGGGGTCGGCCGAATTGCCTCGCGCTCGTTCTACCAGGACGCGACCCACGTCGCCGCCTCCCTGCCCGATTACGTGCTTACCTACGCCTACAACGCCACCGGCGTGGTTTCAAGCGTGAACGATTCGCGCACCGGAACCGTTAACTACGGCTACGACGCGACCGACCGACTCACGAGCATTTCGTCGGCGCAAGGCACGATCCACTACGCCTACGACGACGTGACCGGCAAGGTTTCGGAAACGTCCACGGATTACACGGACACCCATTACACCTACAACCTGACCGGCCAGCTGACCGCCATTACCGTCACGAAGCTTAACGGCCGGACGCTGGCAACGCCCCAGACGACAACGTACGCCTACAACGCCGCCGGCTACCGCACCGGCGTGACGTTGCCGAACGGCACTACCACGAATTACACCGTCGATGCCAACGGGTTAGTATTGGCGGTCGCCACGGTTGACGGCGCCGGCACCGCGCTGGCCGAGTACGACTACGGCTACGACCACTTGGCCCGACGCACCTCGTCGCTGGAAACCGTTCGCGCGACCGATGGCACGGTTTCGCAGACGCAACTGACGTGGGGCTACGACCCGGCGGGTCGGTTGGTCCACGAACAGTCGGTGGACGTGACGGGCGGACGCCCCGACGCCAACTATACGCTCGATTACAACTACGACTTGGCCGGCAACCGCACGAGCTTGGTCCGCTTGACGGCGGCGGGCACGGAGGTGGTCCGTTACGCCTACAACGCCAACGACCAGTTCGTCTCCGAAACGTCCAGTAAGGGCACGGTCACGACCTACGCGTATGACGCCAACGGCTCGCAGACCGAAAAACGCGTCAACAACAAGGTCGTCGAGCAGCGCGCTTACGACCTCGACGAACACCTGAGCCGCGTGACCACCTACAGCGCCGACGCCCAGGGCAACGCCATCGTTGCCGTGGTCGTTTACACATACGACGCCGAGGGCAACCGCGTACGCACCGACACCACGGTGAGCGTCAACGGGGTGGCCGGCCCGACCGCCACGCGGCTGTTGCTCGTCGATCCCAACGCCGTAAGTGGCGTCAGCCAGGTGCTGGAAGAGCGCAACGCCGACGGAACGGTTGCGCAGACCTACATCATTGGCGACTCCGTTCACGCCCAGGTCGGGGCGGACAACCGCCTGCTCGTCATCACCCCGGACGGTCGCGGCTCGACGCGGCTGTTGACCGACGCACAGGGCCACGTCGCGGCGAACTACAAATACGACGCATTCGGGAACGCGGTCGGCTTCGATCCGGCCGCGGCGGCGACGCAGTTGTTGTTCGCGGGTCAGTCCTATGACGCGCGCATCAACGGCTACTACCTGCGCGCCCGCAACTACGACCCGACGACCGGCCGCTTCGACCGCATGGACCCCTACGGCGGCGACGCGACCGATCCGCTGTCGCTGCACCGCTATGTTTACACGCACAACGACCCGATCAACAACGTTGATCCCACCGGCAAGCTGCCGCTACTCGTTACGTTCTTGTTCGCCGATATGGTCGGCAAAATACTCGCCAAGAGTTTGACCGGCCGGACGTGGGTGTTCGGCAAGGCGGCGACCAGCACGTTCGGCCTAGCACTGGGCAAGAAGGTTCTTTCTAAATTCGCCACCGACCCGACAAAGGTTGCCAAGCTTGGCGGGTTCGGCTCCCTGCTCGGCGTGAGTGTGCTGCTGAATCCGTACAAACCGCTGATCGAGGCCGTCCTGTTTAAGGCGCCGCTCGGCATCGCGGAAACCTTGCTCGCCCGGCAGCTGGAGAGGTTTGCAAACACGGTCGATCAGCAGGTAACCAGCGGCCTCGTGGACCTGTTCAGTAACGTGAACACGCCCGCCCTTAATTACGCCGGGCAGAAGCTCAACATCAACGCCCAGGGGCAACAGTTCCTCCAATTCGCCCTTCTCAAGGGGGAACAGTTTTTGGCCGTCGGTTTGACCCAGGCGTTCGAGAGCGCGGCCAAGTTTCACACCCTGGCCAAGTCCGTCGAAAAGTCGGCCACGGAATTGCGCAACAGCCTCCGCGACTCCATACCGAGCGTCTTGTTCTCGCTTGCTTCGGACTCCGCAAGTTTTCTAATCAACGCCTACGCGCCGCTCAACCCGATTCTCGGCGTTTTGAGTACGGCCCTCACGATTAACAGTTGGGGCCAAAAGATCATAGGTGTGGTGAAATTCGTGCTCGACCACTTTACGCTGTTCAAGGTCCTTCTGGAGTTGTCGAACTTCGAGATCACGATCAACATCCCTTACACCAAAATTCCGCTTTATCGACTGACGTCCCAGACGGCATTCGTGCCCGACCTGGTTAAGCTCGTCGGCGAACTGGCCGTGGGCCAGTTTAAGACACCGGAGGACGTGGACGGCTTCACCCAGTTCGTCACTTATTTAACGCTGGCGGCTGAGAAGCACCAAAAGGGTTTCGTGGTTGCGGCGGCCGACACGCTGAGCGATTTAATTAACCACAAACTGGCCACCTACCTGGCGGCGGTAACCGGCATTCTGAAGAAGGTGCGCCTTTACAAAGGTCCGCCGCCCGAAGTCCACCTCGTCAACGTCAAGGCCGCTTTGTTGGCCGCCGAGGATCTTGTGGGCAAGCTGCCCAAGATGATTGACGACGCCACCAACCGGATCACCGCCTTTCAGGCGCTGGCCGGACAACAGGGCCAACAACTTCAGCAGACCGGGCAGGACATTCTCGACCAACTCAGCCAGACGGCCAGCCAGGCCGGCGCCACGGCCCAACAACTGGCCGCCGAAGCGCAAGGCGTGGTCGGGGACCAGCTGAACCAACTGCATCAAGAATTGAACAGCCTCGAACAACTCGCCGAGGTGCCGATCAAAAACCTTGAGGATTCGGTGCAGGCGTTCCACGATTTCTTCCAAAATCAAGTCGGCAACGAGTTGAAAACCGTCCAGCTAGCGCTCGACGGGTTGGTCGGCCTTGCCCAGTCGGCACCGGGGAACCTAGCAGACCTGCGCGACCTGCTGGTGAATCGGGTTCAGACAGCGCTGAACGACCTGAAGACGAAGGCCGACGACCTGAAACAAATTCTCCAGCAGGTGCAGGACGGCCTCACGACGTTGCTCACCGGGAGCACGAAAGTGAACGAAGTCGTCAGCGGGTTCGACAAGACGGAAACCTCGTACAACATCGAATTCCCCGACCTGTTCCTGCACGCCGCCGACACGGCCGCCGGCGGTCCTGGCGGGCCGGCAGGCACCATCGCGACCGGCCAATTGTCTCTCGACTTGATCCTGGCGGCGGCGATCGGTAAATGGCGGTCGCAGGTCGCCGTGCCCGCGGCGTTCCCGATCTCGATATCGGTCGAAGACCTACCCAACGGCGAACTCGGCGAGGCCCGCATCACCGCCTGGGACGAGCAAGGTCGTCCCGCCGGCGGCGAGATCGTGCTGTCATCGACTGCGGCCGGCCGCGGCTGGTTCGTCGATCCGACGCCACTAAACAACGGCGAATTCGGTCAGCCCCTCACCGCCACTGCGATGGCGGCTCAACCGGGCAGTGCCGCCTACGGTCGTTACGACCTCCTGACCGTCGTCGAGCACGAGACGGGCCACCTCCTCGGCTTCTTCGATGCCAACCCCGGTTTCCAAAGTCACGTCCGGACGATCGACGGCTCGCAGCTGTTCGTCGGCTCCGACTTCACCGCCGCGCTCGACCCCGGCGATTCGGACCACCTGAGCAGCACTGCATACCCGAACGACCTAATGAACGCGACCCTGCTGCCTTCGGTCCGCGAATTGCCGACGGACCTCGATGCGCGCCTCATCACCACGGTGCGGAACACGCCCGTTGACCTCGCCGGATTGCCGGCAGGCGCTACCCGTTCGATTTCCGACGCCGTACCGGCCCGCCTGCGGACGGATCAACTCATCGTCACCGACGCCGCCGCGCCCAACGAAGGCTTCAAGACGCGCGGCACCGGCACTGTCGGCGGCGACGTGGTCACGCTCAACGAGGACGCCCGCTTCAACACCGGCGTGTGGCGAACCTTTGTCATCCCCGCAGGCGTCACGACGTTCCAGTTCACCATTACCCGCGCGACCCTGGCCGGCGGCGGGCCGCTCGCGCCCGGCGACGCCTTTGAGGTCGCACTGCTCGACGCGGCCACCATGCAGTCGCTCGTCGGCACCGCGACCGGGCTAAGCGCCACCGACGCCTTCCTTAACGTGCAGCAGACCGGCGAGGTCTTCTATAGTCCCGCGGTCACGGTCGCCACCGCGTCGGCGTCCGGCCAGACGATGTCGTTGAACGACACCATCACCGTCACCGTGGACCTGCACGGCGTCAAGGCCGGCACGCAGGCCACCCTGTACTTCGACCTGCTCGGCTTCGGGGCCGCCAACAGTACCATCGTCGTGAACCTCAACCCCGGTAGCACAACCACCGGCGGCGGCGGGCAGGGCGCGGCGGAGGGCGGCCAACACGGAGCGGCCGAGCGGCGTGGCGCCAAAGTGTGGTGCGGAACGGGTCGAGCTCGGAGGTCGGGGGCGCAATCAGGAGGGGGGCGGAGGG
>JBBRLG010000195.1:0-11971 GCA_038231495.1 Gemmatales bacterium | reverse complement strand
CGGCATTTCGCGCTCGTCCTTGCTTCGCGCTGCGGACTCGCCGCCTTCGCGATCTCATTTTTTCCGAACGCTCTAAGAATCGGAAATACCGCCCCGCCCCGCGCCGAACGGCAACGTCTGCGATCGGACGTGTCAGGAGAATTTCCCGTCGTTCAAGGCGGCGGCGTTGAATTTTGAATTGCCGACGGACGCCGCGGACGACGCGCGGTTTTTATGCTACCCGCCGGAGGCGCTGCTGATCCAGGCGGGTTCGCCGGGCGTGCCGCCTCAAAAATGGAACCACGGAATACACGGAACACACGGGAAAAAGACCGAAATGCAATTAGCATTTCTCCCGTCTTTTTTCCGTGTGTTCCGTGTATTCCGTGGTTCCATTACTAATAATTGCTATCGAACACTTCAGTGCCCTGCGTGGTGCTCAGCGCCTGCCAGACCGGCATGGTGATGCCTTGCTGGATGAACCGCACGCTGCCGTCGCACAGGGCCACGTTCACGCCGTTGGTGTGCAAGCTCCGGGCGCCCATCATCCGCGGCCGGGACGGGGTCGAAGTGGTGGTACACGGCATCAACGGTATCGTGGTCGAACGGCAGATGCCGCCGGTGATGACGTCCTGCTCGGGGCTGTTGGGGGCCATGTACGTCGTGAACCCGGCCGCGCCGCCCCACCACGTAAACCCACGCAGATCGTCCGTCCGTCCCTGGAGGACCTCGGACGCCATGATCGTGTTGCTCAACCCGTCCGTGATTTCCGCGATCTTGACCGGGCGGCCCATTCTCCCGTCGTTCTTATCCGGCCCGCCGGGGGGTGGCGGTCCGTTGTACGGCGTCGTCGAGTCGCCGACGAGGTCGGAGTTGGCGTACCAACTGAAGGGGGCACCACGGAAGGGCGTGGAGCCGGTCGAACCGCTGGGAGCGCCGAGCGGCAGCGCCACCTGGTAGAACGTCGTGTTGCCGGCATTCATGACGTAATTGTGCTTGGTGAGCGTGCCCCACATTTGCGGCGTGTCGCTGGGACAGGTGAACGTCTTCAGACTGGTGCGGCTGACCGCGACATTGGTGCCGCCGGCGTAGCGCGGCCCCGAGTAGTCCAGCCCACCGAAATTGATGTAACTCTTGTACAGCGGCTCCTGCTCCATGTAGGGCAGGACCGGGATCATCCAGGTGCCCCAGCAGCAGCCGTTCTTGCCGATGCCGGGCACGAACGACCCGAAGTTGCTCTCATAATTCATGTTGGCCAGGGCGATCTGATGGAGATTGTTTTGGCACGTAATCCGGGCCGCGGCTTCGCGGACCTTCTGAACGGCCGGCAGGAGCAACGCGATCAAAATGCCAATGATGGCAATGACCACGAGCAACTCGATCAGGGTGAACCCGTGGCGAAGTCTGCTGCGCATTCCAGACCCTCCGAGGAAAGAAAGCACGAGGACAAAAAGAACACATCCCCGTGCACCGCCATTACCTACACCCCCCCTACCGCAGGGGGGGCGGGGGGGGTTAAGAACAGTGTAACCGTTCACCGGCAACTACCCCCCCTTACGAAGGGGGGGTAGGGGGGGTAAGAACGATTGCAGTATGCGGGCATCGCGCTATTTCCACCCCCCCTTCGTAAGGGGGGGAGTGAACGGTTACAGAACAGTGAAGTACTCGATCACAGCCTAAATTCACCCCTCCAACCCCCCCTTCGCAAGGGGGGGAGTGAACGGTTACAAGAACACAACCGGGTGCCGACCGCGCCGAGCGGACCGGCCCGGATTATCACTTCTTTTTCGGCTTATTGACCTTCGGGATATCGAAATCGAACTTGTTCGCAACGCCCGCTTTGACCTCGCGCTGCTGCTTCGACTGGACGTTCCAGTCGGCCGGGATCAAGTCCATCGATACGATGTTCGTGGACCCGCCCGGATTGCCGGCGTCCTCGTCGTGCGGGGTTTTTTTGTCCCCAGAACTGATGCGGACCAAATAATTGCCCGGCTTCAACCCGTCCTTGGCTAGTATTTTGTACGCCCCGTTCTCGATCGGCCCGCCGCCCGTGGTGTCCTGGCCGTCCAGGGGCAAAAACTGGATCGAAGCATCGGAGAGCGGTTGGCCCTGGAGCTTAACCTCGCCGCTGACTTCCAGCCGTCCGCCGTAGGAGGAACACCCGGCGGCCAGCACGGCGGCAACGCCGACCACGAAGACGAACCCCGGTTGCAAGACGGTACGCATGGATCACTCCGGCACGGAGCAAGGACAAGGACACACCATAGTCTAGTGTCTCCGACCGTTATTACGCAACTGCTATCTCACGGAATTTTCATCTTCCCCCCACCCGCCGCCGAGTCGTGCAAAGCCGCAAGCGGCGGGCCGGGCCGCGTTCTTGTATTCGCGCGCGCGCCGGCGTATAACTCACCGTTGTTTCCCAGCGCCGGGTCACGGACGGATCGAGAGGAAGCGCATGGCCTCCCTGAAAATGCAGCGGATTTTCTGCGGCAGCGACCAGGCTAGCCGACAGCTTGCCGCCCTGCGCACCCTGCTCGGCACCCAGGGCAACGTCGTCTCCGCCCGCGGCCGCGCCCTCACCGAGAAAGTCTTCGGCGAAGCGTTGCCGCCCCTCCGCGTCGTCGAGCGCGTCTGCGAAGATGTCCGCAAGCGCGGCCGCGAGGCCCTCTTCCATTACACCGAGCAGTTCGACCAGGTGAGCCTCGACGCGGACACGCTGCGCGTCACGGCGTCGGAGATGGCGCTGGCCCACGCGACGGCGGCCCCGGCGTTCCTCGACGCGGTCCGCCGCATCCGGGCCAACATCCTTGCATTTCAGACCGGCATCCTGCACCGGAGTGCCGTGCTGACCGTCGCGGGCAAGCACGAACTGCGGCTGCGCTACCGGCCGCTGCGCCGCGTCGGCGTGCTGGTGCCCGGCGGGGCCGCGGCTTACCCCTCGACGCTGCTCATGACCGTGTGCCCGGCCCAGGCGGCGGGCGTGCCGGAGCTTGCGGTCGTGATGCCGCCGACGCCGCACGGGGCGTACAACCGCGACCTGCTGGCGGTCTGCCACGAGTTGGGCGTGCGCGAGGTTTACCGCGTCGGCGGCGCCCAGGCGGTGGCGGCGCTGGCGTACGGCGTCGAGGGCTTGCCGGCCGTGGACATGATCGTCGGCCCCGGCAACCTGTTCGTGGCGCTGGCCAAACGCCACGTCTTCGGCCAGGTCGCCATTGACTGCATCGCCGGTCCGAGCGAGATCGTCGTCCTCGCCGACGCCACCGCGCCGCCGGCGTTTCTTGCCGCCGACCTGATCGCCCAGGCCGAACACGCCCCCGGTTCGAGCGTCCTGGTCACCTGGCACGAACCGTTGCTCGACGCCGTGGAAGCCGAATTGAACGCCCAGCTAGCCCAGCTGGCGCGCGGCGGCCTGGCGCGGGAAAGCCTGGAGCAGTTCGGCGCGCTGGTGCTGGCGCGCAACGAGGACGAGGCGGTCTGTTGCACCAATCAACTAGCGCCGGAGCACCTGCAAATCTCGACGCAAAACGCGGACGCCTTGTGCGACCGCATCGACAACGCGGGGGCGATCTTCCTGGGCCACTACACGCCGGTGGCGCTGGGCGACTACGCCGCGGGCCCGTCGCACGTCCTGCCGACGGGCGGCACGGCGCGTTTCACGAGCGGCCTGACTGCGAACGACTTCCTACGACGTTCGAGCGTGTTGCAATTCACGCGCGACGGCCTGGCCAGGATCGCCGACGACGTGCGGCTGCTGGCGGAGCGCGAGGGTTTGACCGGCCACGCGGCGAGCGTGACGGTGCGGCTAGGGTGACGGCAGGGAGGTGTAACCCACGAGATCGGTGACGGCATTCGCCCGGTGAGTTCCATGCGGTTTAGAGCGGAAGAATACTATCAGGCCAGTTTGGAGCGAATGCGGCAAGCGCGTAGAATCTATCAGGACGGAAAGGCCTATGCCCTGGCGATGTACTGCGGGGGACTGGCCGTCGAATGCCTTCTGCGTGCCTTCCGCTGGACGGAAGACACGACCTTTGAGAAACGGCACGATCTGTCCGAATTGCTCAAAGCCAGTGGGCTCCTGAAAATCGATGATGACTACATGCGGCGCAGGAAGGCAGCCGAGGAAGCGATTGGCAAGGCAAGTTTGGAACTCTGTGGAGCGATGAACGAAGTCATCGTGCTTTGGCACAATAACCTCCGGTTCACCTCCGAGGCCAGTCTCAAGGCGTGGTTGAAGCAAATGGGCAGGCTCCGGGGCGTCAAAGGCGATCCGCTGAAAAAGAATGCCGGGGATTTGATCGGTGCGGCACAGACGGTAATTGACCGCGGGGTGACCTTGTGGACCTCAAAGACAAAATCATAAAAGCCTTGTACCAACAGTTGAAGCCCGAGTACGTCCGTCTCGAAGAGGACGGGGGAATCTCCGGATTCATCGTTGCCCGCCAGTTCGATCGCGTGTCTTCCATGGACCGGCAGAGGAAGATTGAAGAAGCGCTTAAGAAAGGGATGCTCACTCAACAAGAGCAGCGGCAGGTGCTAATGATTGCCGGACTGACCCCCCTTGAGTACGACGCCGTTGGCGTACGGATCAGGGTCCACCGGGTTAGGGAAATGCCAGGAGGCGCCGTTGAAGTTCTTCTCCACGGGACCGTGTCGGATGCGGAATACGTTCGGGAGGTTCTTAACAATCATAAAGGTGTCCGGACAACAGAACCAAAGCAGGTCGCAAGCGCTGTGGGTATCGTGAGGTCGTTTCAAGCTAACGGGCCGGAAGCGGATGCGCTAACCAAGGCGAAGACTATTCGTCTGCTTAAAACCGATTCCTACATTGAGGTGCTGGCGAAGGCTTAATCGACCGTTCAGGGGGCGCGAGTTGATGTGAAGCCGGCTGGACACTCGACCACGAAGACCGGTATGATGTTTCATCATACCCGGAGCTTTTTATGCGTACCGTGAAAATCGCCGTCACCATCGATCGGGATCTGTTGGTCCGCCTCGACCGGCTGGTGGCCGAGAACCAGTTCCCCAACCGCAGCCGCGCCGTGCAGGAGGCCGTCCGCGACAAACTACGACGGCTCCAGCGGAGCCGCCTCGCGCGCGAGAGCGCGAAGCTGGACCCCAAGTTCGAGCAGGCGCTGGCCGAGGAAGGGCTTACGGAAGATTGCGCACCATGGCCCGAATATTGAGGGGCGACGTGGTCTGGGCCGACTTGAACCCCGCACGGGGTCACGAGCAGGGCGGCCTGCGCCCGGTCGTGGTCGTCAGCGCGGACGTGTTCAACGCGCGCTCCGGCACCGTCATCGCCTTGGCCGTAACCAGCCAACCGCAGAGGGCGGGATTCCCCCTCACGTTGGCGTTGACCGGCGTCAAATTGCCCAAGCAGTCCTGGGTGAAGATCAGTCAGATACGCACCCTTTCGGTGCAGCGCCTCGGCAACAAGCTCGGCCAAGTTTCCGCCGAGGAACTCGACCAACTGATCGAAGGGTTGAACGAGATCGTCGGAGCCTGACCCTTCGGCCGCCCGTTCCACCGGCGGGAAGTCGGGCAACGGCTCCAGGGCGTTAACCGGCACAGGAGACGCAAGTGACCGCGTGGCGTTTCAAAGTGCTGTACGACGGCGAATGTCCCTTCTGCCGCCTGGAAGCCCGGTGGTTGAACTACCTCGGCCGCTCCGGGCGGTTGGCCACCGAGGACATCGCCGCCCCCGGCTTCGACCCGGCTCGGTATGGCAGTACCCTGCCGGAGTTGATGGGCACCCTGCACGGCGTCTTCCCGGACGGCCGCAAGACGTGCGGCCTGGCAACCTTCCGCGAGGCGTATCGTGCCGTGGGACTGGGCTGGTTCCTGGCCCCCACCGGTTGGCCAGTGTTACGTCCCTTCTTCGATTTCCTGTACACGCTTTTTGCCCGCTACCGGGTGCGGCTGGGGCGCGTGTTCGGCCGGTCGTGTGCCGGCGACCGCTGCTCCCTGCCCGGCGCGTCGGCCGGGGTCGGAGCTGGAGACGACCGTTAGGCTTTATTTCGTTGGAGGTGCTGCGTGACGCTACCTTCGTACCCCGCCCCGGACGGTTTCGGCCCTCCCGGCATGGAAACCACGGTCGATGCGGGTCCCGCGGCGGGGCCGTTCACCAACCTCACGCCGCACGCCCGCGGAGGCCTGGGCGAGGTGTACCGGGCGACCGACCCGGAGCTGCACCGGACCGTCGCGGTCAAGTACCTCCAGGACCGGCACGCCGCCAACCCGGAAAGTCGGCGGCGGTTTCTCCTGGAAGCCGAGGTCACCGCCCGGTTGGAACACCCGGGGGTCGTGCCCGTCTACGGGTTGTACGCCGGTGGCCCGCGGCCGGCGTACGCGATGCGGTTCATCGAAGGCCAGACCCTGGCCGAGGCGATCGCCGCCTACCACGCCGGCCCGCCCGACGCGGTCGTCTTCCGCCGGCTCCTGCAGGCGTTCCTGCAAATCTGCCAGACCGTAGCCTACGCCCACAGCCGCGGCGTGATCCACCGCGACCTGAAGCCGGCCAACGTGATGCTCGGGAAGTTTGGGGAGACCTTGGTAGTCGATTGGGGGCTGGCCAAGGTGGTCGGCCGGGCCGAGGCGGTGCGGGCCGCGGGGACGGGCGAGACGCTGCTGGTCTCAGCCGGCGTGGACAGCGGCCCCGGCGAGACGGCGATGGGTTCGGCGATCGGCACGCCGGCCTACATGAGCCCCGAGCAGGCGGCGGGCCGGTGGGACGTGGTGGCGCAACTGTCCGACGTGTACAGTTTGGGCGCGGTGCTGTACACGGTGCTGACGGGGCGTCCGCCGTTGGAAAAGGGCAACTGGCCGGAGATGCAGCAGAAGATTCAGCGGGGCGACTTCCCGCGGCCCCGTCAGGCCAAACCGGACGTGCCGCGGCCCCTGGAGGCGGTGTGCTTGAAGGCGATGGCGCTGGAGCCGCCGGGGCGGTACGCGTCGGCGGAAGCGCTGGCCGCGGACGTGGAGCACTGGCTGGCCGACGAGCCGGTGGCGGCGTACCGCGAGCCGTTACTGCCCCGCACGCGGCGTTGGGCGAAACGGCACCGCACGGCGGTCGGCAGCGCGGCGGCATTGCTGGTGGCCGCCGTCGTCGGACTTTCCATCGGAACGATACTACTCCAGCAAGCCCGGGTCGATACCGAGCGGCAGCGGCAAGCCGCCGTGGCGGCCCAGGCCAAGTCCGAAGCCCTCAACCGCTTCCTGATCGACGACCTGCTCAAACAGGCCGACCCGGTGAACAATCCGGTGGGGGACAAGCTCACGGTTCGGCAGTTGCTGGACATGGCGGGCGACCGGCTCGGAGGCCAGACCAACCTGTCCGACCAGCCCGAGGTCGAGGCCGACCTCCGCGCGGTCATCGGCCACGCCTACGAGTACCTCGACGTGTACGACAAGGCCGAGCCGCACTACCGCCGGGCGTGGGAACTCCGCTCCCGCCTGCTCGGGCCGGAACACCCCGACACGCTGGCCATTCGGAATCGTCTGGTGTGTGCGGTCTTGCAGTTGGGCCAGTTGCCGAACGCCGAGGCGGCGGGCGTGGATGCCCTCGAAACGTGTACCCGGGTGCTGGGGCCGGACCATCCGGAGACGGCCGAAGCGGCCAACAACCTCGGCGAACTCCGCACGAACCAGGGGCGGTTCCCGGAGGCGATCGCCCTCCGCCGACGGGCGAGCCGGATTGCGACCACGCGGAACGGCCCGGACGACAACAAAGCCCTGGAATACGACAACGACCTTGCAGCCACGTTGGTAACGGCGGGCGAGCCGGACGAAGCGCTGGTGCTCTTGAAGTCGGTCGCCGATCGCCGTCGGAAGGCGTCCCCGGACCACCCGGAGTTGGCGACGACCCTGGCGAATCTGGGGGCAAACCTGGTCGCCCTGGGCCGCTTCGCCGAGGCGGAACCCGTCCTGCGTGAGGCGATCACCCGGCAAATCAAGAGTCGTGGGGCGGAAAGCCCGGGAAACCTGTCGGCCCGCAACCTGTTGTGTTACGCGCTCGAGGGACAGGGCCAATGGGCGGAAGCCGAGAAGGAATACCTCGACGTATTGGCGAAACGCCGGATGATTACCGGCCCGGAATCCCGCGACACCCAACGGACGCTCGGGTTCCTGGCCCGCCTCCATGCCAAACAGCAGCAGTGGCCTGACGCGGCCAAATACCTGGCGACGCTGTTGCTCGCGCAAAAGCCGGACCCGAAGCGGAACCCCGAGTCGCTGGCCATCGACCTGGAAACCGCCCTGACCGGCACGGCCGCGCCTCCGGCCGGGGAACCGCTGCTCCGGGAGTGTTCGGAGGCGGTCAAGATGGCCCTTTGGAACAAGGATTGGTTTCGTTCCGAAGTCGCCTCCCGCTATGGCGACTGCCTCCGCCGGCAGGGGAAGTACGCCGAGGCGGAACCGATCCTCGTCACCGCCGCGAACGACGTGGCGAAGGCGGTCGGGGTGCCGGCCTGGGGCGCGGCCGCGGCCCGGAAGCGGGTGGCCGACCTGTACGAGGCCTGGGACAAGCCTGCCGAGGCGGCCAAATGGCGGTAGACGCCGGAAGCGGCCGTCCCGCATTGACGTTTTCTGTCCGTAACTTGCACGGCAGCGATTGACGCGTACCGACGCCCGCCGACGAGCATTCCCCGTTACCAAACGGTGATTTCGTGCGCGGACGAGTGCCACGGCTCCCATAGCCGACCGCAGACGGGTGCGGTATCTTCTACAGCATGGCCAAACCGCGTGTGTACGTTGAAACCACGATCCCCAGCCGCTGGTAACGCCCTTAGAATTGCTTGGAGGAAGTGATGAATCCGAACCCGAGCGATCCGGTGATTGACGAAATCCGGGAGTTGCGACGCCGAATTTCGGAGCGCTTTGCACACGATCCCGCGCGCCTGGTGGCTTATTACGCGGAGTTCCAGCAGCAGTATCGGGACCGCCTCATCGATACCGGGAAGGCTTCCAAGCGCACCGACCAACCGGCCGCCTGACGGGCCGAAGTCAAGGTGTGGACGAGACTGCGCATGATCGAACACCTGCGACCCAACATCCGCACGATGGCCGGCTACACGCCCGGCGAGCAGCCGCGCGAAGGGGCCGTCGTCAAACTCAACACCAACGAGAACCCCTATCCGCCGTCGCCGCGCGTCTTCGAGGCCGTCCGCGAAGCCCTCACCGGCGACCACCTCCGGAAGTATCCCGACCCGGTCGGCACCGCGTTCCGCCGGACCGCCGGCCGCGTGCTCGACGTGGACCCCGACGGCATCCTCGTCGGCAACGGCTCCGACGACATCCTCACCATTCTCACCCGCGCCTTCGTGCCGGAAAAGGGCCTCGTCGTCTCGCCGACGCCGAGTTACCTGCTCTACCGCACTCTCGCCGAGTTACAGGGGGCACGCTTCCAGACCGTGCCGTACAACGCCGACTGGTCGTTGCCCCAACCCTGGCCCGTGCGCAACGCGAACATTACCTATCTTGCTAATCCGAATTCGCCGTCGGGGACCGTCGTGCCGCGCGGCGAGCTGGAACGACTGCGCGGCGAGGTGGACGGGCCGCTCGTGATCGACGAGGCTTACGCCGACTTCGCGGAAGGCAACGCCCTGGCCCTGGCAACGGTCCGCGACCCAAAGCGCCAGGTCGTCGTCACCCGCACCTTGAGCAAGTCGTACGCCCTGGCCGGCATCCGCTTCGGCTTCGCCGTCGCCGACCCGGCACTGGTGCGCGAACTCGGCAAGGTGAAGGATTCCTACAATTGCGACGTGCTCAGCCTCGCGGCCGCGACGGCGGCGCTCGAAGATCAGGCGTATTTCCACGCGACGCGGGTGAAAATCTTGGCGACGCGGGCGCGGCTGGCCAGGGCGCTGGCCGGGCTGGGCTTTGCCGTCACGCCGAGCGCGGCGAACTTCCTGTGGTGCCGCCGCGACCGCCCGGTCAAGCCGGTTTACGAAGCGCTTAAGCAGCGCGGCATCCTCGTGCGCTACATGGTCTACGAGGGCTACGGCGACGGCTTGCGGATCACCGTCGGCAGCGACGCGGAAATCGACCGGCTGCTCGACGAATTGCAGCGCATCGGGTAGTATTGCCGCTTGCGGCTTTGCGGTTTTCGCAACGCCGCAAGCGGCAAACCCCGCACATCTCCTCAACTCCGCCGTCAAATTCAATTCCGCCGACCGGTTGGGTTTGATTATTTCCGGCGGCGCCCTACAATAACAGACGATACTTCGCCACGGACGGCGGAGTACCTCGGAAGCTTTAGCCGAAGAGGTGTATTCCATGTTTTCCCCGAATGCCGACCACCCTCTCCGCAGACTTTTTGCCGGCCTCACCGAACAAACCTTCATTCAAACTTTCGGTTTGGCTGACCCGCCTTTGACCGACTATCTCTCCGGAATGCTCTCCCGTTTCATTCACCTCGACGCGATTTTCCGCCTGCGCGACGGCACCGGCAAGCGGCTCGAAGAGGTCGCCGAGATGATGATCGAGGCCGAGGCCATGCCGCCCGAGGGCCGCACCCGCCGGGAGGTGCATCGGCACATCGGCGACTTCACCCTGTTCTGGACCGGCGTTTACCCCGAACGCCTCAGCCGCCTGCGCAGTGCGCTCTCCAAAGATCATTTTGTCGATTACTGCGAACAGGGAAAACGGTCCTACTACATCGCCAGCACCTTCGAGGACGGTCCCTACCGCGAAGAAGCGCCCATCTTACGGCGGCTCAGCGCGGAGTTTGAATTGTGCGCCTACGGCCTGACCCAGGTGCGGCGCGAGTGGGAGAAGCCGCGACCGAATTGATCGCCGCTTGCGGCTGAGCGCTAGTAGCACTACTCGCGCTCAGCCGCAAGCGGCAATTCGTTCGTCACCTGATTTCGTGACCTATAGTTTCACGGAGCCGCTTCTCGATTTTTCGCGTCGATCAGGTGACGATGCCATGGCAATGGTTTGCAACCGCTGCAGCACGACCCACGAACAGGCCCTGCACTGCCCGACCTGTGGCAACGCGCTGGTGTACTGCCAGCCGCGCAGACGGGGAAAAAGCTATGCCGAGCTGGCCCGCGGCTGGCAGCACACCGACTGGGGCCGGTTCGTCGTCGGCGTCGGCCTCGCACAAGGGTTGTTCTACGGCCTCTACCACCTCATCAAGAGTCTCGTCCTCGCGACGACCGGTGAACCGCTCAACTCGGCAACCATGCCGATGGCGGAATTGCTCTGCATCCAGAGTTTGCAGCTGTTCGGCCTGGTAGTCGGCAGCGTCATCGCCGGCGTGGCCCGACGGCAGGCCCATGTCCTGGGCGTGTACATCGGCGTGGCCAACAGCATCCTGTCGCTGCTCCTGGGCCAGGGGCCGGCGCAGGCGTTCACGACGCACTGGGTCTACGCCCAGCCGTTCCTTCAAATTTTAGTCGGCTCGGTCGGCGCACTGGTCAGCAGCCTCGTCTGGAAGCCGCTGTCGGTCGTGACGCTGCCGGAAAGCCCTTCGCGCATGGCGCAGAGGCTCGGGCCTAAACGGCCGCGCCTTCTGAAAGTGTTCGTCGGCCCGATCTCCTGGTTCCGGGTCGGGCTGGGGACGCTGTTCGCCATTGCCGGCTGCCTGACCGCGCAGCCGCTTTTGGCCTTGGTGCTGAGTGTTAGCGACAGCCTGTCCCTGAACGAGTACATGCAGGAATGGGTTCTGATCTGGGAGATCAAGGCTGTGGCACTGCTTCTGGGCGGGATGGCGGCCGGGGCCGGCACGGTCAACGGCATCAAGCAAGGTCTGGTCGCGGGAATTGTCACCGGTGCGGTCTTGAACGTGGTGCTGGCGTTTCGGCACACGACGCTGGAATTGGTGGCGTTCTCGATGCTGCTATCGTTTGGCCTGGCGCTGGCCGGCGGCTGGTTCGGAGGCCAACTCTTCCCGCCGGTCGTGTCGCGCAAGCGCCTGAAGGGCCTGGGGCCGGGAACGGCTTAGGATCGGGTGTCGGGTGTCGGGTGTCGGGTGTCGGAGAAGATCGGGTGT
>JBBRLG010000194.1:0-12016 GCA_038231495.1 Gemmatales bacterium | reverse complement strand
GGTCCGTCCCGAAGTCAAACAACCACGATTATCCACCGAAGGCACCGATTTCCATCAACCGGAACCTGTGGGTTGGGTTTTTGGCCGTCTCCTCAACGTGAAACCATCCGCTTACTCACCTTCCAGCATAGGAGCGATGCCGCCTCTCAAGACGCAAAGGCAGCCCTAGTGCCCCCGCCACGCTAAATGTGGGGGTAGGCCTTCTTGCAATCCTCAGAAAAGACCATCGGAAGCAATTTCGCTATCCCAAGATTTAGCGTGGCGGGAGCACTAGTGCAGTGTCACTCATGCTTTGATGGGTGCTGTAGGACGGGCTTACTAGCCCCTCCGTGTTCCAGGACGGGCTAGGAAGCCCGTCCCACCCATCAATCGACGCTTGACAGAGCACTAGCCTTGAATATCATTCACCCGCTTATTCGACCGAGGAATCAAAGGTTTGGGGAAAATCAAAGGGGACGCATCTAATTTCGTGCCGGCGAAATTAGATGCGTCCCCTTTGTGCGCCTCCGTCCCCTTTGCGCTCCCCCTTTGCTCTCCTTAACGGCCTACGGGCCCGGTCGTCGCTTTTGTCCGGTCGACGGATTCCCCATTTTCGCGAATCCGCTCAGCGCCATCCCCGCTCAGGATGTCCTCTAGCACCTGCACCGGGTGACATTCCTCCAACTCACTGAGCGTCGTGACAAGCTCCGTGATCCGTTGCCGAAAATCCGCTGTCTCTTCGGACGCGGGAACCATTTGGAAAAAGGCAGCGCCATTCCCTTCACTCGGGTGCTCGAATCGCAACAGTTCGCCGTTCGGGTTCGGCATGAGGCGCCAACCACGGCGCACGAAGAATGCTTCCACGTCCGCGACTCGGACTTCCTGAATGCGAGGGTCAACCCAGCGCCAAGGGTTCATAATTCTTCTCCTTCTTTGATCCGTTTCATCATTCCCTGCAGGGCAGCGACGGAGAACACATTTGCCCGCGGGATATGAACGCGAAGCACACGGCGGTTCGTAGTTGCTGGCATCCCTTTAAGAGTGGTCCAATAGGCACAATGGCGTAAGATTAACTCGTCCTCCGTTTGCGTGGACCACTGACTTTCCTCAGCCGGCAACAGCAACACGACCAGAATTCGGGGACATCCAGGCCGCGGATGACGGAGCGTGTCGTAAGCCCGTACGTCTAGATCGTACCGGATCGCAGTCGATGCCTTGTCAGCCCGCGTCGTACTCTTGGCCTGGACATCGAGCTTGTACCCGGACTCTGCTCGCCGCTGGCCGCGCATTTCGATGTCGTTGATTGTCAAGTCGATCCCATAATCCGGGCTGGGTACACTGGAACTCATGCCGCAGCGAGCGGCAATCGCCTGCACATACGCCCGGCACAGCGCCTCTTGCCGATGGTTACGCGTTAACAAGCCCCGCCCTCCCTGGCCGCATCATCCTGAGCGTCCGTTGCAATGTCGGCTGTCCTTCCCTGATCACCGTTAGATTTTACCGAGCTCTTGAGGTGGACGAAAGCTCAAGAACTTGCCAACCCCGCCAAAACCAAGGAGAATGCGACCGGTCAAAAGACTGCACGATTTCCTAAACACCTCTGCTACCGAGTGGTCCAGCGCGATACCAGCGTCATTCATCTCCTTCGTTTGAGAATTGGGGTGCGTCGTCGTCGTTCAGCACCTTTTTTCTCTGCTGGAGGGATTCAAACGGTAAGTTGAGCTGGCGCCGCTGGGCTTCGAATATCTCGTAGAAAGGATCCTCTTTCCAAACGGCTTCACGTTCCGGGAGCCAGTAGCGGAAGGGGTCGGCCTTGCGACCCGCGCCTTCGCAAGCCATCAGGCCGCGCTGGACGGCGCCGTCGAGCCAACGCCATAGCTTCGTGGGATGGGGCTTTGCGAAGTCCGGCGGCCATTCCGCGAGGATGTCCTGGCGCGTCAGTTTTTGCGGGGCGTCGTCCAGTACCAGCCGGAGCAGCTCCCAGCAAGCCTGGAAATCCTCCTCCAGCGCGTCCGGTACTGGTAGATAGTCACTGCCCTCCGCATTGAGTTCCAGTAGGAGCCGGCGCGTCGTCTCGGCGTAGCGCGACAAGGCGAGGAAGCGGCGCTGCCGCGTCAACGGATCGCCGCCGGGGTGGCGCATTTCGATGGAAATGTCCACGTGGCCGAGCAAAGCCCCTGTTCGGTGATCGTGATCTCTTCGCCCGGCTGAAGTTGTTCGATGAGCTGCGGCAGGCGGGCCTGGGCTTCTTCGAGAGTGACGCTTGGCATAGCACAACTCCTGGGAAAAGGGTGCCAATTGACTTTACGGCCACCGCGGTAAAGTCAACTGGCACCCTTTTCTCACGTCAAA
The DNA here is from genome assembly GCA_038231495.1 of Gemmatales bacterium. Lineage (GTDB taxonomy): Bacteria > Planctomycetota > Planctomycetia > Gemmatales > Gemmataceae > JBBRLG01. Next base: position 9,685 of record JBBRLG010000194.1, on the reverse strand, counting down.
CGCCCCTCCCCGAAGGGGGAGGGGCTAAATCGACAGCTCCTTACTTCTTGAAATCGCCCGCACGGACGATTACGAGCTTCTTCGGATCGACATACTTGCGGAACGCCATCTTCACGTCGTCCGGCGTCAGGGCCGCGATGCGCTTTTCCGTCTCCTTCGTGTGCTCGAACTTGCGGCCCAGGTCCAGGTTCGCCACGATCTGGCCGGCCAGGGCGGCGTCGCCGGTGCGACCCACCTTCTGCGCCTCCAGGTACGCCTTCTTCGCGTCGGCCAGCTCCTCCGGCGTCGGGCCGTTGGCCAGGTACTCGATCAACTCCTCGTTCACGGCCTTCTCGACCTTGTCGATGTTCACCGGGTTCGTGATGGCGTTGACCGTGAAGCTCGCCGACGGGTCGCGCGGCGACGCACTCATCGCCGACGTGACGCCGTACGACAGGCCTTCCTTCTGGCGGATGCGGTTGCCCAGGCGCGACGACAGGGTGCCGCCGCCGAACAGGAAGTTGCCCAGCCGCAACGCCGCGAAGTCGGGGTCGGTCTCCTTCAACTGGAACACCAGGCCCGCCATGAAGACCGCGTTCGCCTTGTCCGGCGTCACGATGTCGTCCTTGGAACCCTTGATGCCCACCGGGGCCGCGCGCTCGACGCGCTTGATCGCCACGTCGGACTTCCAGCCTTTCAGGATTTCGCGGACCTGCGCCAGCGCCGGTTCCGGGTCGAAATCGCCGACGATGCCCAGTTCACCCTTGGTGGCGCCGATCTGCTTTTCGTAGAGCGCCTTCACCTGGTCGAGCGTGACGGCTTCCAGACGCTTTTCACTCTCTTCGGGGGTCGGAACGTAATGGATGTCGTTCGGCGGGTACGGTGCCAGGGCGCGCAACAGCCGGTTGGACGCCAGCGCCGCCGGGTCGGTCTTCATGTTCTCCGCGCCGGCGCGGGCGCGGCGTTTCATCGAGTCGAACTCGGCCTCGGGGAACGCCGGCTCGCGCAGGATTTCACCCAACAGCTTGATCGCCGCGGGCAGCGTCGCACGCTTGGCCTCGACGGAGAACGTCAACTGGCCCGCGGCACCACCGCCGCTGCCGCCGCCACGCCGGCCGCCACCGCCGCCGCCGCCGCCGGCAGTGATACGGATGCCGAGCGCGTCCAACTCTTCGCGGAGCGCCTGGCGGTCGTGCTTCTTGGTGCCGGCCATCATCAGGCCTGGCAGCATCCCGGCCGCGGTCGTTTGGCCGTTCAGCGACTCCTCGTTGCCGTAGTGCAGGGTCAGCACCAGCGACACCGTTTCGCCGCGGTTCTTCTTCGCCAGCAGGCCGGCCTTGATGCCGTCGATCTCGACGATCTTGGTGCGGGCGTCGAGGTTGTCCGGCGACGGGTCGAACGCCTCGCCGGCCGCGCCGACGGCACCGCCCTTGTAGTTCTTCACGATCGAATCCAGCTCCGGCGCGGGGGTGATCGCCAGCCGCAGTGGCACGTCCTGCGGAATGAAGACGCCCACGGTCCGGTTTTGCTTCTGGAAATAGATCTTGGCGACGCGGTTCACGTCGTCGGCCGTGACCGCCTCGATGCGGTCGCGCTGCACGAACAGGAGCCGCCAGTCGCCCAGCGACGACGCCGAGCTGAGCGCCTGCGACATCCGCCCACTGTCGGACTGCAGCGTCTCGGCGTTGCGACGGCTGCGGACCTTGGCCTTATCGACCTCGTCCGCGGTGAACGGCACCGACCCCAGCCCTTCGAGCGTTGCGAGCAGGGTGTCGCGCACGGCGTCGATCTGCTTGGGTTCCGCATCGGCGGAGCCGCTGAACAGGGCGGGGTCGTGGCTGTTGCCCGCGAACGCGCCGGCAGTGGTGGCTTTCTTCGATTCGACGAGGGCCTTGTACAGCCGGCCGTTGGGCTGCTGAGTGATGATGCCGGCCAGCAGGTTCAGCGGCGCCCAATCCGGGTGCGACGCCGACGGCATGTGGTAAACGACGCCGACCGAGCCGACCGTGCCGACTCGGCGCAGGGTCACGCTGCGCTCGCCGTCCTGGGGCGGCTCCTCGGTGTAGGTCGCGTCCAGCTTGCGCGTCGGCTTCGGGATGGCGCCGAGGTACTTCTGCACCAGGGCGAGAGCCTTGGCCTCCTCGAACTTGCCCGCGACGATGAGAACGACGTTGTCGGGCTGGTAGAACTTCTTGTAGAAGACTTGGAGGTTTTCGATCGGCACGCGCTCGATGTCGGAGCGGTTGCCGATGGTCGATTTGCCGTAGTTGTGCCACTCGTACGCGGCGGAGTGGATGCGCTGCATGAGGATGCCCTGGGGGCTGTTCTCGCCGCGCTCGAACTCGTTGCGGACGACGGTCATTTCGGAAACCAGGTCCTCGCGCTTGACGAAGCTGTTGCCGAGGCGGTCGGCCTCGATGTGGATACCGAAATCCAGGTTCTCGTCGGTGGCGGGCATGGTCTCGAAGTAGTTGGTGCGGTCCGAGTTGGTGGTGCCGTTGAAAATGGCGCCGTGGTCGCGCAGAGCCTTGGGCACGTCGCGGAACGTGGGAGTGCCCTTGAAGACCATGTGTTCGAGCAGATGGGCCATGCCGGTTTCGCCGAGACCCTCGTGTCGGGAGCCGACCAGCACGGTCAGGTTGACGGTCACAGTGGGCCGGGACGCTTCGGGGAAGAGCAGGACGCGGGCACCGTTGGCGAGGCGGTATTCGGTCACGCCTTCGACGGTGGCTATTTTTTGGGGGGCGTCGTCGGCGCGCAAGGCCGCGGCCCAGAACAGGACGACAAGGACGGGAAGCAAGCGACGCATGAAAACCTCAGCAAGAGGAGTGGCCAGGGGAGGCACCGCACCGGCACTCCCGGGAACACGGTGTTAATGACGAAGGTTAAATCCTAACGCCGGCACGCGCGGGAGGCAACGAAAATTGTGGCGTGATTTTGAGGGCCGAACCGTCCTGTAACAATTCTCCGGCCGTTGCGCACGAAGTTGCCCACGAAAATAGCTGTTCCCCATTGGGCGCATTTTGGTAACGACAGATATAATAAAGGGGTTAAACGTGCTCCCCTGGCAACCTTGGCAACGGAGTCTGTGCAATGCCTCTGATTATTTTGATCATTCTGATTTTGCTGCTGCTCGGCGGCGGCGGCTTTGGCTATTACCGCGGGGGCCCCAGGCTCGGCGGCGGCATTGGCGGGATTCTCCTGCTGATCCTGGTTGTTTATGTGATTTTGTGGTTGGCGGGCGGGGTGAACTTTTAATCGGTGACACTCCCCGGCTCTTCGTTTCTACCGGCCCGCGTCGGGTGCCGTTGCTGGCACTCGACGACCGGGTGCGGCCCCAACCTTGCGTCAGGCATTGACGATTTCTGTCCGTTTACCGGCATCAACTCCCCCCCTTACGAAGGGGGGGTAGGGGGGTTAAGAACTCTTGAGGTACTCCGGTCATGGCGTCCACTCAACCCCCCCTACCCTCCCTTCGTAAGGGGGGAGTGAACGGTTACTCTGTCCGTAACTTGCATTACAGCGATTGACGCCCGGCGACGCTTACCGACAGGAAATCACCGTTAGCAAACGGTGATTTCCTGTGCCGGTGAGTGCCACGTCGAAACGGGCCGCCTCCATCACGGGCAAACGTCTCTGGGTACCGGCAGCATCGGCTCCTGTCCCCTGGGCAGAATCACCGTCTCTACCGTTTGTCCCAACAGCTTGCTTACCACTTCCTGCAAACCTTCCGGGCAGTCCCCGCGCAGCGTGGAGCGCCAGCGGCCGCCGGGGTAACGCGTCCAGGCGACGTAGGCCCGACCTTCGACCCGCGGCGGGTTGACCGCGGCGGGCTTCGCCGTGCCCCAGTGCGGGCCTTGGGGTTGTCGCCGTGGCAGATCGTTCTTGCGCTCCTGGTTGCAGTCCAGGCAGGCCAGGCACAGGTTGCCCCAGTCGTTGCTGCCGCCGCGCGACACCGGCTGCAAGTGGTCCGTCGTGGCCGTTTGCCGGGTCAGCGGACAACCGCACCACTGGCAGTAAGGGTAAATTTGGAGTGCCTGCAAGCGAAAGCTTTTCGGGGCGCGGGTGTGGCGCTTCCTTCGGTGACTCGTCACGCTGGTTGCTCCTTCCTGGAAGTTTCGGCACGTTCGTCCTCGCGCAGCCCGGCCCTGCGAACGCGGTCTGGATTTTGGCCGACCGGCCTGCCCGTGGCAAGCATTTTTTTCGACACCTTCCGAGGCAACGCGGCGCAGGCGGCAAGGAAGGGAAGACGCCGGCGAGATCTGATTGCGGGCCGCGTTGATTCGTGTTATTCGTGTATCTCGTGGTTCCGCTCGTTTTTCAGGGGAGTGGTGCGATGCGATACCTGCTCTGTCTGGCGTTGCTGTTGTCGTTAACGTCGCGCATGTTCGCGGACGACGACCCCAAGCCCAAGCCGAATACGCTGACGCCGAAAGAAGCCGCCGACGGCTGGCTGCTGCTCTTCGACGGCGACAGCACTTTCGGCTGGAAGGCGCTCGACGACTCGAAATGGTCGGTCGTCGAAGGTATGTTGTCGCCGCAGGGCGACAAGCCGGTCCGACTCGTTTCAACCACGGCGTTCGCGGATTACGATTTGTCCCTGGAATTCCGGGTCAAACAGGACACCAAGGCGGACGTCATTGTCGGCTGTGACGCCGACGGCGGCGGTGCCGCAGGCAAACAAGTGAACGCGATTCCCCTGGTGGGCAACGGCTGGGCGACCCTGACGGCGCAGGTGCGCGGCGGCGACCTGGCTCGATTTGCAACCCGGAGCGCCAGCAGGAGCGGGAGTACGGAGTTTGGACCCGGCTCCGGCGATCCAGCTGCGAAAAAGGCCGCCAGCGGCTACCTCACCCTGTCCGGCAACAACTTCATCGTCCGCAACGTCAAGCTAAAACCGATCAACACCAAGGCGATCTTCAACGGCAAGGACCTGACCGGCTGGAAGGTGTTTGAAGGCCCTGGTAAGAAGTCGGAATTCGGCGTGACGAAGGAAGGTTGGATCAGCCTCAAGAACGGTCCCGGCGATTTGCAAACGAAGGACGCCTGGACCGACTTCTTGGTGCAGATCGACTGCATCAGCAACGGCAAGCAGCTCAACAGCGGCGTCTTTTTCCGCTGCATTCCCAACGAGTACCAGAACGGCTACGAGGCCCAGATTCACAACGGCTTCACCGAGAAGCCGGAGAAGGAGTACACAATCGAGGAGTACGACCCCGCGACGAACGAGCTGAAAAACAAGACGAAGATCAAGGCGACGGCCACGGACTACGGCACCGGCGCGATCTACCGGCGCGTGCCCGCCCGGCGGGAGGTGGCGAAGGACAGGGAGTGGTTCAAGATGACGGTGGTGGCGCAGGGCCGGCACCTGGCGACGTGGGTGAACGGCGTGCAGGTGGTGGACTGGACGGACAACCGGCCGCTGAAGGACAACGCCCGCAACGGCTGCCGGCTGGAGAAGGGTCCGATCAGCCTGCAAGGCCACGACCCGACGACGGACTTAAATTTCCGCAACATCGAGATCGCAGAGTTGCCGCCTTTGGTCAAAGGCGAGAAGAAGTAAACCACGGAATACACGGAAAACACGGAAAAAAGACAGAAGAAATGCTAATTGCTTTTCTGTCTTTTTTCCGTGTTTTCCGTGTATTCCGTGGTTTAACGCATTTCAGCCCGTGACGACTTCCGGCTTCATCTCCGGGTCCGGCACCTTGTCTGAAGTCGGGTCGAACCACTCTTCCTTGAACTCGATCCGCTGCTGCTTGTGCATCGCCAGGTTGGAAGTCAGGGCAACGATCGCGTCGGCCATCGCAGCCTTGCCGGGACAGCGCACGTTCGGGCGGTCTTGCTTCGACATGCCCTCGTTCCCCATGCGGATGCAGTACGCGAAATGCTCCATCTCCTCGCGGTAGCCGCGGCTGGGCGGCTCCGCGGCGCCGCCGGCGGACGCGCCCGCCGCCGGGGCCGCCGGACCGGAGGGCGAACTGGACGACTCCAACGCCGGTTTGCCGCCGCCGGTCGCCGAGACCGTCACCGCCAGCGCGCGGCCGCCCGCCTCCGGGTAGATCATGATGCTCTGTTCCTTCTCGACCACCATCGTGCCACGCGACCCCATCACGCACTCGCCGTACTGCTCGAACTGGTTCGTGCTGATCGACGAATAGGTCACGATCACGCGGTCTTCCTTGTCCTTGACCTCCTTGCGGTCGGCGTCCTTGAAGTAGTTCGGGCCGGGGAACTCGAACGTCACGAAGACGTGATCGTCCACCTCGCGGTCGTCCTTGTAGAAGAACTTGCCGCCGACGCCGCTCACCGCCAGCGGGTGGACCTTGCCCAGGAAGATACTGCAAGCGTCGAGCTGGTGGCTGCCCAACTCCGCCATCAGGCCGCCGCCCGTGCGGTTGAACAAACGCCAGCGGACCAGCTCCTCCATGCTCTTGTAGCCGTGCTTCCGGATGTCCGCGGCCAGGGCGTCGGTGTCCTCCTTGCGCACGTCGGGCCGCCAGCTGTCGCGGATCGTGCCGGCAATTTCCTTGCCGGTGTTCGCGTCGATCTTCGGCAAGGCGTTGTTGCGGTGCCAGAGCGCGCGGATGTGGCGCACGTCGCCCAGGACGTTCGACTTCATCACGTCCACGGCATGGGCGTAAAGCAGGCTGTAATGGCGCTGGTGGCCGACCGACAGCACGCGGTCGGTCTCCTCCGAGACGCGGATCATCTGCTTGCACTGGTCGATGTTCCACGCCATGAGCTTTTCGCACAGGACGTGCTTGCCGGCCTTCATCGCCTGGATGGCGACCGGGGCGTGCAGGAACAACGGCAACGCGATGATGACCGCCTCGATGTCGTCGCGCTTGAGAACGTCCTCGATCTTCGTGTAGACCGGGATGTCCTTGGTGGCGTTACGGCCGTAATGGTAGTTCAGGCCGCGGCGCGGGCCGGTCGGCTCGCCGGCGAAGATGCGCTTCTGGTTATAAGGCCGAATGTCGCAGACGGCGACGATCTGCAAATACTTTGGGTTGTGCTCGCCGGCCAGCACGCCACCCTCGTCGCCGGCGCCGATCAGCGCCGCGCGGACGGGTTTGCCGTCCACCTTGTCGGAGGAATACTGGAAGTAGGTAGCCGCCGCGACCGGGGCGACCACTGCGCCGGTCAGGGCCATGCTTTTCATAAAGTCGCGGCGCGTCAGCCCTTCGCTGACGCGCTGGAAGTTGCTCTTGCCGATTTCCCGCTGTTCGGGAGTCATATCGAGCGGCATGGGGGTTTATCTCCGGTGAGGTACGTGGGAGGGAGCGGCAACTGGCGCCGGGCGGTTGACCGGCGTGCCGTTGGTTCGGTCGGGCGGCGGGGGCGGCCCCTTCGGCGTCGTCGCCCGGCGGCGGAAGGGGTTCAAGTAGTACAGCAAGGCGTCCAGCCCGGCCCAGCGGCCACTGGCCGTCGTCGCCAGGGTGAGCAGGGCCAGCATTTCGATGATGTTCTTGTTGACGTAGGGGTAGCCTTCGACGCGCACCGCCTCGATCACGCCCGGCAACGGCATCGCGGCCAGGTAGAACGACAGGAGTAGCACCGCGCCGAGCAGGCAGTTGCAGCGCGAGAACAGGCCGAGGATCAGGCACGCGCCGCTGATGGTCAGGCCCCAGCGCACCGCGAAGTCGATCCAGTCGAGCCGGCCCATCGCGGTCCAGCCGGTCGCCTTGGCCGGTTCCGGCATGGGGCCGTATTTCTGGACCTGTTCGGGCGTCAGCACGTCGCGGAGCGACTCCTTGAGGGCGCTCGTGCGCGTGTCAAGTTCCTTGGCCAGGTCGGCGCGGATGCGGGCCACGTCGCCCTTCTCGGCGCTCAGTTCCTTTGTCTTGTCGGAGGCGAACAGGGTGTGCAGGCTGGTGCTGAATTCGCCGGACTGTTCCTTGCGGATTTCCTGGCGCTTGGCCTGGTAGTCGGCGACGCGCTGTTCCGGCGTGCGTTCCACCTCGACGGCTGGTCCCCAGGGCGACGTGACCTTGCGCGGCTTGTTGCCGTTAAGCATCCAATCGACGGTGGCGTACTTGTACTGTGCCACGGTCGCCTTGCAATAGTCTTGCTGAAAGGTACGGCGGCCCGCGGCGTCGGCGGGCAGCGTGGCGAGGGCGATCCGCGGCTGCTCCAACTCGGCGGCGAAGAGCCAGGGCCCTTGTCCCCCCGGCGCGGCCAACAAGCCCACGGCGTTGGCGGCGATGTCGGCCGCGGTGTAGGTGTCTTGTACGTTTTCGTCGAGGTGGTAGTGGGCGCTGAACCGGCGGCAGTAGTCGTCCCATTCCTGGGCGAGCGGCTCGGGGCAGCGTCTGGCGTACGCCTCCGCCGCGGCTTCTTGGCCGTCGGGAGCCGGCTTGACGGCGTAGCGATCTGCCAACTTGTCGCCGACCATTGTGTGAAACGTCGGCGCGAGTGGGCCGGTCGCCTCGGTCAGATAGCCTTCACTGCCGCGGTAGTCCGGGGCGAACTTCGCGATACCGGCGAACAACAGGTGCCAGCCGATGGCGATGCGAAGGACGATGAGGAGCAATTTTGTCGCGGAATTCATGGTGGTGTTCAGGTTTGCCGCTTGCGGCTGAGCGCTTAGCCGCAAGCGGCCGGTTGGACATTCAGAAATACAGGTACGGCGTCCGATTCATTACCCAGCAACACGGCCCCGATTTCGGGGTGTTTCGCGCAGTACGCCCGCGTCTTCTCGGCACCGAGGATGAAAAACGCGGTGGCCAGCGCGTCGGCTTCCGCGGCGGTCGGGGCGATGGCGCTCGCGCTGGCCAGCGCCTCCGCCGACCAGCCGGTGCGCGGGTCGAGAATGTGCCCGAGCTTCCGGCCATTGTATTCCAAGTGCTGGAACGTGGCCGCCGACGTTCCCAACGCCCGGTCGCGCAACCGCAACAGGGCCAGGCGACAGTCCGGCCGCCAAGGGTGGGTGACGCCAATCAACCAGCCTTGCGCGGCTTGTGTGGGGCTACCCATAGCGTACACGCTGCTACTGCCGCCGTGCAACAGGGCGGTCGTTATTTTCCAATCCTCGCGCAAGGTTGTCGCCATGCGATCCAACGCGTAACCCTTGCCGATGCTGCCCAGGTTGATTTCGAGGCCGGGCCGCAGGTACTGCACCGTTCGCCGTTCGGGGACCAGTTCCACCCACTTCATGCCGACGCGCTCGAGTGCCGTCGTGCGTTCGGCGTCGGTCGGCACGCGCCGCGGCCCCTTGAAGAAGCCCCACGCCTTGACGATCGCCCCGGCCGTCACGTCGTAGGCGCCGTCGGTGTCCGCCGTGATGCGGGCCGCCGTTTGCAGCAATTCAAACAAGTGCGGCTCGACGACGACCGGCGCGACGGCCGCCAGCTGGTTGATGTTGGCGACCTCGCTCGTCTCGCGGTAGACGGTCATCTGCGCTTCGAGTGCGTCGAGCAAATCGAAGACGGCCTCGCCCATTTCCAGCGCCCCCGGCGTACCGAAGGGCAGCGCCAGTTCAAAGGTGGCGGCCATAGCCCGGCGGCTGAGGCGCAGCAGTGCGGCATCGGTTTCGGCGGGCGGGGCGGGAGGGGGCGAAAAGTCGCCAAGGGCAGTCGCAACCTGTCCGGCGCTGCGTGCGAGCCGACGGGGGTGGAGGAAGTCGCGGCGATTCATAAGATCGGGTGTCGGGTGTCGGGCGTCGGGGGTCGAAAGACGGAAAAAACAATAGCTGTTAGCTGTC